>NZ_AP031500.1:317500-635000 GCF_042847215.1 Gilvimarinus japonicus
AAGGGGAGGTTACAAACGTTTTGCCATTTTAACGTAATCGACCCCGCCTTTACTGAATGGCTCACTCTCGACGGCCATGCCAAAGCGGCTGTAAATCCCCGTGGCCGATGAGCGGGCATCGCACCAAAAGCGCTTGGCGCCATGTTCTTTTAGTTCGTCTAAAATGTGGGCCAACAAGGCGCTACCAATACCTTGGTTTTGGTGTTCGGGCAGGGTGGCAAATTTGCGCAGGCGAGCGTCGCCGCCCTCGATAAAGATCGAAGCGACGCACACCAGCTGGTCATCGATAAAGGCGCCGTAGTGTAAGGCGTCTTCATCGCCGCTCACCCGGCAAAAATCCTCGGTGCGGTCTGGCCATAGCACGAGATGACGCAGAGGCAGGACTTGGTCTATATCAATTCGCGCTAACTTCATAATTATTTTCCGGGGTTGAGTGTCTGGGCGCAGTGCGGCAGACACTCAGTGTAGACGATCCTTGTGGCAAAGTGTCAAGCCGCGAACTATGGCTATTGTGTAAGTTTAGTATTGCTGATGAACGCGATACGCTTGCCGTCTGGCGACCAGCTGGGGACATTGATGCTGCCCTGGCCGCCGTATAGGTACGCAATAATGGTAGGCTCTCCGCCGCTGGCGGGCATTTGCCGCAAGTAAACATGGCGGTAAAAAGGGTGGTCTCCCGAGTCAATATCATCCATATAAGATAAAAATACGATGTTCTTGCCATCGGGCGACACATGGGGAAACCAGTCGTTATAGCGGTCAAACGTCAGTTGCTCTTGTGCGCTGCCATCTGGGGCCATGCGCCACAGCTGCATGGTGCCGGTACGGTTAGAGTTAAAGTAAATCTTGCTGCCGTCTGGACTGTACTCCGAGCCATCATCAAGGGTTTTGGTGTTGGTCAGCTGGGTTTCTTTGCCGGTGGCAATGTCGACTGAGTAAATATCGTATTGACCCTGGCGGTCGGCAGTAAAAATTAGCGATTTATCGTCGGGTGAAAAACCGTGCAAATACGAGTGGCCGACGCCGGGCTTGGTGACCTGGGTGGGTTTATCGCTGCCGGTTAGCGGTAGGGTATACAGCGTGGAGCGACCGTCTTCCTCTTTGGCGTGGTGGCTTATGCCAATCTGTTGGCCGTCCCACGACAAGACATGATCATTGTTATTGTTAGTGGCAAAGCCGGTGTTTAGCTCGCTAACAGCGCCCAATTTAACATCGTAGTTGTGCAGTAAACCCTCGGAGTTAAAAATCAGGGTGGCGCCATCGTGGGTCCAGTTGGGTGCCTGAATCGAGTTGGCGGCGCGATAGACAATGCGGCGCTCGAAGCTTTCCATGTCCATGATTTCAAGGTTACTGCCAATGTAGTCTTGATAGGGCGTAAAGTCTTTATCGGCGGGTTTAATGATTCGCACATTGTTAAATGTCGCGCGTTCAGTGGCATCTGCATTGTGAGCGCAGACCGCTAAGCCGACGTACAAAGTATCGGCTAATGTCAGGTGAGACACTTGGGTGACCTGAAAGGGCTGGCCAAATTTAGCGGCCGAAAAAATATAGGTGTCGCCGCGCCGCTCTAGCTGAATAACATCGGGGGCGGCTACCTTCAGGCGATACTCATCGGTGTCGTCGCCCGCGCTGGGGCGAAACTGCAGCGAGCTCAAGCCATCGCCGTGGACTGCGGCAAATACGTGGGCGGAATCGGGGGTTAGGCTCTCGCGCACATCCCAGCCCGCTTTGCGGTGTGGGTCGGTGCCGTCGCCCTCAAATTGCACTTGGGCGCGCACAATAAAATCACCGGATAGCTCGTTAAAAGCAAGGTTCAGCTCGTCGCTTTTGCCCCACATATTTTTACCTGAGGCGCTGACGGTATAGCTCTGTTCGGCGGCGTTAAATTCAACTTGGCCTTTGTGTGCGACGGGACCGATATCGCTGTGAGAGGCAAACTGGCCAATATCATGGGCGTGGGCCGATAAGCTGATTCCGGCCGCTAATACCGCGCCGAGGGAAATGGGCTGCCAGTGTTTTAAGTGATTTATCATGTGGGGCTCCTTGTTATTGTGTTTTTAGCTTGTAGCTCTGAGCTGTGGTTGATCATGCAGAAGCATGGCGCAGCGCGCAGGCCTGTGACAGTTTAGATTTGTAAAATTCGGTAGGGGACCCCGGCGCTTTATGCGCCGGGGCTGGGGGGTTGCGCTGGACAGTTGTAATAAGTGATTTGCGCGGGGGCGTGTTACTCGGCGTTGTCTGCGGCGGCTTTGCGTGCAGCCATGGCGGCATCGTGAGCGGCAAACGCCTCTTCGCGGTTGGCAAACTCAAAAATATTGCGAATGGTGCAGTTGTCGCCGCCAGTGCGCACGTGGTCCATGCCGCCGCCACACACCTCATAAAAACGGCTGCTAAACATGGCGCGTGCTGAGGTTTCTAAATTGTTGCAGCCAGGCATGACCGTGGCGAGGTAATAGTTGTTGCGGGCGTCAATGGAGATAACGTCCTGGTCCAGTACGCCGTAGCCACGGATGTCGCTGGTATCGATACAAGCGCGGCCATTTTGCCCAGTGGTATCGAGCAGTGAGGAGGATATATTGGGCATAGTGCTGCTGCAGCCGGTTAATGCGGCGGCGATTGCGAGGCCTGTGAATGCAGTTCGAGAGATCATGCTGGCTCCTAAAATGTCAATAACAAAGCGAGTGGTCGAGCGTTTTTATTGAGATTATTAGTGTAGACGAGATTCACTCTATTTAGTGCCGCAAATTTTAGGCAAAAAAATCCCCGGTGGATCGCTCCGACCGGGGAAAGCTTCCTGAGGTTGCTCCAGGGTTTGGTTTAGCGGTGGTAGCTCTCGGGGGGGCCGAGATAGCTTGGTTTTAAACCGCCCGTATCGATGATCAGTTTTTGCAGGGTGACGCCCGGATCGACGGCGTAAATTCGCAATGTGTGGCGGCCGGGTTGATCGATGTGATGCACACTGCTGGCGCGCCGCACGCCGTCGCTAACCGCCTGCTGCCACGCCGGTTTGGACAGATCGGCAAGTACATCGACTACTTGCGGCTCGGCATCATCAAAGCCGACGGCGTAGCGCAAGCCGCGGCCCGGCACAAAGTTCAAGCTGGGGGCAAACAAACCGGTCAGGGTGATCTCGCCGCGGCTAAAAAGGTAAACGTCGTACTCGATCCAAGGGGCTTGCTTGTCGCCGCTAAATTCGGTATCGGTAATGGGGAAGACGGAAATCGAGCCTTGGGTGCGCCCGAGGTTGTCGATGCTTTGCCAGTCGCCGCCGGCCGCCGATTGCTTGGCGCTGTAGTGGGGTGCTTCAATACTGACAACGCCATTCGACTCGACAAAACCGGTAGCCTCAGCGCGTGCCTCCGGTGTTGGCACAAACGCCTTAATATTAATAGTGGCGCCGCCCCAACCAGTGCCTTTAATCAGTACCGATGCGTCTTGGTGCCCGGTAGGGGCTTTGTCCCAATTAATGCTAACGAACACACGCTCGCTCACCTCAATGCGACCTTCGCGGCGGCTTAAGGAAATCCAATCGGCGCTGGGGGTGGCGGTAAACTCGAAGGCCTCCGTGCCGCGGTTGTAAATATCCAGGTAATAACTGGTGGGCCCATAGGGGCTAAACTCGGGCAGTGCCAGCGTGCCGTTTTGCGGCCAAGCCCCGCTCATGCCCTGCACGGCGACGCCCATGTCTGCGGCGCCATGGGCTTGGTAATCGTAAGTTACCGGCATGGTGTTGGCGGGCGGGTTGTTCCAGTGGGTGTAGCCAATATGGGGTTGCGCCATAAAGTGGTTCCACTTGCCGCCGTTGAGTTTGTGATAGCGCTTGGTTAGTTCGGCGTCAGCGTTAAACAGTTCTTGCGCGCGCTCGGCGTACAAGTTGGCGTTAGCGCGGCCTTGGCTGGCGTACAAACGGTTTTTGGCGGTAACGTTGTAGAGCTCATTAACAAGGTAAGTCGCCGTGACCGGATGCAGTACTAATTGAAAAAACGCATCGCGCTGGGCGCGAGGAATATCGTCATAAATAGCCTCGGCTTTTTCGACGAGCTCGGTTAGCTCGGCACTGACTCGATCGGCCTCGTTGTAGTTAAGCTGGCTGTAGGTGTCGGGCGACATTAGCTCGGGTTTGCGGCGACCATTGTGGTGGCTGTAGCCCGTTACTAATTGTGCAATATCGGCCGCGTGTTCGGCGCCAAACTCGCGCTCCGCCCATAGCTGGCCAAACTCGGTAAGTCGCTCTTTAGGCCAATCTGATGGGTCCCACGCTAAGCGCAAAAAATACTCCATGGGGAATTCTTGCGGCTTTAAATCGCCCACATTAACAATCCAAATACGATCGGCTTGAAATGCATCCGCTAGATTCATTTGCTCCCAGATCTTGGCGATGGGGGTAACGTTCATCCAGCGGTAAGAGCGCGGCCCACCGACATAATCAAAGTGATAATAAACCCCGGCGCCACCGCTGCGCTCGCGCTCGGCAGGGGTGGGCAGGCGCCGAATATTGCCCCAGTTGTCGTCGGCCCAGAGCAAGGTGACATCGTCTGGTACGCGCATGCCATTTTCGTAGTAACCCTGTACCTCTTTGTACAGCGCCCACAGCTGCGGCACGTCGGTGATATCGCGATCGGAAAACACGTCCCTTAGAATTTTGCGCTGATCGCTAACGATTGTTTCCAGCAGCTCAATGTTTTGATCTTCGCTCATGGGGGTGTCTTCTTGGCCGCGCATGCCCATGGTAAAAATACTATCGTAGGGTTTGTTGCGCTCGGCGCCATCGCGCCAAAACTTGGCCAAGTTGTCGGGGTTGGTGGCGTAATCCCAATCGCCTTGGCCGTAGCGGTTCCACTCTTTGTCGGCGCGCATCATTGGCTCGTGGTGTGAGGTGCCCATAACAATGCCGTGTTCGTGGGCGCGTACCATATTTAACGGGTCGTCGTCATTAAACGCGTTGTTCCACATGGCCGGCCACATATAGTTGGCCTTTAAGCGCATGAGTAATTCAAAAACGTGCTCGTAAAATTCGTGATTGTAGTTGCCAAACTTTTCGGTCACCCAGCCCGTTAGCGCCGGTGCTTCGTCGTTTAAAAAGATACCGCGATACTTAACCTTAGGGGCATCGGTTATGCGGGTGTCGGCTTTAATGGTGAGATCGCTCGATTTTTTAACGGGAACATCGGCCCACCAATACCAGGGCGAGACGCCAATGTGTTCGCTAATGTTGTACAGGCCATAGGCGACACCGCGACGGTCGCTGCCGGCGATGACTAGTGCTTGTTCGACCCCGGCCAGTGGGCTTTGTACGACTTGAATTAAGTAACCTTCCCAGCGGTTGGCAATCTCGCTGACGTCAATTTTTTTCTGCGCAATTAACCGATCAATCAATTCATTGCGACCAATCTCGCCGGCGATGACCGCTTGTTTACCTAGTTTAGTGAGGTCGCTGGTGACGCTTGGGCTCTTGCCTGTCACACGTTTTATATCGTCTTTTAAATCATCCAGCGCTAACACAATAGCGCTATCGGCTGTGTTAGCGCGGTATAGGGTGGCAGTTTTGCGGCCGTCCACCAAGCGTAAATCGGTGGGCTCGGGGGTGTCGGTTAAATAGCTTGGTTCGCCTAGTGCTAGGGCGCTTGAGGTCGTAAAAATTAGCGCCGTGAGGGCGACGAACTGAAGAATTTTTGTCGCTTTGTTTGATGGCATTGCAAATAGCTCTAATGTTTATGCTGGGCTCGCGTTAGCCGTGCCTGTTATCGTCCGGCTGGCGTATACCCGCGCGTTGCGACCTTGGCAAGCTGGCTTTGCCCCACAAGCGGTTTATCGAGAGGGCTTGTGCAGACCGTTGGCGCGGTTGTATTTAGCGTTTTGGTTTGGGCGTTGTTTCGAGACCAGCTTTATTTTTTTCAGTTTGTTGTCCGTCGTGCCAAGCTTGGGCGGTGCCTGACACGAAAATTGGGGTATTTTATGTGAACTCATCTTATGGTCACTAAAACCATAAGATAGACAGAAAAAGTGAAAAGCTCAAGGGGGAAAGAAAAATAAAATCATAACCGGTGCCAGGGCGAGGCGGGCAAGAGTGCGCCCCGCACGTTAGTTTGGCGGGTTATATCTCGAACGAAAAGCCTTTTTCGGTGAGCGCTTGGTAGGCCTGCTCATCAAAACGGTAGAGTTTGGCGGCTCGGTGAGCGACGCCTTGTTGTTTTTCGTCGCAGCTGGCAAGCAGGTTCATCTTCATTATTTTGCGACGAAAATTGGGCTTGTCGAGCTTGGTGCCTAAAATACCTTCGTACAGCTCTTGCAGTTGCAATAAGGTAAATTTCTCGGGCAGCAGGTTAAAACCAATGGGGCGACAGCGCACCTGCTGTTGCAAAAACTTAATGCCGTACTGCAGTATTTCTGCATGATCGTAGATCAGCTCGGGTAGCTCGTGGACGCTAAACCAACTTGCGTCTGCAGCATTGTCACCAGCGACTAAACTATAGTCTTCAGCGCTTACTAAGGCGTAGTAGGCGATGGTAACCACGCGTTCGCTGGGAAACCGGTCGACTCGACCAAAGGTTTTGAGCTGCTCTAGATACAGATTTTGCACCCCGGTAAGTTCGCTGAGGTGACGTGTGGCGGCGTCGCGCAGGTTCTCATCGTAGCGAATCCAGCCGCCGGGCAGCCCCCAGCGGCCTTTGCTGATACCGTCGCGGTGCTTAATAAGCATGATATCCAGCGTGCCGTGGTCGAGTCCAAAGATGAGGTTGTCGATCGACAGCGCCTTGATAACGTTATCAGGCGTAAGTGCGGGCTCGACGTGATTGGTGTAAGGATGGTCGGTATCTGGCACTGTTTTATCCGGCTGGGGTGGTTGAGTAAATGTAAGTCAATAAATAAAATGATATTTTTCTATATGATATCATTTTTATATTCAAATATAACGTGCTTTTTAGCTGGCTGCAGATCAGCAGCCAGCTAATCTGGACGAAATTGGGGTAAAATTCAAGCAAAAACCTTGTGGTCAAAAGGACAATAAGGCATACTGCCCCAAATTTACGTGTTCTGACCGCTTCAGTAGGGTAGGTCAGCAATCAAGCATTAAGACAATAAGTGGAATGCCATGTTATTTCTCGGTCTCGATATCGGTAGTTCGTCTACCAAATTAGCAGTTATTGATGGTGCGTCAGGCCGCACTCTGGCGGCAGTCTCTTATCCAGACACAGAGTTGGACATCAGTAGCCCTCAAGCTGGCTTTGCCGAGCAAGATCCAGACACCTGGTGGGAGTGCGTTAAGCAAGGGCTGGCAAAAATTGCCGCCACTACCAGTGTCGATCTGAAGCAAATTGACGCGGTGGGCATTTCTTATCAGATGCACGGCTTGGTGTTGGTGGATGACCAACAGCAAGTGCTGCGTCCTTCTATTATTTGGTGTGACAGCCGGGCGGTGCCCTACGGTCAAGCAGCGCTAGAGGCGCTGGGCGACGATTATTGTTTTGATCACCTGCTCAACTCACCGGGTAACTTTACCGCCGCTAAATTGCGTTGGGTGCAAGAAAATGAACCAGAGTTGTTTGCCCGGGTGCACAAAGCAATGTTGCCGGGGGACTTTATCGCCATGCGGTTGTCGGGTGAGATAACCACAACACCGTCGGGTTTGTCAGAGGGTACTTTTTGGGATTACCTCGATCGTGCGCCGGCCAAGCGGCTGCTGGAGCACTGGGGTATACCAGAGGCGTTACTGCCTACCGTAATGCCCAATATCGGCGAGCAAAGTAGTGTTAGCGATGCTGTTGCGGCTGAACTCGGTTTAAAAAGCGGAGTCAAGATCAGCTATCGCGCGGGCGATCAGCCCAACAACGCTTTTAGTTTAAATGTATTGCAGGCCGGTGAAGTGGCCGCTACGGCAGGTACCTCAGGGGTGATTTACGGTGTTACCGATAATAACGCGGCCGACCGTCAATCGCGGGTGAATACCTTTGTTCACGTCACCGACACAGAGGCTGAGCGCCGCAACGGTGTTTTGGTGTGCGTTAATGGTACTGGGCGTTTGTATAGCTGGTTGCGACAAATGCTCGCCACCGGTGGTGAGGTAAGCTACCCGTTACTGAATGACTTGGCCGCGAAGGTCGCTGTGGGCAGCGAGGGCTTGGTGTTCCATCCGTTTGGCAATGGCGCAGAGCGTATTTATCAAAATCAAAACCTCGGTGCGCATATTCGCAATATCGACTTTAACCGTCACGGCTTGGGGCACATGGTTCGGGCGGCGCAAGAGGGCATCGTTTTTGCCCTTAACCAAGGTTTTGATGTGTTAAAAAGTTTGGGCGGTAGTTGTGAGGTGATTAAAGTCGCCAAAGGCAATATGTTCTTAAGCGATGTGTTTGCTCAGACTTTTGCCAATACCACGCAGGCGGCGATCGAGGTCTATGACACAGATGGCGCCGCCGGCGCGGCGCGCGGCGCGGCATTGGGCAGTGGCTATTATGCCAGCGCGAGCGAGGCCTTTGCCGGTTTGGATTGCATCGATGTTATTACCCCGAACAGCGCCCAGGCCGGTGAATACCAAGCGGCTTATCAAGCCTGGCAGGAACAGCTGCCTCGTTTGGATTAATCGGCTATGACAGGGACTAAAGCAATTCAATTGCGGGCCGGGCAATCCAGCTTAACGCTCTACCCAGCATTGGGTGGCATGATCAATGCACTGGAGTTTGCGACGCCCCAAGGAGTGCGCAATGTGATTGACGGTGTCGCACCCGGCGAGTTGCCGCATAACCCAGGTTATCGCAGTGCGGTGCTGTTTCCGTTCCCAAACCGGTTGCGAGATGGACGCTATCAATTTGCCGGCAAGCGCTATCAATTTGCCGTGAACGAGGCGGCCACGCAAACCGCTTTACATGGATTTTTACATCGCACAGAAGCGCGTGTTGTCGGCCAAGAGCAAACCGCTGAGGCACATAGTATTACCTTGAGCTACGCTTGCAAGGCCGAGCCGGGTTACCCCTTTGCCGTCGATGTTGAGCTGAGCTATACCTTGCGTGCGGAAGGTGCCCTAGACGTCGAGCTAACAGTTACCAACCGTGATGCTGAGCCCATTCCGCTGGGTACGGGCTGGCACCCTTACTACACGTTGGGCTGTGACTTGGCAGAGTGTCATTTGCAGACTCCTGACATACAGCGCTGCGCAATCGACGATCGCATGCTGCCCACCGGTGATTATGTCGCCGATCAACGTTTTAGTGCACCGACATTACTGGGTGATACGGCGCTGGATAATTGTTTTGCCTTAGACGGTAGTGTTGAAGGTGAGCAGTGTGTTCGGTTTTTTAATAAAAGTGCAGGTTTTGGGTTGGCTTTATGGCAGCGAACCGGCGTGCACGGCATGAATTTTCTGCAGTTATACACGCCACCTGAGCGGCAATCGTTAGCGGTTGAGCCCATGAGTTGCGGTATCGATGCATTGAATACTGGTGAAGGGCTGCAAGTGCTTGAGCCCGGCCAGCAATATCAGGGCGCATTTGGTGTGCGTCTAATTAAGAGTGTCTAGAGGTTTTCTAGAGCCATAAGACGATTTAATAGACTAAGTAGCACCCGCGGGAAAGCTGCTAATTTTAGCAAAGGTGATGTGATATGAGTGTACTCATTGGTGATAAAGAATACTTTAAAGGCGTTGGCAAAATTGCCTACGAAGGTCCTGAATCGGATAACCCTTTAGCGTTTAAATGGTACGACGAAAACCGCGTTGTGGCCGGTAAGACGTTAAAAGAGCATATGCGCTTTGCCACCTGCTACTGGCACACTTTTTGTGGCGCAGGTCACGACCCGTTTGGCCCCGGTCCGCTGCAATTTCCTTGGAACGAAGGCAAGGATGCAGAAACTCGCGCTCGTATGAAGCTTGATGCTGCGTTCGAATTTTTCACTAAGATTGGTACGCCTTTTTACTGCTTTCACGATGTCGATGTGATTGAAGAAGGTGGCAGCCGCGCTGAAACACAGCAGCGTTTGCAGCAGTGGACCGGCTGGGCCAAAGAGAAGCAAGACGCCTCTGGCATGAAACTGTTGTGGGGCACCTCCAACTTGTTTACGAATCCACGTTATATGAATGGCGCGTCTACTAACCCAGATTTTAACGTGGTTGCTTTTGCTGGTGCGCAGTTAAAAGATGCTATCGATGCGACCATCGCCCTGGGTGGTGAAAACTATGTGTTCTGGGGTGGCCGCGAAGGCTACATGAGCTTGCTCAACTCGGATATTGGTCGTGAGCAAGAGCACATGGCACGCTTCTTAACCATGGCTCGCGATTACGGTCGTGCCAATGGCTTTAAAGGTAACTTCCTGATCGAGCCAAAACCAATGGAGCCGTCTAAACACCAATACGATTTTGACAGTGAAACCGTTATCGGCTTTTTGCGTCATCACGGATTGGACAAAGACTTTAAACTGAATATCGAAACTAACCACGCGACGTTGGCGAGCCACACCATGGATCACGAGATGCAAGTGGCGGCGAACGCCGGCATGCTGGGCTCGATTGATGCCAACCGTGGCGATTACCAAAACCAGTGGGACACTGATCAGTTCCCTTACAACATTAATGAAACAGTCGAGATGATGCTGGTGTTGTTGCGCGCCGGCGGTTGGGCCGGTGGTGGTGTTAACTTCGATGCGAAACGTCGTCGTAACTCGACTGATTTGGTTGATACTTTCCACGGTCATATTGGCGGGATGGATGTATTTGCTCGCTCGTTAATTATTGCCGATGACTTGCTGAAAAACTCTAAGCTGGAAGCCATGCGCAAAGAGCGTTACGCCACTTTTGATGGCGGTGACGGTGCTAAATTTGAAGCGGGTGATCTGAGCCTGGAAGCGCTAGCCGCTATCGGTAACGCCAATGGCGAGCCCGCGCAAACCAGTGGCCAGCAAGAGCTGTACGAAAACATTATTAACCGTTTTGTTCGTTAATGATTGCTTAAAGGTCATTTAGGTGCCCTTTGTCTAAAATGGGTTTGGTGTTCTCGGTGCGAGAGCAGCGAGCCCATTTTTTTATACAGATATTAAGGCTCCCCGCTGTTTATGCCCATGATGAGCAGTGTTGTGCTAGTTTTATAATAATATGGAGAGACGCAATATGATGATTCGCCGTGCGCAAATTTTATCGATGATGACCCTAATTGGAGCGAGTTTAATCGGCGCAGCGTCGGCTTCTGCTGCCGATGATCTCGCGTATAAAGATTCGAGCTTGTCCGTTGACGCTCGGGTCAAAGATTTATTGGGACGCATGACCCTTGAGGAAAAGGTTGCTCAGTTGCAGGCGGTTTGGGCCGCCCGTCAAGATTTAGAGATGACCGATGGAGCATTTACTGACGCCAAAGCCAGCGCTATTTTGGGGCTTGGGGTTGGGCAAATTGCTCGTCCGGCGGAAAATAAAGAGCAAATCACTACCAATAAGACGCCTGAGCAAACCGTTGCGTTTGTGAATGATGCTCAGCGCTGGTTGCTTGAAAATACCCGCTTAGGTATCCCCGCCATTTTTCATGAAGAGGCGTTACACGGTCACGCCGCGCGCGATGCCACCAGCTTTCCCCAGGCGATAGGTTTAGCTAGTACCTGGAACCCTGCATTAATTGAACAGATGTACACCGTGACCGCCGCCGAAGTGCGTCGCCGTGGCGGGCAGCAAGCGTTAACCCCTATTTTGGATGTGGCGCGCGATCCGCGCTGGGGCCGCATTGAAGAAACCATGGGCGAAGACCCTTACTTGATTGCCGAAATGGGTGTTGCGGCTGTGCGTGGCTTTCAGGGCGAGGGCGATGTGATTGGCAAAGATCGGGTGATCGCCACACTAAAGCACTTGGCCGGTCACGGTGAGCCCTCCGGCGGTATGAATATCGCACCGACCCCCGTGGGTGAGCGTACCTTGCGCGAAATATTTTTGTTTCCGTTTGAGGCAGCGGTAAAACTTGCCGGTGCACGTAGTGTTATGGCCTCTTACAATGAGATTGACGGTGTGCCGTCGCATGCCAATGGTAAATTGCTGAACGATATTCTTCGTGGTGAGTGGGGCTTTGATGGTGTGTTGGTTAGTGACTATTACGCCATTACCGAGCTGATGACGAGGCATCAGATTGTCGCCACCAAGGCAGAGGCCGCCGTGGCCGCATTGCAAGCGGGCGTGGATATGGAGCTGCCCGACGGTGATACTTACCCCGCGCTGGTGGATTTAGTCGAGCAGGGCAAAGTGGATGAGTCGTTAATCGATACTGCTGTTGCTCGCGTGTTGCATGAAAAATTTATGCTCGGCTTGTTTGAAACGCCTTACGTTGATACTAACGGTGTTGCTGAGTTTATTGGCAATGACGAGCATAAAGCATTGGCGCAAACCGTTGCTGAGCAGGCCATTGTCTTGCTAAAAAATGATGGTGAACTATTGCCGATTGATGCAGCGCAATTGCAATCGGTTGCGGTGATCGGCCCACACGCCGATGAGGGAATGTTGGGGGGCTATAGCGATGTCCCGCGTCATACGGTGAGTATTCTCGAAGGTGTTGAGCGCTATCTCGAGGGCAAGGCTGAGGTGACGTTCGCCCGTGGTACTCGTCTTACTATTGACGCAGGTAAGGCCGGTGTTGATTCGGCCGCTGCCAATACTCGCTCCAAAGAGCGCTGGAATAGCGACGACATCGTATTAGCAACGGCCAAGGATAAGCGCGGCTTGATGGATGAGGCCGTTAAACTTGCCGCAGGCAGTGATTTGGCGTTGGTCGTGGTCGGGGGCAATGAGCAGACCTCTCGCGAAGGATGGGCGGAAAGCCATTTAGGGGATCGCACCGATTTACAGTTGTTGGGGGATCAGCGCGAGTTAGTAGAGAAAGTATTGGCTACCGGCACTCCTACGGTCGTTCTTTTGCAAAACGGGCGGCCCCTGGCGATACCGGTATTGGCCGAAAAAGCTCCCGCGATTATGGAGCTGTGGTATTTAGGGCAAGAGGCCGGCCACGCTGTGGCGCGAACCGTATTTGGCGATGTGAATCCGAGCGGAAAACTGCCGGTCACGATTGCTCGCTCGGTAGGACAGCTTCCGGTGTACTACAACCATAAAAAAACCGCCAAACGAGGCTATGCCTTTAGCGACTCGTCGCCCCTGTACCCCTTTGGGCACGGCTTAAGCTATACCGACTTTGAATACGGCGATATTGCGGTTAAAGGCAGTCCCGTTAAAGCCGGTGGCAGTGTTACCCTCAGCGTTAAAGTGAGCAACACCGGTAAACGTGCCGGTACAGAGGTTGTTCAGCTGTATCTGCACGATAAAATCGCCACACTTACGCGCCCGGTGCAAGAGCTGAAAGGCTTTGCACGCGTAGAGCTTAAGCCGGGCGAGAGTCGTACGGTGAGCTTCCAAGTTGCGGCCAATCAGCTGGGTTTTTATGACCAAGAGCTGCAGTACATTTTAGAGCCCGGCGTTTTTGAGGTGATGATAGGTAGCTCGTCAGCCGATATCCGCGCCCGCAGTGAGTTTGCGGTTGCAGGACAAACAACGGTGATTGGCGAGCAAAAAGCTTACCTCACAAATGTTGTGGTAAATTAATGCGGTAACCCACCCTATGCTCTCGCGTGGGTGGGTGCCTTCTTGCCCTGTGTTGTCCTAGTTCTGTAAAGCGTGAACCCCTTCAGCTGTTTAAGCTCGCAAATGTTAACGTTAACTATCTCTTCTGGGTGTTTTTTGTATAAAGCTACGGTTTTTTGTTCGGTTTTTGTCTTTCCTGCGTGTTAGCGATAACATGTCCTGCCTATCTTGGTGTTTTTTTGAGTTGGGGGTAGCTGTGTGTCTTGGGCCTGTTGTGCCGTTCCTGTGTGTGGTTTGCCTCGCGGTCGCCATGAGCGGTCGCGCTACTGTTTTTGTTGTTGTCGTTCGAGCGCTGGGTGTTATCAAAAATTGTGTTTTTCAGCCCTAACCCTTTGCTGGTGTGGAGTTTACAAAGTAATTAATTGTTAATGGTCATCTTGACTATTAATAGATCCTGTCGTATAAATAGACTTAGCTCAAACCTAAAATTTGCAATAAAGCCGAAAATAATGCGTTAAATATGATTTTTTTGGGGTTTGACTATTAAGATTTAAACGAGCATTATTTAACGGTAATGGCCACGCTTAAGGTGTGACAGCGCTAACATGCCGTGCCCAGGCGCTAGCTGTCGTGCTGATATCAGCCTTGCTGGTCATGCCACATATAAAGCTCATGTATTAATAACTATAAAAGAGATCATGCTATGACTATTCGTACCCGTACCCCCGGTATGAAACCCGGGATTGTAACCCTCGCATCCTCCCTGCTCGTGCTAACCAGTGTTGTTGCTTCAGCCCAGGATAACGCTGCCGGAAACACGGAAATGCTAGAAGAGATCGTGGTGCAGGGCGCTCGTCAAAACCTACAAAATGCACAAGATATTAAGCGCGATGCAGATACCTTTGTCGATGCGATATCGGCAGAGGACATCGGCTCATTGCCCGATCGCAGTGTGCTTGAGGCCATGCAGCGTTTGCCCGGTGTATCCATTGAGCGCTTTGCCGGTCCCGATGACCCAGATCACTTCAGTGTGGAAGGCTCTGGTGCCATTATTCGCGGTATGACCGCGACTCGAAGTGAATTTAATGGTCGCGACTCTTTCACTGCAAACTCTGGTCGGGGCTTAAGTTTTCAGGATGTATCGCCAGAGTTGATGGGCGGCGTGGATATCTACAAAAACCAAACGGCCGATATGATTGAAGGCGGTATTGGTGGCACGGTGAGCCTGCGCACTCGCAAACCGTTTGATTCTGACGGTCGAGTGATGTCACTGGGTGGTGATATCTCCTACGGTGATATGGCGGAGAAATCCAGTCCAACCGTATCGGGCCTGTACAGTGATCGCTGGGATACAGACGCCGGTGAATTTGGCTTCCTGGTGAACTTTGCTTACTCAAAGCTTTATGGCGAGTCTCACGGCATTCAGAGTGATGCTTACGTGCTATATGATGCCTCGGTTTTGCCGGGTGCAGAAGAGTTTGTGGGTGACGGTACGGGTACCGTCTTTATGCCCAATGGCTCAAATATCCTGATGAAAGAAGATGACCGCGAGCGGCAAGGCTATGCGGCTGCTTTTCAGTGGGCAAGCCCCGATGACACGATGGAAGCGACTGTCCAATTTATGCGCTCTGATGCGTCTTTGGCTTGGACCGAGACGGCCATGAAGTATCAAGGGGGATATTACGATCCAGATGCTGAAACCGATAAGCGTTTTACTCGTCCCGTGGCCGGTACCGAATTTAGCTTCGATGACGAAGGCTTGTTTGAATCTGGTTTTATGGGGGACTCAGAAGGGTGGCGCGCTGCTGACGACAATGCTGATCGTATTCCCCGTGCTTGGAATGACGGTGTCGGTGCAGATCAGGGGATTGCGTTATTTGGCCACAAATACCAATCTGAGCGTCGTTTTAAAGAAACCAATACCGTGGTTGACGACTTTGCGGTGAACTTTAAGTGGACGCCTACCGACCGCTTTGAGTTAGAAACTGACTTGCAGTATGTGCAAGCCGAGACGGTAGATAATGATCTGGTTGTGCATTTAGGTATTCACGCGCTGCAAGATTACGACACGACTGGCTCTACCCCGCACTTAACATTGGTTGATCCTTGGAACGGTGTGCGTGATGCCGATCGGGAAAACGGCGGTGGTATTTATGATACTGGCTATCCGGGCTTCTCTAATGATGAGGCTGGCGATAGCAATTACTTCCAAGACCCAAACTCTTACTGGTGGCGTTCGGCGATGGATCACTACGAGCGCTCTGAGGGCGACTCTGTTGCGGGTCGCATTGATGGTACATATCACTTTGATGGTGACGCTGGTATGTTGCGCTCGGTTAAGGCTGGCGTCCGCTATGCTGAGCGCCAACAAACTGTGCGCAATACCGATTGGAACTGGGGTAGCGTAGGCCCTGAGTTTTCTGGTGGTAACCCAGCCTTGTTCTTGCCCAACGTTGATGAGCAATCTGAGGATTATGAGGTTGTCGATTGGAGTGACTTCCACGGTGGTGGTGTCGTTGACATTCCGGGCGGTGGGTTGATTCATCCAACGGAAGATTTTGTTAAAGACTTGCTCTATTTGCGTCGAGACATTGTTAAAAATGGCGCTGGTGATTGGGTTCCCTATCCTGATCGGACAGATGTCCAGTTAGATAATGAGTATGGGCTTTTTAGTCCAGGTCAGATATTCGACACGACCGAGACCAATCATGCGGCGTACGTACGGTTAGACTTCGGTTCGGATGAGCATGCGATTCGCTTTAGCGGTAACGTCGGCTTACGGTATGTGAAGTTTGAGCGTGAAGCCATAGGTTCTGTGACATTCCCTGATTTGGTGCCAGAAGATGCGGCTCCGTCGGATATAGGTTTGCCTTTAACTAGCGACTCGGTAGAAGCTTATTTGCAAGGGCAGGTTGATAACGGCGAGTATGCCACTATCAAAGAAGCCGCCGATGCTGAAGAAAATAATTGGGCGGGCGACCGCTTTAATTACTTATCAGATGAGGAGCGAAGCTTTGGTAACAACGCTGAAAGCCTTCTCAGGGCAGTATCAGACTACGATACCTTTTTGCCTAGCTTTAACTTAAAGGTTGAGTTGACTGATGATTTAATCATGCGCTTTGCCGCCGCTCAGGCCATAGCATTACCAGATATGGGGGAAGTGAAAAACCAGGCAGACTTGGGCACATTGTCTGTTGAGGTGGACCAGCCTCAGGTTGACCCGGACAACCCGCCACCTGATACTGAGTACTCAGGCATTGAAGGTGCCTATGTCAGTGGTTGGACCGGCGATGGGGGTAACCCGTACCTAGATCCAATGGAGTCAACTCAATATGATTTGTCGCTGGAGTGGTACTTCTCTCCTGTTGGCTCGTTGACAGCTACGTTGTTCCATAAAGATTTAGATAACTTCTTTATTTATGGGGCGTTCCCGCAGACTTACACCAATCCGACCACGGGTGTGACTGAAACCGCCGATGTGACCGGAACCCGTAATGGCGGTGAAGGTACAATGGACGGTGTTGAGTTGGCATATCAGCAGTTCTTTGACATGCTGCCAGAGCCGTTTGATGGGTTTGGTGTTCAAGCTAACTACACCTACATTGATGCCAGTGGGGTGCCAAATAACGAAGTTCCGGCCGACGATGCTGATTATATTGGTGGCGATGGCGATACCGGGGCGCGGGTTAGTTTGGACAGCGTGCCGCTACAAGGTCAGTCAGAGCACACTGCTAACTTGGTGCTAATGTATGAAAAGTACGACTGGAGTGCTCGCGTTGCTTATAACTGGCGCTCTAAGTACTTGTTAACCACACGGGATGTGATTAGTACTTACCCGCTTTGGAATGATGATGCAGGCTATATGGATGCATCTGTGTTCTATAATGTGACAGATAATGTCCAGGTGGGGATGCAGTTTACTAATATTCTGGATACGCAAACCGAAACTCTCATGATTTTAGATGATGAAGGGACGGAGGCTGGTCGGACTTGGTTTAAGCAAGACCGTAGGGCTGCGTTTGTGGTACGAGCAAACTTTTAAGCCACAGCTAAAGCTGTGAAAAATGCGCACTTTCGAGTGCGCATTTTTTTTGGCCGTATGATAAGTTGAGGCTAGGCGTGATTAATGCCCCGAATGGTAAATAGTACTGAGATATTAAAATATAAGAGGCCTCATGCAGTACAAGAATAAACGAGATGTTCTTATAGTGGGGGGCGGGACGGCTGGTTGGATGACGGCCGCCGCGCTGTCACGGTTTCTTGATCCAGAGCATTTCCGTATTAGGCTGGTCGAATCTGACGCGATTGGCACGGTCGGTGTGGGCGAGGCTACGATTCCTCACATTCGACAATTTAACGACATGCTCGGAATTGATGAGAACGAGTTTATGCGGGCGACTAATGCCACTTATAAGCTTGGTATCCAGTTTCACGGTTGGGGCGATAAAGACTCGTCATATGTTCACCCGTTTGGTTTATGTGGACACGATATAAATGGCGTAGACTTTCATCACTATTGGCTCAGGCTTCATGCGGAGGGAAAAGCTCGATCGTTTGGTGACTACTCCTTTGCTGTGCAGGCCGCCCTTGCGGGTAAATTTGATTACCCTGTGTCTTCGTCCGACGGGCCTCGTGGTGAATACGGTTATGCCTTTCATCTTGATGCAACGCTATACGCAAAATTTTTACGAGATTATGCACTTGCCCGCGACGTTCAGCGAATCGAAGGTAAGGTTGTCGATACCGAACTCAATACTAGCTCAGGCGCTATCGCGGCAATAAAGCTGGACAGCGGCGAGCGATTGATGGCTGAGATTTTTGTCGACTGTTCCGGGTTTCGGTCGTTGTTACTTGGACAAACATTAAACGTCAGCTATGAGTCCTGGCGTCATTGGCTGCCGTGCGATCGCGCCGTTGCGGTGGCCTGTGAAAAAGTATCCGCTCCCCATCCTTACACCCAAGCGTTTGCCCACGAGTGCGGTTGGCGTTGGCGTATCCCGCTGACAACTCGTACCGGCAATGGCTTAGTCTATCAATCACAGGGCATGTCCGATGATGAGGCTGCCAGTCGCCTACTGGCTGAGTTGGATGGGCCCGCGCTAGGTGACCCGCGTGTTATCAGGTTTGAGACAGGTAAGCGCGATCAGTGCTGGGCGCACAACTGTATCGCGATTGGGTTGTCGTCTGGTTTTCTAGAGCCGTTAGAGTCTACCAGTATCTATTTAATCCAAGTGGCGATTCAGAAACTACTGGAGTTTTTCCCCGGTCATGAGGGTGTCGGTGTCGAGAGAGAGGTTTATAACAGTCAAATGAATCTCGAATATGATCGGGTGCGCGACTTTTTAATCCTTCACTATTGGCTTAACCGCCGCGATGATAGTGCCTTTTGGCGGACGTGTTCGGCCATGGAGTTGCCAGAATCTTTGACCGAAAAAGTGAACCTTTTTCGAACATGCGGGCATGTAGAGCAGTACCGCCAAGGATTATTTATGCCCGCCAGTTGGCTGGCCGTGTATCTCGGCCAGGGTTTGATCCCCGAACGTTACGATTCGCGAGTCAATGTGCCTGCATTGGCTGATGTTGAACGCTATCTAGAGCGTGTCCATAAAGGCTGTGTTGCCGAGTTACGACACTTGCCATCCCATGCCGAGGCGCTCACTAAAATAAAAATGGGTGCGGCGGCTTACCCTCCTTCGTCGTTAAGCTTGTATGGGACGAAACTGTAATGTCAGAACAACCTCTTAAGCATATTGCGATAGTGGGCCAAGGTGTCGAGTTATGGTTTTCGACGGCATTTTTAACGGCTGCGCTTAAGCCCTTTAATGTGGCGGTAACGTGCATTGAACTTGGTGGCTGCGCTAACGTTGATACTGCGCCTCTGGAGGCACTTAGCCCGCAAGTTTTACGCTTGCTCAAGTTGATGCAAATCGGTGAGCTGGATCTTATCAGACAATGCCGGGGAGGTTACTCGCTAGGGCTTGATTGTCGCAGTGTTCATAACCGCTTTTTTGTTCCTCACGGTGGGTTGGGGTTGGAGCCTAGCGACAGTGTTTTGGTAGGGGCAGCGTATTCGAATTATGCAAAGCGAGGTGTTCATAATCTCGACGCATTGAGTGTGGCGGCTACCGCTGCGCAGCAGGGCAAGTTTGCGGTGGCGGGCGCGGATCGGCCAGACTTACAAGCGTTGTTGCGGTATGGAGTTCACCTAGAGACAGATAGGCTCGTTAATTTTTTAAAGCATCAACTAACACGGCTGGGGGCAACACATGTATCCGCCGTTAATGAGCCCCCCGTTATCTCACTAAATCGTGGTCAAATAGCGTCGCTTTTGTGTTCGTCTGGCAAGAAGATTTGCGCTGATTTTTGGGTCGACCTGAGTGCCAATGGCGTGTTACAAGAAGCGAGCAAAAATGTCGCAATGCACTCGTTGTTGTCAGGCTGCTCAGCGGTTCAGGTTGCGCAGTCTTGGCGAGAGGCACCACCAAATTCAGCCGCTCGCCAGCTAAGCACGGCTAAAAATGTTCTGCACGATACCCTTAACAGTGCTCGGATAGAGCAAAGCAGTTTGTACAGCGATAGTGAGAAAGCGTTAGCTGATCTCTGCGCTAGTAAACCTCTTGCGCGCTTTGATTGGCAGTTTTCTAAGAAATCTTATTGCGCTTTAGCATCAATATGGGATGAAAACTGTTTGCGCTTGGGCGAGCGAGCGCTACAAATACCAGGTCCGGCGTTTTCACGTTTAAGCTTAATAATGGCGGCGTTGGTACAGTTTGTTGATCAGCTGCCTGATGCTGGAGTGAAGCCGGCTCTTATTCAGTCGTATAATCGGAATATGTCTGCCTATATAAATGAAGCATTTAGCTTTAACGCCACTATGTTTACATTGGTGAACAAAAGCTACAGAGCTGCCGGTGATGTACCGTCTCAAAGTGAGGTTTTTTCACGTACTGGACGGTTGTTGCCCGCTGCGACAGATGCGGTAGAGCCTCAGCAGTGGAAAAGTTTATTGTATGGCTTAATGGGCGCACCAGCGCTAACGGATATAACCTTAGACCGTATTGCCTCTGGTGATGTGAATAAGGCGTTAAATAAGCTTGAGAAAAAAATTCACGGTATTGCTTCTAGTATGCCGAGCTATGCCGACTTTTTGGTGAGATTATTGGGTCGTTAAGAGTAACGGCCGTGATTTTCAGATTTTGTTCCAGAGGTAACGTTAATGTCCAATGCACCCTTAGAGAAAATAATCATCGTTGGCGGCGGCACGGCTGGTTGGATGGCTGCGGCGTCAATGGCCAAGTTGCTTCGTCCCGGTACATGCGAAATTCTACTGGTAGAATCGGAGGATATAGGAACTGTAGGTGTGGGTGAAGCAACTATTCCGCAAATTTTACTGTTTAACAAGCTTCTTGACATTGATGAAGACGATTTTATTAAAAAAACACAAGGAACCTTTAAGTTAGGTATCGAGTTTGTCGATTGGGGTGCATTGAATAGTTCGTATTTTCATGCCTTTGGCAGTGTTGGTAAAGATATGAGTGGCGTACAGTTTTATCACTATTGGTTGAAAATGCGCGCTCAAGGCAAAGCCGCCGGGATAGACGATTATACCTTGTCGTCGCAAGCGTGCTTGCAGAAAAAATTTATGAGACCGATCGAAGCGGGGAATTCACCACTGTCGAACGTGGCCTATGCTTATCATTTTGATGCGGGTTTATATGCTGCTTATTTACGCGAGTACGCACAATCTCGTGGCGTTACCCGGATGGAGGGGAAAGTTGTCGATACTCATCTTCGACATAACGGGTTTATTCAGTCGGTTCAGTTAGAGAGTGGCGCGGTTTATGAAGCGGACTTTTTTATCGATTGCTCGGGATTTCGTGGCTTGTTAATCGAACAGGCGCTTAACACTGGTTACGATGACTGGTCTCACTGGCTGCCTTGCGATCGCGCTGTGGCAGTGGGCTGTGAAAGTGTTGCAGAGCCTTGGCCTTATACTCGCTCTACTGCGCAAAAAGCGGGTTGGCAGTGGCGTATACCACTTCAACATCGAACCGGTAACGGTTATGTCTACGCCAGTAAGTTTATCAGTGACGATGAGGCGCGTCAGACTTTGCTCGATAATCTGGATGGCGCCCCCGTTGGTGAGCCAAAATTACTCAAATTTGTGACCGGTAAGCGCAAGAAATTTTGGAATAAAAACTGTTTAGCTCTCGGTTTGGCCAGTGGCTTTATGGAGCCTTTAGAGTCTACCAGTATTCATTTGGTTCAGGCAGGGCTGGCCAAGTTTATGAGCTTTTTTCCCAATAAAAATTGCGATGAATCGGATGTGGATGAGTATAACCGTCAGACAACGTTTGATTATGAGCGAATTCGTGATTTTCTAATCCTGCACTATTGTGTTACGGACCGAGATGATTCGGAGTTTTGGAACTATTGCCGAAACATGACCATACCAGACTCGTTAACGCAAAAAATTGATCAGTTTAAGGCTAATGGGCGTGTGTTTCGCCATAATGGTGAAATGTTCAATGACCTGAGTTGGTTTGAAGTAATGTACGGTCAGGGGATTACACCGAAAGGTTACCATGCATTGGTGGATAATATGCCGGAAGAAGAGTTACATAAGCGTTTGGAAGGGATTAAATCAGTGATACGGCGCTCTGTTGATCATATGCCAACCCATCAGGAGTTTATCAACCAGCACTGTCGTGCTAAGCCGATGTGATCAGGCTCGCGCTTAAAGTTTGATATAACTGCACAGGCTTAATCGGCTTACTAATATAATCATCCATCCCGGCCGCCAAACAGCGGTCGCGGTCTTCGTGCATGGCTTGAGCGGTTAAGGCGATGATGGGGACATTATGAAAACGCTCATCGGCACGAATAAGAGTGGTGGCTTCGATGCCGTTCATTAGCGGCATCTCGATGTCCATTAGTATCGCGTCAAAGTGTTCGCCGCTGTGTAGTTTGTCCAGCGCCTCTTGGCCGTTATTGGCCGTTGTGGTTTGTACGCCTTTTTTGCGTAGCATGCCGATCGCGACTTGCTGATTTACGATATTGTCTTCGACCAATAAGATATGCCGCCCTTGCAGTTGCTCGAATGCTTCGGGTTCGGTTTTTTGATTAGGCTGTAAACATTCTGGTAGCGCTTTACAAATGGCGTCAAACAGACGTGACTCACTGACGGGTTTGCTCAAAAAGTCATCGATAAGTTGCGCGTCTTTCTGGTTTGCACTGTGTGGCTGGGAGAAAATCTCGTCGCGACTTAATGATGATACTAAAAATATTCGTGGTTTTTTATTTAAGTCACAGGCGGTTTTAATGTCGCGAGCAGCGGCTAGGCCGTTTTTAATAGGCATCTTATAATCGATTAAGACCAAATCATAAGGTCGGTTATCTTGTTCTGCACGATGAATTTTCTCGCACGCTACGTGGGCATCGCTGGCGGTGTCGACATGGTCGACGAGCTTGCCCGCTGACTGGCTGAGAATATCTAGCGCGAGTTGGTTGTCATCCACCACTAATAAACGCAATGCGCGGCAGTTGTATTCGCTGTCGTTAATGCGCCTTGCGCCGATATGACTTTTTTCAAAATCGGCGGTAAATGAAAATGTAGTGACTTTGTCGGGCAAGCTGGTTAGCTCTAGTGAACCATTCATTAATTTAACCAGCAGTTTACAAATTTGCAGACCGAAGCCACTTTTCTCGCCGATGGTGCGGTGCGGTGGTCGCTGTAAATCCCGGCGCAATCGATCGAGGGTGGAGGGTGATATGCCGCGGCCGTAATCGGTAATGGCAATCCGCAGGCGTATGGTGTCCCCATCACTGTGGACCAGCTCGGCTTTAATTAAAATCTCACGGCTATAGGAGTATTGCAGGGCATTGCTGACCAAGTGGCTGATAATGTGATTAAGGCGGGTGGCGTCACCACGCATAAAAAGAGGCACGTCGTCATCAATTGCGAAGTTGATATCAACCGGCTTGGTGTCGGTATCTTGATTAAGGCCGCGACTTTCAAACTGATGGGATAAACGCTCAAACACTCGCTCTAAATCGAAATGGCTGTGCTCTAAAGTAATGTTGCCGGTTTCGAGTTTGGCGTAATCGAATACTTGATTGACGGTTTGCAGCAGAGCATCGGCGGCGATGCCCATACTGTGGAGGTAGCCGCGTTGCACTTCGTCGAGCGGGGTGTCTTGCAATAGATGTCCAAGCCCGATGATGGCATTCATCGGCGTGCGGATCTCGTGGCTCATGCTGGCTAAAAACTGGCTTTTGGTTTTACTGGCCTGCTCGGCTTCGGCTTTGGCGCTCACCAGCTCAGCATTGGTGTTTACTTCGTTGCTGATGTCGCTGATTGTCCCGACGCAGCGGGTGGCGTAGCCGTTTTCGTCTGGCTCGACCAAGACACAGCGGCTGTCGACCCAGACGGTCTGGCCCAGCGCATTTAACATGCGGTGCTCTAGGCGCAAGCTGCTTCGGCGGTTGGCAATGGCAGAGCGCAGCTCGGTGAGCACGGCATCGCGGTCCTCTGGGTGCAGCAGTTGCTGTTCAACGGTGGCAAAGTCGGCAAAGTTTGGTGGTTTAGTATGGCCTAAGAGCAGCCAGTAGCCGTGGCTGAAATAGCAGGTGCCGCTGTTGATGTTCCAGTCCCACAAGCCATCGCGAGAGGCGGCTAAAGCGTAGCGAAAACGCCGGTCGCGCTCGGCCAGCTCGTTGGGCGATTGGGCGCAATCGGAGGCTACCGCAGGCGAGGTTTGCGTCATAGCGCGTTGCTCGCTAAGCGTTTGCTCGAGTTCGCGAATACGTGCTTTTAGCGCGTTAATATCGTCGCCTTCACTGGCCAAGCTTAGCTACCTCGTCAGGTGGGTCGAGTTGCCACGATTGAGCTCGCCGGGCGCGCAATCGTGACGTCGAGTTTATTTTTAATGCACAGGCAAAGCCGACTCTCCGCCGGTGCAGATTATTCCTTAAGCATAGATGAATTGGGTGCCGAGTCCAGTGCTTTTGCGCAAAAAACGTGCATTAAATGATGTTTTGGTCGGTTTGAAAGGCTAAAGGCAGGTGCGAGGTCGGCCTAGGATAGGCCGACCTTTTGGGTAGTTTTTTAGAGCTGCTTGCGAGCCTGGGCAATAGCGGCTCTTACCTGTGCCGGGGCGGTGCCACCAATGTGATCGCGGGCGGCGACGGAGCCCTCTAGGGTTAGTACCTCAAATACGTCGTCGCCGATGGTATCGGAGAACTGTTGCAGCTCGTCTAAGCTCATCTCTGATAGGTCTTTGTTGGTTTCTATGCCGTAGGCGACGGACTTACCTACCACTTCGTGAGCATCGCGAAACGGCATGCCTTTGCGCACCAAGTAGTCGGCCAAATCGGTGGCAGTCGAGAAGCCGCGGCGCGCGGCCTCGTACATGCTGTCTTTGCGCGAGCGAATGGCCGGCACCATGTCGGCAAAGGCGCGCAGGCAGTCTTTAACGGTGTCCACGGCATCAAACAGCGGTTCTTTGTCTTCTTGGTTGTCCTTGTTGTAGGCCAACGGTTGCGACTTCATCAGGGTAAGCAAGGCGACTAAATGGCCGTTGACCCGGCCGGTTTTACCGCGTACCAGCTCGGGTACGTCGGGGTTTTTCTTTTGCGGCATAATCGATGAGCCGGTGCAAAAGCGATCGGGCATATCGATAAAGTTAAACTGCGCGCTGGTCCAGAGCACTAACTCCTCGCTGGCGCGGGATAAATGCGTCAGCAAAATACTGGCAAACGCGCAAAATTCGATGGCAAAGTCGCGGTCGGAGACCGAGTCCAGCGAGTTGGCGGTGGGTTTATCAAAGCCCAGCAGCTCGGCTGTTAAGGCGCGGTCAATGGGGTAAGTGGT
Source organism: Gilvimarinus japonicus (assembly GCF_042847215.1). Classification (GTDB taxonomy): domain Bacteria; phylum Pseudomonadota; class Gammaproteobacteria; order Pseudomonadales; family Cellvibrionaceae; genus Gilvimarinus; species Gilvimarinus japonicus. Next base: position 342,904 of record NZ_AP031500.1, read on the forward strand.
ACCCGCCAGCGCGGCGGCGCCGAGGGGCGACTGGTTTAAGCGCGCGCGGCAATCGGCCAACCGGCTGGCATCGCGCACCAGCATTTCGTACCAAGCCAACAGATGGTGGCCAAAAGTCACGGGCTGTGCGGTTTGCAGGTGGGTAAAGCCCGGCATGATGGTGTCGGCTTCGCGCTCGGCCAGCTCTAAAATGCCGCTTTGCAGACGTTTGAGTTCGCTGGCAATCAAGTCAATCTGGTCGCGAACATACAAGCGAATGTCAGTGGCGACCTGGTCGTTGCGCGAGCGGCCAGTGTGCAGTTTCTTACCGGTAATGCCGATTTTTTGCGTCAGTGCCGCCTCAATGTTCATATGTACATCTTCAAGCTTAACTGACCACTCAAAGTTGCCGGCGCTAATGTCGGCGCGAATTTCCTCGAGCCCCTCAATGATTTGCGTTTTTTCGTCGGCGGTGAGTACGCCGACCTTCTCGAGCATGGTAGCGTGGGCGATAGAACCGTTAATGTCCTGCTGGTAGAGGCGCCAGTCAAAGCCGACCGAGGCGGTAAAACGCTCGACAAAGGCATCGGTGGGTTCGGTAAAACGGCCGCCCCAGGATTGGTTGGTCTGTTCGTTATCGCTCATAGTCTGTCTCGCGGTTAAATTTGGTATTTTGCGCCAGCCGGACCGGTGGCGCGATGGCGCGCCCGACGGGCCTGTCTGTGCTGAGGTACACTAAGGCAAAATAACACTGGCGCTGCATCTTAGTGGCGGCATTATAGCCTATGGAAAAATTGGCAGTAAGGTGGCAGTAGGGGATTGCTATGGGGAAACCGGCGAGACAAGCGCACACGGAGCTTAACCAGGACGATTTAAAGCTGCTACCTAACCTGTGCAGTATAGAAGCACTGTTTATGCTGGTGGTGGCGGCCGAGCTGTTGGCGGTGCTGCTTAGTGTGGCCAGCCAAGGGTTGGCGAATTTAAGCTGGGCGCATTTAGGGCTGGTCTCGGCACTGGTGCTCTGGATAACCTTGGGCAGCGCTGCGTTGGTCTGTGCCGCTCGCGCCATGCTGGAGCGTTTGCCGCCAATCGTTTCATGGTTGTTGGTGTACACCGTTACTTTGCTGTGTACTGGCTTCTTTTCTGCTTTTGGGCAGTGGGTACTTAAAGGCCTTGGCCGCGGCTTTATCGACTGGTGGCAAGTGGCGTCCCACGTGTTAATCGCGGCGATTATCGCGGGTATGCTGTTGCGTTACTTGTTTTTGCTACAGCGTTTGCGGGCACAGCAGCAGGCGGAGTTGCGCGCGCGTATTCAGGCGCTGCAATCGCGGATTGAGCCACACTTTTTGTTCAACAGCATGAACAGTATTGCCAGCTTAATCGCCACTGATCCCGATTTGGCCGAGCGCCTGGTGGAGGATCTGGCCGATTTATTTCGCGCCGCCTTAGCGCAAACCAGTATGGTCAGTGCCGAGCGCGAGTTGGCGTTAACCCGCGCGTACCTGCGCATTGAGCAGTTGCGCTTAGGCGAGCGGCTACAGCTAAACTGGGATGTACAAACGCCACCGGCGGACCTAGAGTTACCCAATTTGTTGCTGCAACCGCTGGTTGAAAACGCCATTTATCACGGTGCCGAGAATAATCGCAGCGGTGGTGAGGTGCGAGTTCGCTTTGAGAGTGATGATACCGGCGCGCACTTAATGGTCCGCAATAGCATCGCGCCCGAGTCTGCCGCGAGTCTCCGCCCTGGGCATAAAATGGGGCTCGATAATGTGCGCCACCGCTTGCAGGCATTTTATGGCACAAGCGCGCACTTGACGGTAGAAGAGCTGGCGGGCGAGTTTTCTGTGAGTATTCACATTGCCGCTGCCCAGCGTCGTTCCGCTTTAGGCAATACGAATAAAAAAGTTTAGTGATGGTGCCTCTATGTTAGACGTGTTAATTGTCGATGATGAGCCGTTAGCCCGAGCGCGGCTAGAGCGAATGATCGATCAGCTGAGCGGTTACCAAGTGAGCGCCGCGGCGGCCGACGGTGAATTGGCATTGGCGGCGGTGGTCCAATACGACCCGGATATAGTGCTGATGGACATTCACATGCCCGGTAGCGACGGTTTGAGTGCTGCGCGGGCTATTAGTGAGCTGGACGACCCTCCCGCCATTATTTTTTGTACCGCCTTTGGCGAGCACGCACTGGAAGCTTTTGCGACGACGGCGGTGGGTTACTTGCTCAAGCCGGTACGTCGCGAGCAGCTTGAGGCGGCGCTGGCGAAGGTAACCCAGCTAAACAAAATGCAGCGTGCCGCGGCGCGGGGGGCGAGTACACGCACCAGCATTACCGCCAAAACTCACCGTGGCATAGAGCGCATTGCGCTAAATGACATTCGCTATTTTTTGGCCGATCAAAAATACGTTACGGTCTACCACACGGGTGGTGAGCACCTGTTAGATACCACGCTGAAAGAGCTGGAGCAGGAGCTGGGCGACCAGCTGTTAAGGGTGCACCGCAATGCGCTGGTGTCGGTGCGTCATATTCAGGCGTTAGAGCGTTGCCCGGATGGCGGTTTACAGGTGCGTTTGGCCGATACCAAAACGGCACCAGCCGTTAGCCGACGCCACGCCAGCGATGTTAAGGCGGTATTGCAGCAGTTGTAGCGGCCGGTTTAGCCGGAGTTGGCGTTGTTCCGGGGGCCTAATAGGCACGGTCGGCGCGCTAAATAGTTATGTGGCAGTTTGATTTGCTATCATGGTGGCCGCGTTAAATTCCAGCCAATACTGAGAGTGATATGAGTCCAAGCTCCCGCACCATTAAAATTGCCACACGCAAAAGCTTGCTTGCCCTGTGGCAAGCGGAGTATGTCAAAGCCGAATTGTTGCGCCACCACCCAACCATTAAGGTCGAGTTGCTACCCATAAAAAGCCGCGGCGATAAAATTTTAGATGTCCCGTTGGCCAAAGTCGGCGGCAAAGGGTTGTTTGTGAAAGAGCTAGAGCAAGCCATGCTGGACGGCTCGGCCGATATTGCCGTGCACTCGATGAAAGATGTCCCGATGGAGTTTCCAGACGGCTTGGGCCTGCCGGTTATTTGCCCGCGTGAAGACCCTCGCGACGCCTTTGTCAGTAACGACTACCGCGATTTAGACTCGCTGCCCGCCGGCAGTATTGTCGGCACCTCAAGCCTGCGTCGTCAGTGTCAGTTATTGGCGCAACGACCCGATCTAACCGTAAATTTCTTGCGTGGCAATGTACAAACTCGTTTGGCTAAGCTCGATGCCGGTGAGTTTGATGCGATTATTTTGGCCAGCGCTGGCTTGTTGCGCCTCGAGCTAAAAGAGCGCATTACCAGCTATTTAAGCCCCGAACAGTGCTTGCCGGCGGGCGGCCAAGGGGCCGTGGGGATCGAGTGCCGCAGCGATGATGCCGAGCTAATTGAGCTGCTGGCGCCCCTGCACGACTCACTCACGGCCGAGCGTGTGAATGCGGAGCGCGCCATGAACCGTCGTTTAGAGGGCGGGTGCCAAGTGCCTATTGGCTGCTACGCCGAGCACCAAGGCGACCAGCTGTGGCTGCGTGGGCTCGTGGGTGCGGTGGATGGCAGCACGATGTTGCACGATGAGATCACCGGCCCCGTGGCCGAGGCCGAGGCCATGGGCATCACGTTGGCCGAGCGCTTATTGGCCGCAGGCGCCGACCGTATTTTGGCTGAGGTTTACGGCCGCGACATTAAATGAGCATTAACCTGTGAGTGAATGGCGCGTACTTATTACCCGGCCCGAGCCGCAGGCGAGTTTGTGGCAAGCGCGCTTGGGCGAGGCCGGTTTGGCCAGCGTTGTGGTGCCGGTAATGGTTATCGCGGCGGTTAGCGACCCGACGAGGCGCGAGCGCGTAAAACAGCTTATTCTTAATGTTGATCACTATCAAAAGGCCATTTTCGTCAGCCGCAATGCGGTGACGCACGCCTGTGAGTGGCTCGATGCCTATTGGCCTCAGCTTCCGGTCGGTATTGAGTATTTTGCTGTTGGCAGCGCCACCGCCAGGCAGCTCGCCCACGTCGATATTAAGGTAACGGCCCTCGGCGGCGAAGATTCCGCCATGAACAGTGAAGCGCTGCTGGCCGATCCGGCCCTGCAGCAGGTGGCCGGTGAAAAAGTCGTGATTTTTCGCGGTGTGGGTGGTCGCGATGTGTTGGCGGCCACCTTGCGCGAGCGCGGTGCTCGTGTCGATTACTGCGAGCTGTACCATCGCGAGTTGCCCGCTGAGGCCGAAAAACAGTTATTACAGGCCTTGGCGCCGGCTGCGCGAGCGCACGATATTGTGACGGTGCATAGTGGCGAAAGCCTGCAAAATTTAACCGCGTTGCTTGAGCCACACGCCGCGCTGGCCGATTATGCCCGCACCCGACCTCTACTGGTGCCCGGCGAGCGGGTGGCTGGGCTTGCCCGCAAGGCGGGGTTTAATCACTTGTTAGTGGCCCACAATGCCAGCGACAATGCTATGTTAGAGACGTTACAACGCTATATTGATACCCACTGAGGGGTGAGATACCGCTGAGCGAGCCTCGGCGACTAAATACCAACGGCTGAGGGCTGAGCGCGTCACCCCTTAGAGAGTGCGAGTTATTTCAGGAGAAGTTCATGGCGCAAGATGATTCGCAAGACAACGAGAAACTCCCCGTAGTCGGTGCTAGCGATAGCGGGCCGGAAACGTCCGAGCCCGATGCGGCGGCGAAAAGTGCCGCCACTGACAAACCCAGCGATAAAAATGCGTCAACTGGCAAGGCCAACACCACACCGCCCCCCAAGGCTAAAGTGAAGCCTGCCGCAAAAGCGCCGCGCCGTTCGGCACTGGCGGTATTTTGTCTGTTACTGATTGTAGTCCTCGCCGCCGCGGGCGGTTGGTTTGGTTGGCAAATGTGGCGACAATTGACACATCTTGAGGCCGAATTGGCGGCCAGCGAGCCCGCTGTAACTAAGGCGTTTGACCCCTCGGCGATTAATCGCGAGGTGAATACGGTTAAGCGCCAATTGGGGCAACAAAATGAGCGGTTAAAGCAGTTGCAAGCCGAGCGCAGTGATACCTCAAAAATAAACAACTTAGCCACTCAGCTGGCGGCCATGGAGCGTCGCCTACAAGCCTTTAGTGACACCTCGTGGGATGACTGGAAGCTGGCTGAGGCAGCGTTTTTGTTACGCTTGGCAAGTCAGCGGATGCTGATTGAACACAACAGCTCTGAGGCTATCGCCTTAACCCAGGCGGCGGATAATATTCTGCGCGACCAACAAGATCCCGATTTATTTGGTGTGCGGCAAACCTTGGCGCGCGAGCTAACCGAATTAAAAATGGTGCAGCCAGTCGATCGCGAAGGCTTGTACTCGCGGCTGCAGGCGCTAACGGAGCAAGTTGATACCTTGAACCAACTGCAGGGGTATCAGCGCGAATCTATTGGTCCCGATGCGGCTATTACCGCGGAGTCAGAGTCACAGGGCGTTTGGCAAAAAGTAAAAGCAAGCTTTAGTCGCGCCTTTAGCACTCTGGGTAGTTATATTCGGGTGCGCGATCGCGAGCAAAAAATCGCCCCTTTACTGCCGCCCGAGCAACGCTACTTTTTAACGCAAAATTTGCGCTTGATGTTAGAGCAGGCGCAGCTTGGTTTGCTGCGCGAACAGCCGCGGGTTTATCACCAGAGCCTTGAAAAATCGCAACAGTGGGTCAAAGAGTATTTTGAGCAAGACAACCGCTCGAAAGTTATGATCGATGAGCTTGCGCAATTGCAGCAAGAGCCCATTGTGGTCGAGCTGCCCGACATTAACCAGGCACTGGGCCAGTTGCAGGCTTATATCCAAAAGCTGCATAAAATAGAGGCGGGTGGTACGCCATGAAAAGACGCTTAATTATACTGCTGCTGGTTATGGTTGCCGGCGCGTTGCTGTTTCAGCTTATGCGTCACGATGGCGGCTATATATTGATTGCCTATGGCCATAAAACCATTGAGATGAGCGCCTGGACCGGCCTGGTTATTTTGGCGCTGTGTTTTTGGGTGTTCTGGCTGTTGTTGCGTTTGCTTAGTGCCGGTCGTCGCGCGGGAAAGTTGTTTACGCGTAATAATAAATTCTCGAGCCGGGCGCAATCAAAAACCATGGCGGCATTGGTGGACTTTATTGAGGGGGACTGGACGGCTGCGCGAAAAAAATTACTGCGCAGCGCGAGTAAGTCAGTCAGCCCGCAAGTGAACTATTTGGCGGCGGCACGTTGCGCTTACGAGTTAAAAGACTTCTCTGGGGCACTTGATTTGTTGCATAAAGCCGAGCGCTCGCGCGGTAGCAGTGAACTGGCGGTGGCGCTAACCCAGGCGCGTATGCAGCTTGGCAGTCAACGTTACGAGCAATGTTTAGCGACGCTTAACCGCATTAAGCGCACCGCCCCAGAGCATCCGGTGGTACTCGATTTATTAGCGGATGTTTACTTGGCGCTGGATGATATCGACGCGCTGGAGCAATTGTTGCCGAGTTTACGGCAATTAAAAATTCGCCTGCCAGAGTCGATGCGCAAGCTGGAAGTCGTGGTCTACGCTCGGCAGCTGGCTCTTAGCAGTCGTGCCGCCCGGCAGTTGGCGACGGCGCCCGACGCCAGTAAGGCCGAGTTGGATGCCGTGTGGCAGCGTATGGGTAAAAGTTTACAGAAAGAGCCCGACTTAATCGCCGTGTATGCGTTTGAGTTGCACCGTTTAGGGTTTGACCAAGAGGCGGAACCGCGCTTAGTGACGGCGCTAAAAGGCGAGTGGCGCAGCGAATGGGTGGCACTTTACGGCGAACTTGACGGCGCTAACGTCGAGGCGCAAATTAAAATGGCCAGCACCTGGTTGCCCCAGCATGATGCCGATGCGGTATTGCTTTGCACCCTGGGTAAGCTGAGTTTACGCAATAGCTTGTGGGGCCAGGCACGGGATTATTTTAAAGCCAGCCTCGATATTGCCCCAACTGCCGAAGTTTACGAGTTACAGGCGCGCCTGTTGCAACAGCTGGGTGAGGTTGAGGCGAGCAACGCTTTGTATCGCGAAGGGCTGGAGTTTAGTGCCCGGCGTGCGTCGCTGCTCGCTCTACCTGGCAATAAGCCGTGCCTAGAGGGCGGAAATAAAGATAACAGTAAAAAAAGCCTTGGTAAGTTGTGAGTGTATGGTGAGCCCTGATGAGCAAGCCGGTGACAACCCGGTGCCGTTTAACTTGATGGGGGATATCCCCGCAGAACTTACCGATGAGTTAACGCAAACCTTGTGCAACAGTGCGTCGCTGCGAATCGAGCGTATCGTCTCTAAAGGGCATGCTAGCGAGTCGGAGTTTTGGTACGAGCAAGATGAGCATGAATGGGTGGTGTTGCTCAGTGGCGGCGCGGTGTTGCAGTGGAGCGATGGAAGCTTTCAGAGTTTAGCGCCGGGCGATTATGTGCTGATTCCCGCTGGCACCCGCCATCGGTTAGAGGGCACTTTGGCTGATGAGCTAAGCATTTGGCTCGCGGTATTTTTTACTGACTGTTAAGCCGACGCCACGTCTTTGGGGGCAAAGTGAGGAGCCGAGGAGATTTTGCCCACCTGTGGCGTAATACGGACTGCGGCTGCTGTTATCTTGCCAAAGGCTTTGCTGGTAAGCCCAAAAGCTGCGGTGCGTGCACCAGTACCCAGAGGGCGAGCAAATCGTACACGCCGTGCCAAACCATCACCAATACGAGGCTTTGGCTTAGCTGATAAGCGGCGCCCAGCAGTAGCCCCATGGCGAGCGCCAAAACAAAATAAATCCATGACATAAAGTGCAGTAGCGCAAAGATCAGTGATGCGGCTATTAGGCCGACCCACATATTGCTGTAGCTGCTAATAAATGGCTGCAAAAAAGCCCGAAAAACCAACTCCTCGCCAATTCCCGCCAGAGCCGAGATCAATACCAGCTGCCACAACGCTAACCGAGCGAATAATGGTTGTAAGCGGCCAAGGGTAGCCAGTGTATTACGCTGCATAACTTTGCTGTAACGGTTTATGCCTGCGAGAAGAGCGTAGGTCACGAGAGCCGCGATTAAGCCCCAAAGCCAGGCAGCCGGGCCCAGCTTGCCGAGCTGGGATGTTGGTTGGGGCAGTTGTTTTAGCAGTATGAATCCCAGACCTAGAAGCCCAGCTTGCAGGCCGACAATGGTTTGAAAGGGCGGCATATCTGGGTGCTTCATGGGGCTTTCCTTTGTTTGGCTCGCTTAAAGGGCGATTGGCTAACATCTTTGCGTATACGTCAGCGTTATTCTACCTTACAAGAGTTGCCACTTATTGGCGGTGACGGCTTATACAGCACGGGAGGTTACGAGCCATGCGCACTGGAATAACCGCTTTAATCGTTATATTCGTCTTTGCTACATCGGCCTGCGGGGGCGGGGGCTCTGACGCCGGACCCGGTGATAGCACTAGCAGCCAGCGCTCATCCAGTAGTGAAGCCAGCGCCACCAGCAGTTCGTCCAGCTCGGCGGATGCCACCAGTTCGTCGAGTTTATCCAGCTCGGTCAGTTCTTCGATTGCTTCCAGCTTGTCGAGTTCGTCTAGCTCAATCAGCTCGTCTATCTCCTCCAGTTTGTCGAGCTCTTCTAGCTCTTCGGTGGCGACTAGTTCGTCGAGTTCATCAAGTAGTGTTGCCAGTTCTAGCTCTAGTGCGGGATCGATCAGCGGCCTGGACGTGCGGCCCGCTAACAACCAATGTCTTGCCGGTCCGGCACCGACACAAAGTGCCGAGGTGGAGTTAACACGCGCTTACCCCTCCCTCAGCTTTGACCGTCCGGTTGCCATGGTGCAAAAACCCAGCGACAGCAGTGAGTGGTACTTACTAGAGCAGGCCGGCCGTATTATGCGTTTTGCCAACAATAATGACACTGGCAGTGCTGAGGTGTTTGCCGATCTGCGCGAGCGCGTTAATGATAGTGCGAATGAGTCGGGTATGTTGTCTATGGCATTCCATCCAGATTATGCCGACAACGGTGAGGTTTTTTTATATTACCAAACTGATGAGCCAGGCAGTGACGACTGCTGTGTCAGTCAGTTAGTGCGCTATACCGTCAATGCTAATGGCGATCAATTAGATACCAGTTCTGCCGAGGTTTTGTTGAGTTTTACCGCGCCTTACAACGCCAAAAATCATTTTGGTGGCCATTTAGGTTTTGATGCCGCCGGACTTTTGTATCTAAGTATTGGCGATGGCGGTTCGTCGGGCGACCCGGACAACCGCGCGCAAAATACCGCCAATATCTGGGGCAGTATGATCCGTATCGATGTGGATGGTAGTGCGCCTTATGCGATACCGGCCGACAACCCGTTTGCCGAACAGTCTGATTTTTTATGCAACACTGATGCGCAAATGCAAAGCAAGCAAGCCGCCGACGGCGCGTGTCCCGAATTGTACGCATGGGGTTTGCGCAACCCTTGGCGCTGGTCATTTGACCGCGCTAACGGTGAGATTTGGTTGGCCGATGTCGGGCAGGGCAGCTGGGAGGAGGTAAACCGTATTCAGCGTGGTGGCAATTATGGCTGGCGCATTCGCGAGGGCGCACACTGTTATAACCCGTCCAGCGGTTGCGATACGACCGGGCTGATTGACCCTGTCGCTGAAGTGCCGCAACCGGAGTTTCAGTCTATTACTGGCGGCTATCGTTATCGCGGCAGTGATATTCCGGGGCTTACCGGGCGCTATGTGTTTAGTGACTTTGTTACCGGGCCGCTTTACTCTTTGGTCAATAACGGTCAAGGCGGTTGGTCCGTCGACCCACTGATTGCCGATACCGGGCTCAGTATTGCGGCCTTTGCCGAAGATCAAAACGGCGAGCTTTATGCGCTCAGCTTTGGGGGCGGTATCTATCGGCTTGCCCTTGGCGCTCAGCAAAGCAATAACGCCCCCGAGCAATACTTATCGGCAACCGGATGCGTCGATCCGGCGGACCCACAAACGCCCGCCGAGGGCTTAGTGCCCTATCAAGTGCGCGCGCCTTTTTGGTCTGACGGCGCGACTAAACAGCGTTGGTTGGCATTGCCTAACAATGCACAAATAAGTGTCGATGCCGAACAAGACTGGCACTTGCCGGTGGGTTCGGTACTGGTTAAGAACTTTTATCTAGCCGGTGCACCGATTGAGACCCGTTTGTTTAAACACCACGACAATGGCGAGTGGGCAGGTTACAGCTATGCGTGGAATGATGATGGGACCGATGCTGAGTTAATCGTCGGTGGCGCCGAGCAGTTGCGCGCCGGGCAGTCGTGGATTTACCCCAGCGCGACGCAATGCTTGCAATGCCACACTGAGGCGGCCGGATTTAGCCTTGGCTTGCAAACTGCGCAGTTAAACTCTTCCATTATTTATCCCAGTACGGGAAGAACCGCCAATCAGCTGGCAACGTTAGAAACGGTTGGTATGCTGGCTGCAACCGACAATTCGGCGCCGTTAGCCGATCCTATGGACCAAGCTTTACCGGTCGATGATCGGGCGCGCGCGTATTTGCATACCAACTGCGCGCAATGCCATCAGCCAGGTGGCAACACTAATGTCGCCATAGATTTACGAGCCACCAGAGCATTAGCGGATATGAGTATTTGCAATGCCCCGCCGCAAAATGGCGAATTAGGCATTAGCGATGCGCGTTTGGTGGTACCCGGCGATGCCGATAGGTCGGTCTTGCTGGCGCGTATCGCGTTACGTGACCACGCACAACAAATGCCGCCGATCGGCAGCAACTTAGTGGATGAATCTGGTGTGGCGTTGTTGCGCGAGTGGATTGACGGTTTGCGCACTTGTGAATAATTTATTTTAGTGCCCGCCACCGTAAAAAATTAAGCGATTTACCCATTTTTTACACTGTGGGTAAATCGTTTAAGGTTTAAATATCTTACTCTGTTCGGTTGCTTAATACCCCGCGTCTAGCCTTCAGAATATAGCCCTTCTCCTTGCGTGCGCGTTAATCAACCCGCCGGTTGACTTGTGCGCCCTGTCGCTAGAATCTTTCTTTACGTCTTTTAGTGCGCCATGTTTTTCCAACGAAGTTCATAAATGTGATTTCTATCTCTGATTGTCGGCGTTAAGGGCGGGATGATGACGCTCGAAATGAAAACGGTTTCATATTTGATGGGCCCGTTTACTTTCGCAGGAAGGGCATTGTGATAAATAGTTTTGTCGTGCATGCGCCTTTTATTGGCGATTATCGAGCCATAACAAAAACATTTATGCCAAAAAAGAATCGAGCTTTGAGATGTGCCCACTCTCTGGTTCGAGACATTTGCTCTTCGATAACATTAATAACGATCTCTCATTGGAGGAGACCATGATAAATATCCTGATAAGGCCCCGCTGGCAGGCAGCGCTTGCGGCCACGCTCATGTTTAGTGCGAGTGTCGCGGTACAGGCTAATACGGTTAGCGGTAACAACAATACCACGGCGGATCTTTCGATCCAGAACGACTGGGGCGGCGGCTATTGCGCCTCGGTCTCAATTTACAATGCGGGTAGCGTCGCCGTGAGTTCCTGGCAGGTGACATTAAACGCAAACGATTCCGATATTGGCAATTTATGGAATGGTAACTTAAGTGGCGATAGCGTAACGGCCATGCCGTACAACGCCCAGATTGCCGCTGGTGGCAGTGTGTCGTTTGGCTTTTGCGCTAACGCCACTGGCAGTAACTATTTGCCTAGGCTCGCCGAGCTACGTGTCGAGGGAGGAGCAGACAGCTCAAGCTCGGCATCAAGTACCAGTTCCAGCAGCTCATCGAGCTCCAGCAGTTTGTCCAGCTCGTCGCTCTCCTCAAGCAGCTCTGTCGCTAGCTCGTCCTCCTCTAGCTCAAGCACAGGTGATGTGATTCCCAACGCCTCAAGTAACGGTTGGCCCTATTGTCGCACCGCCGATTCTGATCCGGATGGCGATGGTTGGGGCTGGGAAAACAGTTACTCTTGTATTGTCTTTGCCTCGGCTGCGGACCCCGGCGCTGGGGACTTTCCCTACTGCCAGATCGGTGAGGCGCAAACGACACTGTGTAGCAGCGATAACGGTAGTTGGGGTGTGGAAGGCGGTGAGGCTTGCTTATCGCAGAGTATGTGCCCGGGTATGAGTGATAACACCCAAAGCGCCATGCGCGACGAGCCGGTAAACCCCAATGCCGACCTACCGACTCGTGCGGTTTATAGTTATCTGCAGTCAATTTGGGGTAACCATATGCTCTCTGGGCAAATGGACCAAACGTGGCAAGACGCCATCGATCAATTTGACCGTGTGCAAAACGATACCGGTCGTGCGCCCGCGATGATGGGCTACGACTTTATGAACTACGGTTTGTATTGGAATGGTATTTCGGGGCTGACGCAAACCGAAGAGGCGATCGAGCACTGGAACTTAGGTGGGCTGGTTAGCTTTACGTGGCACTGGCGCGATCCGAATGCGGCCGAAGGGGTAATCGGTGAGTTTTATACAGAAGACACCGACTTTACTATCCCTATTAATAATGGCGAGCTTGATACCAGTAGCGCGAGCTTTGCTAACATTGACGCGGATGTGGCAATGATTGCCGCCGAGCTGCAAACGTTAGAAGACGCCGGCGTTTCTGTGTTGTGGCGTCCGCTGCACGAGGCATCGGGTGGTTGGTTTTGGTGGGGCCGCACCGATCGCACCGACGACATTCCTCCAGCCTATGCGCAAGTTGTGCTGTGGCGTTACTTGTACGATCGCCTGACTAATCACTATGGTTTGGATAATTTGATTTGGGTGTGGAACGGTCAAAGTGGCGCTTGGTACCCTGGTGACAATTACGTTGATATTGTCAGTGTTGATATTTACGACGGTAGTCAAAACTACGAGTCGCAAGCCGGTGCCTATGAGCTAACCAAAAACTACCCGCACGAATCTAAAATGGTGGCATTGAGTGAAAACAGTAACATTCCTGACCCGGATGCAATGGCTGCTGACAATGCGTGGTGGTTATTCTTTATGGTGTGGAACGACAGTGACACGGCTGAGGGGGTGACCAGCTCATCGAACTTTTGGACCGGTGAGTATTTCAATACCAACGCCCATAAAAATCATGTATACAATCACGACCTTGTGATTACGTTGGATGAGTTGCCCGAGTTTCCATAGTGGTGATTTTTTAGAGTGATTAAGCCCGCCTAGTGCGGGCTTTTTTATGGTCACCTCTATTCTTTAACGATAAGGTTTATGCATCTGAAAATAACGCAAAAACTTCTGCGCCGGTCATATCGTGGGTTTTGTTGGCAAAAGTATAATAGCTGGGCTTTTCATCAATAAACACCTGATGATCAAAAACCAAGTTATCGATGGGCTCGAAGATGCCTGCTGATACTAAATGTAAGTTGTTGGGCTTTAGGCGATAAAATAAATGGCTGCCGCAGTTTTTGCAAAAGGCGCGCTCGGCCCACTCGGATGAATTAAACCGGGCAAGGTTATCTTCTCCATTAATAGTTAACGCTTCGCCGCATTCAACTACCAAGAGTGGTCCACCGGCCCATTTGCGACACATGTTGCAATGGCAGGCACCGACACTGGTTTTTACCGTGTTGGCGTGGATAGTTACCGCGCCGCAAAGGCAGCTACCGGTTGCTTCTGTTGTATTGGACGTGTTCATTGCTGGCTCCCGTGAGGTTATTAACAGGAGTAAATATAGCAGTAAATGATGTGAGGGGAGGTACATGTGTCATCGGGAGAAAAGCAGAGGCAGGCGAATTAACACTGCCTCTGCATTGCGATCGTTTAGTATTGGCAGGAGTCCGGTGCATTAGCAACAAAGTACGACTTATAGTTTTTGGCTGTTTTATCCATACAGCCTTTCAGGTTTAGTAGCTTAACCGAGCGAAACTCGATAGGCGCGCTCTCGGCTTGCAGAGCGAGATAACCATTACTTAAAAGTGTTCCGTCGTCTAATTGCATGCCAGAGTAGCGAATCACTTCTTCGCCCTCGACCCGGTGAATCGCCAATTCATTGCCGTGCACTTCAAGTTCGGCGCTTACCCAGCGGTCGCCATGGTAGGTTTTACTAGTGGACTCAATAATATGGTCGGTGCGCAGCTCGCCATTGTAAACCGCATTGGTGCCTGGTGTGACTAAGTTTGATGTGTGGCGCTCATCAGTGCCGTTGCCCCCGAGTAACTGAACTTCCATACACGCGGGGTAGCCCTGCTCGCGAGCCATGCTTTGGGGCGACTGCGCGTGGTACATAATGCCGTTGTTGCGCCAAGCCCAGTCGGGTGCGCCCTCGGCTTGCTCGCCAACAAAACGGTACTCCACTTTAACTTTATAATAAGAGAGTGGCTCGTTATAAAAGATATGGCCGTTGCGGCCTTCAAAGGTGTCGTACTCATCGTAGCTAACCACCAACTTTCCGTCTTTTACTTGAAATGTGTTTAGCGCGTTTTCACCCATTGGGTAGCCGGCTATTTTAATCGTCCAGTTGTCTAAATCCTTGCCGTTGAATATGTTTTGCCACTGTTCAGTATTGGCTGTGTTTGCTGGTGTCGTGTTCGTATGAGAGCAGCCAGCGGTGACTGCGGCGGCACTGATGAAAATAGCTAGGGCGGTAAGCTTGGGCATGTTGTTCTCCGTTATGGTTGTTATTGGGGTGCCTTTAATAAGGTCGCTTTCATTTTTTGGTGAGAAAATTTTATAGGATAACCGCTGTAGGCGCGAGTGCAGCGACGTGATGCTCGGCACTATTGGCGCGGTTTTACAGATACTTACACTCTGTGTGTGCTTTTGCGTGAAATGGCGGCGATGGTTCGGTGGTGCAGCGCCGTAAATGCGGCTTGCCGTTCAATATAAGTGTTTTATATACGCTGGAATATCGGGTATATGGTGAGCTTTACCGTACAGTTTAAGGGCGGGGTAGTACTCTGCTTTTAGCTGAATAGTTGCGGCGACCTCCTCACCAAAATAGTCGGCGATAAACGCCAGAGTCATATCCATGCCTGCCGATACGCCCGCCGAAGACCAAATATTACCATCCTTGACGAAGCGCTCTTCGACTACCTCGACGCTAGTGTCTTGCTTTAAGTGCTCCATAAATGCCCAGTGCGTGGTGGCTTTTTTACCTTGCAATAAGCCCGCCTGCTGCATTAAGTACATTCCCGTGCATATCGATAGCACCGAGTGGCAGCGCGTACCAGCGCTACGTATAAAGGCGATGGCGGCGTCATCCTGAGCTGCTGTGCGGGCGCCACTGCCACCTGGCACAATCAATATGTCCGGTAGCTCTGCTGCGCTTATGTGCATGTCAGCACTAAAACGCATACCGTGCTCGCCGCTGGGTGTCATGCTGTTAAGCGATATCAGCTTGGGCGATTCGCATAAGCCCATTTCCGCCAGCAGCCCAACCAACTCCCACGATCCGACTAAGTCCAGCTCTTCGACTTTGTCGTAGATAATAAAGTGTATTTTCATGGTTGCAGCCCTCGAGCCAATTTGTTCTATTTGGGATTGCCGTTTACAGGTTTTCTGGCAGTGGGTTGGGGCGGTACTCAGATGATAGTAGGGTATAAACGGCATGATCCTCATATCGATCATAAAGCCACTCGCAGTCGCGCAGCGTGGCTTCGTGTAAAAAGCCTAATCGCTCTGGGATGGCGCGGCTTTTATGGTTGTGCTCGGCACAGTGTATTTCTATTTTATGCAGGTTGCGCTCGTAAAACCCGATGTTTAATAGCGTGCTAACACATTGAGTCATTATGCCATTGCCGGTAAAAGGCGCTATAAGCCAATAGCCAATGGTGCCAATCTTATTCTTTGTGTCCAACTTATTAAAACCACATACGCCGCACAGTTGACCTTCAGAAAATATTGCAAAATGTTGGCTTAGGCCTTTTGCAAATTGCTGTGTTATGCACTGCAAAAATATCTCGCTATCGGCCGGTGTGGTAGTGTCCTCGACCCACGACATCCAGGTTCTGAGGTAGTGCCGGTTGGTGTCCACCACCGTGAAAAGTACTTGAGCGTCTGAGTCTTGTAGCGGCTTCATGGTGAGGGAAGCGCTAAGGCTGATATCCACCCTAAGCCTCAATTAATTGGCGTATGGTTTTTAAGTCTTTTTCGACCAGTCGAACATCCTCGTTAAGCTGTGCCTCTGACATATTGTTGATTTGAAATAGGGTAAACATCAATACGCAGCCATTGCCATTTTTTATCACCCGCATTGGGTTGCTAAGTATAGCGCCAGATGAAAAGCGAATGCGGTGATCCAGAACGCCAAACGAATTGCTCGGCGCAAACTGAATTTCGGTAGGGCCGTCAGGGGTTTGTGCCTGCCACGTGTCGGCATCAGCGGTGGCCGTGACAGAGGTAAAAAAAGGTACCCAGCGGGGCAGGTTGTGGGCATCGCGCACAAAGTGATAAACCGTGTCGGCGGGCGCATCAATGACCACCGAGAGTGTCTCTATTTTCATAGTCAACATCCTGTAGTTTGGCTTGCGTACGTTATAATGCCTCGTCCGCTTTGCGTAAATCAAGGGTAGTCTGGTTTCTGCCGTTATTAAAGAAAACTGTCAGAGGATGCCAGCCTCTTTCATGTGGAGCTTGGCTTATGATCGGATCGACTGATTGCTAAGATTATGGCATCTGCGAGCTAGGCCTCAGAACAATCGCGGCCAACTCGGTAAGCTGGCGCTCAAACCAGTAGGGCTTATAGCGCAATGACTCAAATCGTTAAATTAATACCGATGGCTCTCCTGCTGGCTGTGATCGGCGCCTGCAGCAGTGTCGAGTCCAAAAGCCCCGAGCATTTAATCGGCTATGTGGAGCGTGGTAAAGCCTCGTTTTACGCCGCTAAATTTCAGTTGCGAAAAACTGCCAGCGGCGAGCGTTTTAACCAACTGGCAAAAACTGCCGCTCATAAAACTCTGCCATTTGGCACCAAGGTTAAAGTGACCAATCTTGCCAATGGTGATTCCGTTCTGGTTAAAGTCAATGATCGCGGGCCTTTTATTAAAGGTCGCATTATTGATTTATCGCGCTCGGCGTTTACCGCTATTGCGGATGCCCATGTG
Organism: Gilvimarinus japonicus; assembly: GCF_042847215.1. Taxonomy (GTDB): domain Bacteria; phylum Pseudomonadota; class Gammaproteobacteria; order Pseudomonadales; family Cellvibrionaceae; genus Gilvimarinus; species Gilvimarinus japonicus. The sequence goes on from NZ_AP031500.1 coordinate 359,922, forward strand.
GGCGTGGTCGATGTTAAGCTTGAGGTTGTTCGGTGAGTGTGTAAGCCGCTAGGTGATGGCATTAGTCTCGAGTAATAAAAATATCCCATTGTTAGCTGTGGTGGCCAGATAGAGTTTTTGGGGCCAATGAGGCGCCACAGCTAGCAATTAAATCCCCACAAAAAAGCCCGCAAAAAGCGGGCTCTTACACAATCCTAGCGTTGCAAAAATCCGTGCGTTATTTGCGCATGCCCTTGCCCGTAGCGGCCCAGTACAAACCACCATAAATATGCTCTAAAAACATTTTATCGCTGAAGGTTGAAGGCAGGTGACCGAGGCCGGTGTAAAAGGCGCGGCCGCCGTCGTATTCGTGGTACCAAGCGATAGGGTGAAAGTCGCCCATACCTTTACCCGCTACGCGACCCCAGTCGGCGACCGGATTGTAGGTGCTTTCGTCCAACGAGAGAATATAGTTTAAGCCGTCGATGCGCTCGGCGCCAAACTCGTAGAATTCGTCGGTCCAGAGGAAGGTGTCGGGCATGCGTTCAACACCTGGGAACTTACGGTCGATAACGTCCACTTCAGCGGTTTGAATGGTAGGGTGAATATGGAAGGTGCGACCTACCATTTTTGTGTACCAGTCCCAGTCGTATTCGGTATCGGAGGCGCTGTGAATACCGACAAAGCCTTTGCCCGATTGAATAAAGCGCTCCATGGCGGCTTGCTGTTCATCGTTAAGGATGTCGGCCGTGGTGTTTAAAAATACGATGGCATCAAAGTTCTTGAGCTTGTCGTCGGCAAAAACGTCGGCCATTTCTTGCCAATCAAGGGTAAAGTGGTGGCGCTCGGCCATGTCGTACATAGCATCCACACCGGCGTTGATGGACTTGTGGTGCCAGCCGGCGGTTTTGGTAAACAGTAGTACGTTGAACTGTTCGGCGAGTGCCGGCAACGCGGCGAAGGTAAGGCTGGCGAGTAATGCCAACCGAGCTGTGAGCTTATGCATAGTCTGTTCCGCTATTGTTATTGGTTGGTGTTGATCGTTGTTATAGGCACTGGAATAACCCCAGAGCAACCGTGTGGCTTGTGTGTGTAATACTTGATAATCGGCTTTAATACCGTTGGTATAGCCTGCTAGTAACCTTAAACGCCGCTGCTGTGACTGACAAGCGCCAGCCACAAGCTTAGCAATTTTTTACCTGATTGGCGGGTGGTTGGGCTAGCGGCTTTACTCGATACCGAGAGAATCCCACAGTTGGTCGACCCGGGCTTTGACGTTCTCGTCCATCACAATAGGCTCGCCCCATTCGCGATCAGTTTCGCCGGGCCATTTGTTGGTGGCATCCATCCCCATTTTAGAGCCAAGGCCAGAAACCGGTGAGGCAAAATCGAGGTAATCGATCGGGGTGTTTTCAATCAAGGTGGTGTCGCGCGCCGGGTCCATGCGGGTGGTGATTGCCCAGATGACGTCTTTCCAATCGCGGGCGTTAACGTCGTCGTCGGTGACGATAACAAATTTGGTGTACATAAACTGCCGCAAAAAAGACCAAACGCCCATCATCACCCGTTTGGCGTGGCCGGGATACTGCTTCTTCATAGTGACCACAGCCATACGATACGAGCAGCCTTCGGGCGGCAGGTAAAAATCCACAATCTCGGGAAACTGTTTTTGCAACAGTGGGATAAACACTTCATTGAGTGCCACGCCTAAAACCGCCGGTTCATCCGGGGGCCGGCCGGTATAGGTGCTGTGGTAGATAGGGTCTTTGCGGTGGGTAATGCGGGTGACGGTAAACACCGGAAAGGTGTCCACCTCGTTATAGTAGCCGGTGTGGTCGCCGTAGGGGCCTTCGGGCGCGGTGTCGTCGGGGGCGATGTGGCCCTCTAAAATAAACTCGGCCGAGGCGGGCACTTGCAGCTCGTTGCTGCCGGCTTTGACGACCTCGGTTTTGCTGCCACGCAACAGCCCGGCAAACGCGTACTCGCTTAAGCTGTCTGGCACCGGGGTAACTGCGCCTAAAATAGTGGCGGGGTCGGCGCCGAGGGCGACGGCCACGGGGAAGGGCTCGCCGGGGTGCTCTTGTTGCCACTCGCGAAAATCCAGCGCGCCACCGCGGTGGCTTAACCAGCGCATAATCAGCCGGTTTTTAGCGATTTTTTGCATGCGGTAGATACCGAGGTTTTGCCGCTCTTTCAGCGGGCCTCGGGTAATAACCAGCGGCCAGGTAATAAGCGGCGCCGCGTCGCCGGGCCAGCAGGTTTGTATCGGCAGTAGGTCTAAGTCGATAGCATCGCCTTCAAGCACCACTTCTTGGCAGGGCGCTTTTTTGAGCACCTTGGGGGCCATATTAAGCACTTGTTTAAAAATTGGCAGCGATTGCCACGCCTCTTTTAGACCTTTTGGGGGCTCGGGCTCTTTTAAAAAGGCCAGCAGTTTACCCACCTCGCGTAGCGCGGCGACTGAGTCTTCCCCCATGCCCAGCGCTACTCGCTCGGGGGTGCCAAACAAATTACCCAGCACCGGAATCGTGTAGCCTTTAGGGTTTTCAAACAATAGCGCTGGGCCACCGGCGCGCAGGGTGCGGTCGCAAATTTCGGTCATCTCGAGGTTGGGGTCTACTTCGGCGCTGATGCGCTTTAGTTCGCCACGTGCTTCGAGCTGTTGAATAAAATCGCGAAGGTCGCTGTACTTCATGGTAAATCCGGGGTGCGGTTGACGGGATACGGTGAGCAGAAAGTATAACGAAAAACGGGGAACATTTTACGTTCCCCGTTTGCCGTCAGCCGATCAATTACTTTCTCTTCATTGAGAGGAAGAATTCATCGTTGGTTTTAAAGTCTTTTAACTTGTCCACTAAAAACTCAGTGGCGGCAACGTCTTCCATGTCGTTGAGTAAGCGACGCAAAATCCACGCGCGTTGCAGCTCATCTTCTTTCATTAGCAGCTCTTCGCGGCGGGTGCCCGAGCGGCGTACGTTGATGGCTGGGTAAATACGCTTCTCGGCAATTTTACGATCCAGGTGCAACTCGAGGTTACCGGTGCCTTTAAACTCTTCGTAGATCACTTCATCCATCTTCGAGCCGGTATCCACCAGAGCGGTGGCGATAATAGACAGGCTACCACCCTCTTCAATGTTACGCGCGGCACCAAAGAAGCGCTTGGGGCGTTCCAGTGCGTGAGCATCAACACCACCGGTGAGTACTTTACCGGACGATGGAATAACGGTGTTGTAAGCGCGGGCCAAGCGAGTGATGGAGTCGAGCAGGATGATCACGTCTTTTTTGTGCTCAACCAAGCGCTTGGCGCGCTCGATGACCATATCGGCCACTTGTACGTGGCGCGCTGGTGGCTCATCAAAGGTCGAGGCCACCACTTCGCCGCGCACGGAGCGCTGCATTTCGGTAACTTCTTCCGGGCGCTCATCGATCAGTAATACAATCAGGTGACACTCGGGGTTGTTGCGGGTGATCGCTTGAGCGATGCACTGCATCATGATGGTTTTACCGGCTTTGGGGGGGGCGACGATCAAGCCGCGCTGGCCTTTACCGATAGGGGACGTCAAATCGATGATACGACCGGTTAAGTCTTCGGTCGAGCCGTTGCCGGCTTCTAGTACCAAACGCTCATCTGGAAACAGCGGCGTGAGGTTTTCAAATAAAATCTTGTTGCGCGAGCTCTCGGGTTTATCGAAATTAATTTCGTTAACCTTGAGCAGGGCAAAGTAGCGCTCGCCCTCTTTAGGCGGGCGAATCTTACCGGCAATGGTATCGCCGGTGCGCAGGTTAAAGCGGCGTATTTGGCTGGGCGATACGTAGATGTCGTCGGGACCTGCCAGGTAAGAACTGTCGGCCGAACGTAAAAAGCCAAAGCCGTCTTGCAGTATCTCCAGTACCCCGTCGCCGTATATGTCTTCGCCGCTTTTGGCGTGGCGCTTAAGGATATTAAAAATAATATCCTGCTTGCGTGACCGCGCGAGGTTTTCCTGGCCCGTTTCGCGGGCGATATCAATCAACTCTTCGATGGGTTTTGCTTTTAAATCGGTAAGGTTCATACAGTTGGACTTAGTTAGTAGGTTTGTTGTCTGCAGGGGTTTCGTGCCGAATGGCATTGAATACAAGCGGCAGACTGCGTTGCTTATCGACGGCACTTGAATCTTGTGCGTCGGCCAGTGTGGTGCGCTGTTGTTGTTGTATCGCACACGCTGTCAGTCAAATAATACTGTTACACATCATCCGGTCTGGCGGATAACCTACAGAGCTATCGTCTGAAAGTAGGAGAAAGTCGCAGGGAATCTGTGTTTTGCCCAAGATCTTACGGAAAAATGAAAGTTGATGCCGGGCGGGACCTACAATGAGCTGTAACAGGTGATCTGGAGTATAGCGGTAAAAAACGGCAAGTGCAAAAATTAAATTTGGCCGCAGCGTGAGCTGCGGCCAAAGCTGAGGTTTACACCACAGATTCGATAAATTCTACCAGCTGCGAGCGTGACAGGGCGCCCACTTTGGTGGATTCGGCATTGCCGCCTTTAAAGACGATCAAGGTTGGAATGCCGCGAATGCCGAACTTGGCCGGAGTTTCTTTGTTGGCATCGACATCCATTTTGGCAATTTTAAGCTTGCCTGCGTATTGGTCGGCCAGCTCATCGAGCACTGGGGCGATCATTTTACAGGGGCCGCACCAAGCTGCCCAAAAATCGACCAGCACTGGCACGTCTGCTTGCAGAACGTCGGCGTCAAAGGAATCGTCGGTAACGTGAATAATGGCGTCGTTACTCATAGTCAAATAGTCTCCAAACCCGGTTTAGGGTATTAATTTAGCCATACTGTGGGGATGCACTGTATGGCTATATGGGGGCACCAGCAGTAATTTAAAGGCCGTTGATTGGGATAAACAGCCCCGCGCTGTGCGCTGTGGACGACAAGCATAATAAGGATTGGTTAACGCCTGATCAAGGAGAAAAAATCTATGGCGGTTATTGTCGCTCGCAATCGGCGCGGTTACGACTTAAGCGTGGTGCGCGCGATAGGGGCATCGGGCGCTAAGCCGAGCTTATCGAGCGCTTGGGTCAGGCTTTTAAACGAGATAGGTTTGCATAAAAAGTGATCCATGCCGCAGGCAAATACGGCCTCGCGGTGCTCCTCAAGGGCGTGGGCGGTCAGTGCGACAATGGTGGTGGCGGTGTGGGCCTCGGCCTGTTCATAGCTGCGAATTGCACGGGTGGCCTCAAAGCCATCCATATCGGGCATTTCGCAGTCCATTAAAATCAAATCAAAGGGGGTGGCGGCCCGTTGCACGGCGCGCAGCGCTTCGCGGCCGTTATCGGTAATGATGGGTTCGACCCCGAGCTTACCCAATAAGCCTTTAATAACCATGCGGTTGACGGCGTTATCTTCGGCCACCAATACCTTTAAGTGTGCCAGCGAATGGTGAGTAACCGACATGCTGAGTTCGGCGTTATTGCTGGGTGGCGTTAGGCCGCAGGCGGTAAAGAGTGTGCGGTATAACTGCCGGGGCAATAGTGGTTTGCGCAGTGCGGCATGAATTTTAAGCCGATCTAGAGCGTCGGGAGCAAGGGGCTCATCTGAGCCGGTCAGTAATACCAGTGGTACCTCGGTTAATTCGGCTTCGCGCCGAATCCAGTCGGCCAAGTGCAGGCCGCTCATTACCGGTAACTGTTGGCACAAAATAATAACGTCAAACGGCTCGCCGGCTTTAATCACATCGATAGCGCCACTGGCACTGGGGGTGCGAATCAGCTGTACCTGCCATGCAGCGCAGAGCTTGGCGACCAGCTCGCCCAGTGGCTCGCTGTGGTCGGCCAGCAATAGGCGCTTGCCGGCTAGCGGAATAGGGTCGCTGGCGCTTTTGGCGATGGCGATTTTGGCCGAAGGGGCAAAGCAGGCGGTAAACCAGAAAGTGGAGCCCTGACCGACTTTGCTGTCGACCCCTAAATCGCCGTGCATCAGTTCGGTTAGGCTTTTGCATATGGCGAGCCCCAAACCGGTGCCGCCGTAATGGCGGGTGGTGCTACTGTCGGCCTGACGGAAAGCGTCAAACAGGCTCGCCTGGGCATTTTTGCTAATACCGATGCCGGTATCGGCGATGGCAAACTTGAGTTTGGGGGTAGCGGCACTGCTGTCGGCAGCCGTGCTAACGTGCAGGGTGATTGAGCCGGTGCTGGTAAACTTAAACGCGTTGCCGATCAGGTTGATTAGAATTTGTCGCAGCCGAGTCGGGTCGCCTCTGAGGTAGGTTTGTACATCGGGCTCTATGTAACCGTACAGCTCGATATGACGTTTATTGGCGGTGGCACCAAACAGCGCAATGGCATCGTCGACAATCATCCCCAGGTCAAACTCGGCGGTTTCTAGCTGCATTTTGCCCGCTTCGATTTTGGAGTAATCGAGGATGTCGTTAATAATATCCAGCAGGTTTTCGCCGGAGCGGTGAATGACATCGACATAGTGGCGTTGGTTGTCGTCGAGGCGGGTGTCTCGCAGCATATCGAGCATGCCGATGACGCCGTTCATGGGGGTTCGGATCTCGTGGCTCATGGTGGCCAGAAACTGACTTTTGGCGCGACTGGCTTCTTCGGCGGCGAGCTTTTGGCGCCGGGTTTCGAGTTTTTCTTCTTTCTCGCTTAACAGTGCGAGCTCGATATTGTGGCGCTGCTCGATATCCTCTTGCAGCGTCTCACGCATATGGTTGATGGCGTTAATGACGTTATCCAGCTCATCGGGTGTGTCGGTGGTTTTTTTGTGCTTAAGTACCAGCGGGGTTGCGAGTTTGTCGAGGTTTAGCTGCCGGGCGTAGCGCGCGATAGTATCGATATGGCGGGTTAATAATGTGTGTATCAGCCATAAAATAAGCAGTGATACCAGCAGTGTTTTGGTGCCTTGAATTAAAGCGATAAACAGCGCGCGCTCCCACAGTTTATCGTAAATGGTGGTGAGGGTGGCGGTGACGGTAAGTTGCCCTAAGTGTTGCGCGGCGGTGGATTCGTCGCGATAGATTAAGTCGTATTGCTTGACTAAAAAGCGCGCGGGGCTTTCGATAATGGTGGCGTCGTTTACGCTGGGTTTACGTGCGATCAGGGTTTGCGGCTGGTTGTTCCAGTCGCGCCAGTCGACCTGCACTTTAACCACATCGGCCACGTCCAGCACGCTGTTGATTTGAATTTGCAGTTGCTCTTGGTCGAACCCCCAAAGGCTTTTGGTCATGCTGGCGAGGGTGCTGACGCGCACTTGATCGAGGCGTTTTTCGAGAGATGAAACGTCGTCATTAAAGTTGGAGTATAGCTGTAAGGCTATGGCGACGAGCGTGATGATTGAGCTGCATAGAATGATGAGCCCAAGCAAGCGCGTGGCGATAGGGTTGTCGCGGGCGTAGCGGGTGAATGGCAGCATCTAACCGTTTCTGATTTAGTTATTAAAGTCGCGTTATCTTTAGTGTAGCAGCTGGCGCACAAAACGCTGTACATGATGCAAAATATTAATCGCTGTAGGTGCCCAGTACATCGTTTAAAAACCGTTGTCCGAGGGCGGTGGCGGCAATGCGCTGGTGACTTGGGGTAACCAGCTCGCGCTCGCGCAATTGTTGCCACTCGGGCTCGAGTGCGCTTAAGAGCAGACCGGTACGGCTGGCAAAATAGTCGCTCGGGCAGCCGTCGCTAAGGCGCAGTGCATTAAGTAAAAATTCCAGTGGGAGCATACCCTTGGTTAGCTCCTCGCGGCCTGCGGCGTAAGGGTTGGCTAGCCGCGCGGGAGAGCTGGGCGCCGCCAAGTAGCGCTCGGGTTGGCGCGTCTTCCACTGACGAAAAATAAGCCTTTGCTCGGGCTGGGTAATTTTGCCGTGGGCCCCGGCGCCGATGCCTAAGTAGTCGCCAAACTGCCAGTAGTTTAGGTTATGGCGCGCTTGTGGCCCGCGCGCGTAAGCGGATACCTCGTAGCGGCTAAAACCGGCAGCGGTTAAGCGCTCGTGGCCGGCGTCTTGAATATCGGCCAGAGTATCTTCTATCGGTAGGGTGGGCGGCTTGTTGTAAAACACGGTGTTGGGCTCAATGGTGAGCTGGTACCAGCTTACGTGCTCGGGGTTAAAGCTAAGAGCGGTGTCGATATCCGCCATGGCTGCGTCCAAGCTCTGCCCTGGCAGGCCGTGCATTAAATCTAAATTAAGGTTATCAAACCCGGCGCGGCGGGCGGTATCAACGGCTTTTAACGCCGCTTGGCTGTCGTGAATACGCCCCAGTGCCGCGAGCTGATCGTCGGCAAAGCTTTGGATGCCGATGGACAAACGGTTAACGCCCGTGCGGCGATAATCGGTAAAGCGCGCTTGCTCAAAGGTGCCGGGGTTGGCTTCAAGGGTGATCTCGATATCGGGCTCAAAGCCGATACGCCGCTCGGCGTGGTCGAGTATCCGGCCAATGGCGTGGGCCGAAAATAAACTGGGGGTGCCGCCGCCAAAAAATATACTGGTGAGTTTGCGTCCCTGGGCGAGTGCGGCGTCGGCGTCTAAATCTTGGATCAGCGCGTCGATGTATTCGGCTTCGGGCAGCTCGGTGTCGCTCTGGTGGGAGTTAAAGTCGCAATAGGGGCACTTGCGTACGCACCAGGGGATGTGGATATAAAGCGACAGTGGCGGCAGCGTTAGGAGGGACACAGTATTACCAGTGGTGAAATAGCGCCGCCATTATCGCACGGCGCAAGATTACGAAAAAGCCGTGTGGGTGTTGTCGTCCCACATTAGCCGTCACTGCAAATGTTGCTCCCGCCACTCGGGGAAATCTTTTAAGACTTCTTTCGGGTTATTGGTGTACCAGGCATAGCCGTCGCGGCGCTCTTGGGATATTTCCATGACATCGTAATGCACCGAACCGTCGCGATCGCCCACCACGGGTTTATTGCTGCCTATTTCGTAAAACCTGCTCCAAAGAGGGCCCGCGCCCTCCTTACTGATTAGGACATTGTGGCCGTCTTGGTCTTTTTCCCACGAGTAGCCGTAGATGCGATTGGCGGTAAACCAGTCGTGAGCGGCGACAATGGCCTGTTTTAAGGCTTCACTGGGGTTTTCCAGTTGCATTAAAAGCTCCACCAAGTCAGCGCTTTCGGCGGTGGCCAGAGCGGTGGGCTCAAATTTGCGCGCGTTGATGGGGGCTAGGGTGCTGGCATCGTGCTGGGCGCCCCAGATGGTGCGTTTGCCGTCAACCATAACCTGAGTATCCAGCACGGCCTGAATCCCCTGCTCAAAACTTTGTTGCGCCTGACTGGCCTGCTCGGGAGAAACAAACTGCAAGGGCGCGCGACGAACGGCGGCTGATTCAATCACCTCCAGCAATTTGCCCATCGCTTTATCGTTGTAGGTGATGTAGTCGTGGTAACCGCCGGTTAAGGGAAAGTTCTGCGGCCAGCCGCCATTGGGGTACTGGGCTTTGATAATCAGGTCTATTGCTTGCTCTACCGCGCGGGCGTAGCGGGGCTCTTGGCTGGCGTTGTAGGTACGCGCTAAAAACCAGATCTGCGTGGTAGTGGCGCCGTTATCGAAGGTAGGAATGTAGTGCTTCTCTACCCCCAACATTTGTCCCGGCAGGCGCGGTGCCACACTCATATCGGTGCGCTTAGACCAACCGCCGGATGGGGTTTGGTAGCTAATAATAATATCCGCTATGCGTCGTGCTTCGGCGGTCTGGAAGAATTCGTCGGGGGCGTCAGGGTCAAATCCAAACTTGTTGCTGTGGGGTGCGGCCAGGGGCTGCTTGCGCCCGCTGGATTTTAGTTCTTGCGCAAAAGCGCGCTTATCGGCTTGCGCTAACGATTGCGACAAAGCGCGATATTCTGGCAACGACTGCTCGGTAGCGGCGAGCGCTGGCAGGGCGCCACACAGCAGTAAAGAAAGGGCGATAAGACGGTACATAGCAAACTCCGGGTGACCTTATTGTGCCGACAGTATAGTATGGTCAGACCAATTATCAATAATGGTCAGGCAGGTAATATGTTTGTATTCGTAAAGCGGGCCGCTCTGTTCAGTTGCGCCCTGTTAATAACTCCGTCGCTCGCGGCGGCGGATTGCCTTGATTCCGAGCCCTTGCAGGGGCTGGATTATCAGTACGAGCAGGCCTTGCGCGTCGGCGACCGGGAGTTTTTACAGCAGTTGCTGCTGCCATATTTTGTCTGGGTGCACAATCACGCCGTCGCCCACGAGAGCAAAGCGGATTTACTAGCCCGTTTGGGGCCGGATTATCAACCCCTAAAATCCCGCGAGTCCAGTGAAGTGGAGGTCATTCGCGCGCTTGATACCGCTGTGATTCACGGCTTATCGACGGTGGACAAATTTACCGATGGCCCGCGCCACGCCAACAGCTATCGCTTTATGCGTACCTATGTGTTGCGCGATGGTCGTTGTCGGTTGTTGGCCGGGCAGACGATGAAGGTTTGGAGTACCGAGTCTGAACCGTAAGCGCACCTAAATTGTCCCGCACGTTGGCGGGGGATATGATGGAGGCCACGCAACGTCACGGACTTTTGTTATGAATGAATCACCGGTCTCGGGCACTTCTCCGGAGGTGTTGGAAAGCCATCGCAAATACATCGGGCAGCTGGAAAAAGAGTGCCCAGTACGCGCGGCCATCAATGTGCTGCGCGGGCGCTGGAAGCCATCCATACTCTGCGAGATTGCCAAGGGGCCCCAGCGCTATTCGGAGATGCGCAAGGCTTTGCCTCAAGTCTCAGCGCAAACTATGACGGTTCAGCTGCGCGAGCTAGAAGCCGATGGGCTAATAACCCGCGAAGTTTATGCCGAGGTTCCCTCTCGGGTGGAGTATCAACTGACGCCGTTGGCTGAATCTTTATCAGAAGTCATGGTTGAGTTGGAGGCTTGGGGCGAGCGCTACCTAACTGAGCGCGCCCAAAGCCCGTCAGAAAAACCTGACTAACCCCAAAAACTGGTTCTGGATAGGTTTAAAACACCTGTGACACAGTGCGCACACACTGACCTCACAGGAGATACCCGTGCCCAATTTACTTATTCTTCACTCCAGCGGACGCACCAACCGATCTGTCACCCGAGCGCTTACGGCGCAGTTTCGCGATCAGTGGCAGGCATCGTTTCCCGATGGAGGTGTCACCGAGCGCGATTTGGTGGCTGAGGCCTGCGAGTTTGTTAATGAAGCTTGGGTTGCGGCGGCTTTTACCGAGGAGCCAAACCGAACGGCCCGAATGCAGCAAGTGTTGCAGGTAAGTGACGGATTGGTGGACGAGTTAATGGCCGCCGATCATGTGGTTATTGGTGCGCCTTTGTATAATTTTGCTATGCCTGCCGCGCTTAAAGCTTACTTTGATCAAATCGTGCGTGTCGGCCGAACGTTTGCGTTTGATGCCGAGCAAGAAAACCCTTATACGCCGCTACTGCCGAATACACCGCTGACGGTGATTACCAGTGCGGGCGATGGTGCATTGTTGCCCGGTGGTGCACTGTACGAGCTCAATTGCCTAGAGCCACACTTAAAAATATTGGCCTCGTTTATCGGTCTGGCCGAGCCGGTTTTTATCCGTGTGGGGTACGATGAGTATCAGGATGAGCGCCATGTAAATTCAAAAGCGCGCGCGGCTGAGGCTTTAGCAAAACATTTTACCCACTTGCTGGAGCGCGCAACTCAGCCGGGTTGTGCTGTGTGTTGACGGGGCGAGGTTAGCAATCCCATCAAAGTTTATGAGGCTAGCGGGAGTCTCGTTATGATGCCGAGAGCTGTGTCAGCAGTGCGCGCAAAGCAAGGGCGCGATGGCTGATGCGGCCTTTTTCATCTTTGCTCAGTTCGGCGGCAGCGCAGTTGTGCGTCGGTACGTAAAACAATGGGTCGTAACCAAAGCCGCCATCACCTGCTGGGGCAGTTAAGATCCGCCCCTCCCAGCTGCCCTGACAAATCAGTGGGGTTGGGTCTGCCCCGTGGCGCATATACACCAGTACGCATTGGTAGCGGGCGGTGCGCTGGGCCTCGGGCGTGCCGTCCAGCTCGTCCAGCAGTTTTTGGTTGTTACTGGCATTGCTGGCGCCTGCGCCGGAAAACCGTGCCGAGTAAATACCGGGGGCGCCGTTTAGGGCGTCTACCTCAATGCCCGAGTCGTCGGCAAGCGCCGGTAGGCCTGTGGCCTCGCAGGCGTTGCGCGCCTTTAGGATGGCGTTCTCGACAAAACTGAGTCCGGTTTCGTCGGCGTCAACCACGTCATATTCTGATTGCGCTCGCACATCGAGGCCAACGCCGGCTAACAGTTGTTGAAATTCTTTCAGTTTGCCTGGGTTGGAGCTGGCAAGTACGATTTTAGCGGACGATGGGTGATTGGCAGACACAGTTACTCGGCCTCTTCGACATAGAGTTTACGGCTGAATTTTACCGTCATCGGCGCGGCGTCTTCGTGGTTAGTGCCGGTGGGAGTAACGGTGATCGAGAAGTTATACACTTCTTCATTGGTATGCTTAAGCGGGGCCAAATAATAAGTCGCATTGCCCTCGTTAATCTCGGCAAAATCTAACACACGCTGTTGCTGCAATAGGTTGCTGGCGGTGCCGTTTATGGTGGCGCCAAGGCCAAGGCTTGTTTTACCAGCGTCGGTTTGGGTGACGCTAACATTCACTAAGAGTTGATTGCGGGCGCGGGTAATGCCGTAAACCTCGGCGACCTCTGGCGTGATAAAAGCGCTGCTAAAGGTGCTGAAGTGCACAGTGTAGTCGCCAAAGGTTTTTTCGCGAAAGCCCGGCTCCAGCACATTAGCATCGGGAACGTCGACGGCCACGCTGGTGATACTTGCCAGCAGCAAGCCTGTGGTTAGTAGCGGACGCAAAAAGCACGTTAATAAAGACATAAACACAGCTCCGGGGGCGATTATTTACTTAAGTGGTAAATGGCCGTTTCGCCAAATAAGTTGGGGTTTAGATCGCCCAGAGTTTGGCTGGTACGCTCGTTAACCACTTGGCGGTTGAGCACGTTAATGTGCTTTTCGTGGCACAGCACTTCAAAGTCTTTAAAAGTGCAAAAGTGAATATTGGGGGTGTTGTACCACTCGTAGGGCAGTAGGTCAGACACGGGCATGCGACCGCGAAACGCTAGATGTAGGCGCGCTTTGTAGTGGCCAAAGTTGGGGAAGGTGATAATGCACTCTTTACCCACGCGCAGCATTTCGTCGAGTACTTTATGGGGGAAGTACATGGTTTGCAGCGCCTGGGTCATCAGTACCGTATCAAAGCTTTTATCGGCAAAGTTGCCCAAGCCCCGGTCGAGGTTTTGATTGATCACATTGACGCCGCGGCCGATACACGCCTCGATTTGCTCCGGGTCGATCTCAAGCCCGTAACCTTTAACGTGTTTTAAGTCGGTTAGGTACTTAAGCAAGGTGCCGTCGCCGCAGCCTAAATCGAGTACCCGGCTGCCCTCGCCAATCCACTGCTGTAGGTGGTTAAAGTCGATGCGCATGATTACTCCGTGGGTATCCGCGCCATAAATTGGCGAAAGGTTTGCTCGTAGTGCTGGTTGGGCAGCAAGAAGGCGTCGTGACCGTAGGGCGAGTCGATTTCGGTGTAACTCACGGACTTGTCGGCGGCAATAAGTGCGTCGACGATCTCCCGCGAGCGCTCCATCGGAAAGCGCCAGTCGGTGTTAAAAGAGGCTACATAAAAACTGCACTGAGCGCGTCTAAAGGCCACTGCCGGGTCGTCGTCGTACTCGCGGGCCAAATCAAAATAATCCAGTGCCCGGGTCATTAAAATATAGGTGTTGGCGTCGAACTTATCCGAGAAAGTATCGCCCTGATAGCGCAGATAACTCTCCACCTGAAACTCCACTAGGTCATCTAAACCCTGCTCAAAGCTGCCGCTTCTGAGCTCGCGGCCAAATTTTTCACCCATGACATGATCGGATAAATAAGTAATGTGGCCGATCATACGCGCCACCGCTAAACCGCTTTTGGGGTAGGTGTCGTGGGCCAGATAGTCGCCAGCGCAGTAATTGGGGTCGCTCATAATCGCCTGGCGCGCGGTCTCGTTAAAGGCAATGTTTTGCGCGCTCAACTTCATGGCCGAGGCAATCACGGCGCAGTGGCGAACGCGGTCGGGGTACTCCAGCGCCCAGCGCATAGCTTGCATGCCACCTAGGCTGCCGCCGACCACGGCGGCCCACTGGGTAATACCGAGATAGTCGGCGAGGCGCGCCTGTGAGTGCACCCAATCGCGCACCCGCAAAGTGGGGAAGCGCGCCCCCCAGGGTTTGCCAGTTTCCGGTTCAATCGAGCGGGGTCCGGTGGAGCCACTGCAGCCGCCTAAATTATTCAGGCTTACCACGTAAAAACGGTTGGTATCGATGGCTTTGCCTGGGCCGATGTAGTGATTCCACCAGCCGGGTTTGCGGTCGGATTCACTGTGGTAACCGGCCGCGTGGTGATCGCCCGATAGCGCGTGGCAGATAAGCACGGCGTTGCTGCCCTCGGCATTTAAGGTGCCGTAGGTTTCGTAGACCAGCTCGTAGTTATCCAGAGTGCGCCCACTGGCTAGCGTTAAAGGTTCTTGTAATAACGCGGTGCGGGGCGCAACCAGGCCCACCGAATCCGGTGGCAAAGGTGTTGTCATGACGCTTGTTGTCTCACAGAGCCGGCTTTTAGCGGCAAAAGCGCAAGTCTAAAGTCGTGCCGGCATGCCTGCAAGGGTCAGATGATCTGAGCCTCGCGGGCCGATTGCAAAGAGACAATATCTGCACTCTCGTGTTTTGCCGGGCTAGGGGTGGTGGTGATCTCGGTAAACAGCGGCGCCAAGTCGTCGCGCGCGCTGTTAAGTTGGGCCACGCTGGCTTCCAGGGTCTGTAGTTTTTCGTGACGGCTGTGGTTTTTATTGCGCAACTCGCCAAGGCGCAGCATGTGGTGCTCCAGTAGCTGCTTTTGATACTGGTTGTGATGCGTCAGTGGCGCTAGGGCCTCGGCCAGCCAGTGATCAATACTTTGGTTAAGTTCGTCAAAAAGGCTTTTCACCTCTTTTACTAGGGTGCCGACAAAGCGTTTAATCAGCACGGTTTTACTGGTTAGCACGCTGTTGAGCGAGCGCCGAAAGCGGTCGGCGTTTTGCTGCAGGTTGCGCAGCTGGCGGCGCTGACGGGTGATGTTGAGCTGGTGCTGGCCGGCGATGGAGCTGGCATCTAAGCTGTACTCGGGGCGCTCGTAAATCGAGCCCATGACTTGATTGGCGCGCTCAATCTCGCGCAGCAGATGGTTAATGCTGGTGTCGACGTCGTCAAAAAAAACACCAATGGCGCGCGATAATCCTACGGTGGTCCAGCTTTGCTCCATGGCTTCATGGGTCTCTTCGGTAAGTCGTTGCAAGCTGGCCGGCGCGATAGGAGCGATCAGCGCGGTACGCTGGTTGTCGAGCATGCGCTGGCTGGTGCGCAGCGACAGCGACTGCTTATGGTAGCGATGGTGCGAGGCGCGAATTTTTTCGCGCTGTTTATTCAGTGCTTGTTCCAACTCCTGGTCATCGGCGGCGTGCAGGGTGTGCAGCTCTTGTTCGGCTTCGTCGATACGGCGGCTCAGGCTGTTATAAGTGCTGACCACCATATCTAAACTATTGCTGACCACCCGGTGGCCGATGATTTGCTGTTGCGAGCGGATAATACACTCGGCCAAACGTTGCTCTAACTGCGGGAAGTTACTGCGCAGTAGAGCGCTGCTGCGCTTGCAGGTTTTGGCGACTAGCGCCTGCTTGGCCGATAGCGGCAGTACGTGTTCGGGGGCTAGCTGCAGCTGGCGCGCGGTTTGGTTGCGCACGGCCTCAATGTTAGCCGCTACCTGGCCCGGCGGGGTAAGCTCATCCCACAGAGTGTCGATTTTATTAAGGAGCGCGAGCACCGCGGTGCAGTTTTCATCGCGCAAACCGGCAATGTGGTCGCGCCAAATGGTCATATCACTGGCGCTTACGCCGCTGTCGGCGGCCAGTAAAAATAAAATGGCCTGAGCTTCGGGTAGGGTTTTTAGGGTTAGCTCGGGCTCGTTGCCTAGGGCGTTTAACCCAGGGGTGTCGACGATGCGTAGGCCTTCTTGCAACAGCGGGTGTTTTAGGTTGATTAATGCGTGGCGCCAGGTTGGAACCTGCACTAATCCGGTGTCTTCATCGGGCTCGAGGTCGGCGGCATTAAAGCCGAGTTTCACCGCTTCGGCGCGGCTGACGAGCTTGTTGGCTGAAACCTGGGAAATAGCCTCGGCGACAGACTCGCTATCGTTGCTGTCGAACTGAATAGTAAACCAGTTTTGCGGAATCCGTTTAAAGCTTTGCAAGCTGGCCGCGCTGCGGCGGGTTTCGATGGGCAGCAGGCGGACGCAGTTGGCCGGTTGCGCATTGTCATAGAAAATCTCGGTGGGGCACATAGTGGTGCGCCCCGCTTGCGAGGGCAGCAACCGTGGTTGGCCATCGGTGTAGAGCAAGGCGTTGATCAGCTCGGTCTTGCCTCGGGAGAATTCGCCAACACAGGCAAGCGTAAAATGCTCGCCCTTGAGTAAGGTGCGAGCGCGCTCCAGTGAGCGTAGGGCGTCGCGGGTGACCAGCTGATGCTTGTCACTCCACTGCGTAAATGCCCCAAGGCGGCGGTCTAATTGCTGCTTCCATGCGTTGTATTGCGCCATTTGGCGGTGGAGTGCTTTTATGTCCATAGTGAGCCTACCGTGTCCCGTCCGTTTTGCCTGTTAGTATTCGTTATGCGTAAAGTTTAGTTATAAAAAGGCAAGCTTATTAAAGCGCAAAACCCCCGTTATCGCCAGCGGTTGCTGATCTTCGGCGATAATCGGGGGCTTTGAGGGTATTGACGGTTTAAAAACCGATCATCAAACCTCGCGGAGCACCCAGCAGCTCGGCGATCGCGGGAATCACAAACTGATTGATCAGGTTGAGGGCCAACATTAAAAATATGGGCGAAATATCGATGGGCCCAAGCGGCGGGATAATTTTGCGAAACGGTGCCATTACCGGCTCAATTAGTTGGCGTAACAGCACAAGAGCTGGGTTATGGCTGAATGGCGCAACCCAGCTGGCGATAATGTAGGCGATCATCCCCCAAAAATAAATGCTGGCGAGCATGGCTAGAATGCCCACCACAGACCAGGCTAAAAGCATGAGCGGATTAACGAAACCGTAGCCGGCAATCAGTAACATCAGTTGCACCACTAACCACTGCACGGCCAGTGCCAATACCAGACACGCGAGGTCGATACCAAATAGCCCGGGAATTACACGGCGCAGCGGCAGTAGTAGCGGGTTGGTCGCTTTGCTAATGCCCTGTGATATTTGGTTGTAAAAGTCGGCACGCGACAGTTGCAGTAAAAACCGCAACAGAACAATCAGCAGGTACAACGAGCCGAGCGTTTTAATTAGGTAGATGGCCATTTGTGCCATAGTTTGCATGGGATGTCCTCGTAACGTGCTCAATAAGGGTAGATGCCGATGGTCATTATGCCTGATCGACTCCGGCAAATGTTGTCAGATGGGCCGCGGGCACTGTTAGCGGCCCGCCAGTTCGCGGGCTAGGGTTTCAGAGCGCGCCGCGCAATCGGCCATAGCGTTGCTCACTTGCTCGCGCAGGCCACCTTGCTCAAAGCTTTGGATGGCCCGCTCGGTTGTTCCGCCCGGTGACATAACGCGTCGTTTTAACTCATCCACAGGCACCTCGACTTTGCCCGCTAAGGTGGCCGCGCCGAGTGCCGTTTGTAGGGTGAGGGTGCGGGCAGACTCCGGCGTTAGCCCGAGCTTAACGCCGGCTTCGATCATCGCCTCCATAAACAAAAAGTAGTAGGCCGGGCCCGAGCCCGAGACGGCCGTCACGGCGTGCATAAGCGCTTCATCTTCTACCCAAATAAAAAGCCCGGTGGCGCCCGCCAGCTGCTCGGCAAACGCTCGCTCGGCGGGGCTGACGTTAGCGTTGGCGTATAAGCCGCTGGCACCGGCACCCACTTGAGAGGGCGTGTTGGGCATGCTGCGGACAATGGCTTTGTCGCCGCCGAGCCACTGATTGATGCTGTCGGCACTGATACCGGCGGCGACCGATACGATCAGTTGCTGCTCTAGGGTGGGTTTGATGTCGTTGCAAAGATCTTGCAACATTTGTGGTTTAACGGCCAAGACGACGACGTCGGCCCAGCGGATGGCCTCGTCGTTATCGTCGCTTACGGCAATACCGAGGCGTTCGCTGGCGCTTGCCGCCGATTCTTTAGACCGTGTCGTGGCGCGCACGGCCTGTGCCGGATAGCCCTGCTCTAACAGGCCACTAATAATAGCGCCGGCCATGTTGCCGGCGCCGATAAAGACGATGTTTTTACGGATCATGAGATCTCCTTGGGGGCTAGGCGCGCGGGCCAAAAATATCGGTGCCGATACGGACAATGGTTGCGCCCTCGGCGATGGCATCTTCTAAGTCGCCTGACATACCTATCGACAGTGTGTCCAATGGGCAGGTAGGTTCGGCTTGTTGTAGTTGTGCCAGTGCGGCCGCGAGGCGGGCAAAGCTGGCGCGCGGGGGTTTATCGGGTGCGGGAATCGCCATCAGGCCGCGCAAGGCGATGTTGGGCAGTTGCGCCACCTGATGGGCCAGGGCGTTCAGCTCGGTTAAGTGAGCGCCGGATTTACTCGGCTCTTCGTCAATGTTCACCTGCAGACAAATATGCAGTGGCCCAAGTTGAGGGGGGCGCTGGTCATTTAAACGCTGGGCAACCTTTAACCTGTCGACACTGTGTACCCAACTAAAGCGCTCGGCAATGGCGCGGGTTTTGTTCGATTGTATCGGGCCGATAAAGTGCCATTCTAGCTCGTCGAGGTCGCTTAGCTGGTCTTGTTTGTCGAGCGCCTCTTGCAGGTAGTTCTCGCCAAAGCGTCGCGCCCCGGCTTGATACGCCCTGCGCAGTTGATCGGCCGGCTGGGTTTTGCTGACCGCTAGCAGGGCAACGTCAGAGGCGGAGCGGCCGCTGATTTCGGCGGCGCGCGCAATGCGGGCGGTGACATTGGCGAGCTTCTCGTCTATCTTGTGCATCTGGGCCTCGGGTCTGTGCCATCATGCCAATTGCGAATTTAGCCTTTGACGGCGCCCTCGCAGCACAATAGCATGACTAAAAACTGACAAAAATTAAGGGTTTTGCTGTATGGATATCACGGAGCTTCTCGCCTTTAGCGCCAAGCAGGGCGCTTCGGATTTGCACCTCTCGGCGGGCCTGCCGCCAATGATTCGCGTCGACGGCGACGTGCGTCGAATCAACCTGCCGCCGATGGAGCACAAGCAGGTGCACAGTTTGATCTACGAGATCATGAATGACAAGCAACGCAAGGATTTTGAAGAGTTTTTAGAAACTGACTTCTCGTTTGAGGTACCTGGCGTTGCGCGCTTTCGGGTTAATGCGTTTAACCAAAACCGCGGCTCGGGTGCGGTATTTCGGACCATTCCCTCAAAAGTTTTAACCATGGAAGAGCTGGGTATGGGGCAGGTATTTCGCGATATTTGCGCGGTGCCCCGTGGCTTGGTGTTGGTTACCGGACCTACGGGTTCGGGTAAATCCACCACCCTGGCAGCGATGATGGATTATATTAACGACAATAAATACGAACACATTCTGACCATTGAAGACCCTATCGAGTTTGTGCACGAGAGTAAAAAGTGTCTGGTTAACCAGCGCGAAGTGCACCGTGATACCCACGGCTTTTCTGAGGCATTGCGCTCGGCCCTGCGGGAAGACCCGGACATTATTCTGGTGGGTGAGCTGCGGGATTTGGAAACCATTCGTTTGGCGCTGACGGCGGCTGAGACCGGTCACTTAGTGTTTGGTACTTTGCACACCACCAGTGCGGCAAAAACCATTGACCGGGTGGTGGACGTGTTTCCCGCAAACGAGAAGTCCATGGTGCGCTCGATGTTGTCGGAGTCGCTGCAAGCGGTGGTGTCGCAAACACTACTCAAGAAAAACGGCGGCGGCCGGGTGGCGGCGCACGAAATTATGCGCGGCACCTCGGCGATCCGTAACTTGATTCGCGAAGATAAAGTCGCCCAGATGTACTCGGCGATTCAGACCGGCGCTTCAGTGGGCATGCAGACGATGGATCAGTGCCTAGAAGATATGGTGGCCCGTCGGGTGATTAACCGTGACGTCGCCCGTGAAAAGGCCAAAATGCCAGAGAACTTTTAAGCGCTCACTGGCAGGTTGTATAAGGCAAGCGCCGCTTGCATGGCTATAGTGTAAGAATTTTAAAAATACGTAGGCACAGACTATGGATTTCGATCGATTACTGCAGCTGATGGTAGATAAAGGTGCATCGGATTTATTTATTACCGCCGGTGTTCCCCCTTCCATTAAATTGCATGGCAAGGTGGTGCCGGCCACCGCGACGGCGTTAACGCCGGAAAAAGTGCGCGAGCTGGTGTTGTCGGTGATGAACGAAAAACAACGCCGCGAGTTTTTGGATAATAAAGAGCTCAACTTTGCCATTAGTGCACGGGGTATTGGCCGGTTTCGGGCCAGTGCATTTTATCAGCGCAACTTGGCGGGCATGGTGCTGCGGCGTATCGAAACCACCATTCCCCGTATTGACGATTTGAACTTGCCAGATGTGATTAAAGATTTGGCGATGACCAAACGTGGTTTGGTCATGTTTGTGGGGGCAACGGGTACCGGTAAATCTACCTCGCTCGCCTCGATGATTGGCCACCGCAACCGCAATTCGAAAGGGCATATTATTTCCATCGAAGACCCAATTGAATTTATCCACCAGCACGAGGGCTGCATTATTACCCAGCGCGAGGTGGGTATTGATACCGACTCGTTTGAGATTGCGCTAAAAAATACGTTGCGTCAGGCGCCCGATGTTATTTTGATTGGTGAGGTTCGTTCGCGCGAAACGATGGAGCACGCCATCGCTTTTGCCGAGACTGGCCACTTGTGTCTGTGTACGCTGCACGCTAACAACTCTAACCAAGCGCTGGATCGGATTATTCACTTCTTTCCCGCCGATCGTCACCGCCAGTTGTGGATGGACTTGTCGCTTAACTTAAGAGGCATTGTGGCACAGCAGTTGATACCCACCCCCGACGGTCAAGGTCGGCGCGCCTGTTTGGAGGTGTTGCTGAATACGCCTCTGGCGTCTGACATGATTCGTAAAGGCGAGGTGAGCGACCTTAAAGAGCTGATGAAAAAATCCACTGAGCTGGGGATGCAGACGTTCGATCAGGCGCTGTACGCGCTCTATGATAATGGTGAAATTACCTACGAAGACGCTTTGTCTCACGCCGACTCGCCTAACGATTTGCGCTTGATGATTAAGCTTGGCTCCGAGACCGATGCGGCTTATCTATCGAACGCGGCCGATGGCTTGTCGATCGAGGAAGAGGACACGGGTCGCGGCGGACGGATGTTTTAAGCTTTAAAGAACGGAGAACGGAGAACGGAGAACGGAGAACGGAGAACGGAGAACGGAGAACCGAAACCGTTACCCGTTCTCTTGGGGTTGGCCGTTTAACCAATCCTGCAAAATTATCCTCGCGGCGATCGCATCGACCGGATCGCTTTTGTAGTGGCGCGAACCGCCCTGCGCTAAATGTTCGCCTTTCGCTTCAAAGCTGCTCAGGCGTTCATCCACCATTTGAGTTTGCACGCCAAAGCGGCCGTGAAGACGGTTGGCAAATTTGCGCGCTCTGGGGCAAAGCTCGCTGTCACTGCCGTCCATGTTTAGCGGCAGCCCAACCAGTACTAAGTGTGGCTGCCATTCTTTCAGTAGCTTGCTGATCTCATCCCAGTTGGGAATACCGTCGCGCGCTTTTAATTGGGTTAGTGCGCGGGCGCTGTGGGTGAGCGTTTGGCCAATGGCCACACCGATATTTTTGGTGCCATAGTCAAAGCACAGTAACGTTTGTGATTTTGCGGATGGATCAGGCATGGCCGACGCTGTTAGAGATGAGGTTTAGGTCAATGCCTAAGTGTCGTGCCGCTGCGGCCCACCGTTGTTCGGTTGGGGTGTGAAATAAAATCTGCGGGTCGGCCGGCACCGTAAGCCATGCGTTGTCGGCAATTTCTTGTTCCAGTTGATCGTTGTCCCAGCCGGCGTAACCCAAAGTCACCAGGTAGTGTTCTGGCCCCTCGCCGTCGGCGAGGGATTTGAGAATATCGCTGGAGGCGGTCAGGCAGGTTTCGGGGCCAATCTCAAGGGTCGATTGCCACTGTTTGCCTGTGTTTGGGTGAAGTATAAAGCCGCGTTCGGGGCTGACTGGGCCGCCGGCCAGTACTTGTGACTGTGCTGACGGGTCATCCTCGTTTAGCGATAGCTGCTGAAATATATCG
Source organism: Gilvimarinus japonicus (assembly GCF_042847215.1). Taxonomy (GTDB): domain Bacteria; phylum Pseudomonadota; class Gammaproteobacteria; order Pseudomonadales; family Cellvibrionaceae; genus Gilvimarinus; species Gilvimarinus japonicus. Next base: position 382,230 of record NZ_AP031500.1, read on the forward strand.
CTCAGGGTTAAGGCGGAAGGGTGGTTGATCACCAGCCCCATGGCGCCATCGGCGTTGTGTTCACAAATATAGGTGACGCTGTGGGCGAAGGCTGGATCGCTCATGCCGGGCATGGCGATCAAAAACTGGTTGCGCAGTGAGCCTAGCTCAAAGGCGTTAAGGTCGGGTCGAGCGTTGGGTGTATTCATGTTTCCAGTATTGGGGTGGCGAGGCCGAAACTCAAGCGTTGATTACTGGCACCGGGTGTGATTAGCGATCAAGGTTGCGGGTGGATAGCCCGTCGATCTCAAACGACCAGGTGCGAATAATCACAAGCTGGTCGGTATCTTTACGAATCCCGGCGGGAAACGGCGCAAACGGTGCGGCCAACCGCACAATTTGCAGTGCCGCTTCATCCAGCAGCGAGACGCCGGATGACTCCAGTAGCGATAGATCGCGAATGGTGCCATTGGGGTTTAGGGTGACTGACAGCCGTAAATCGCCGGTTATCCGCTGGCGCAATGCTTGCTCGGGGTAGTTGTCATTGCCCACCTGCTCGATTTTGGCGCTCCAGTTATGCAGATACTCGGCACCGGCGGAGCTGAGGGTGGCGACCGACGTAAGTCGCCTAATGCGCGGTCGCTTGGCGTACTCTTGCCGCTGGCGGTCGAGCTTTGCTTGTAGGCTGGCAATTTCGGGGGTGATAATCGGTTGTTCTTCAGGTAGACCTTGGTGCTCAATCTCCTCCTGTTGGCTCTCCTCGTCGGGGCGGCGAAGTTGTTGCCGCTCGGCTTCGGCGCTGGTAGTGATTACCTGGGTTTGTTGTTGGTTGCTGGGAGTGGCGGCTTGGGGCATCGGCGCCGGATTGACCTCGCGCACATCGGGGGCGGCAAAGTCGGCGTGGCGTTCGGTGGTGAGCTCGCGGCTTTGCTCCTCGGTGCCGCTCGCCTGTTGGTTGTGCTGGGCGAGAAACTCGGCGTCCTCCGGGGCTTGGTCGGATTTGTGGTTGGCCAAGGTGATCTCAAGGGTCGGTGCCAGCTTGTCCGGATCGGGCAGCTTAAACGTCAGGCCAAAAATAATCAGTGCGTGAGCAATAATCGCGATAAAAATCGTGAAACTTAAGCGATCGGTTGATTTAACGGAGGTATCGACCCCAACAGCAACATTGGACGCCATGATTAGCTTTGCTTCCGCCGCTTCAGTTCGGCCTCTAGGGCCAGCATCAGGCGCTCGCCAATGCGGGTATCGTAAGCTTTGTCGATCTCGCGCACGCACGTGGGGCTAGTGACATTGATCTCGGTTAAGTAGTCGCCGATGACGTCTAGTCCGACAAAATACAAGCCGCGCGCTTGGAGTTGCTCACTCACTTGGGCGACGATCCAATAGTCGCGCTCGGTGAGTGGTTGCGCTACGCCGCGACCACCGGCGGCCAGGTTGCCGCGGGTTTCGCCCTCGGCGGGAATACGCGCTAAAGCGTAGGGCACGGGCTCGCCTGCGACCACTAAAATGCGTTTGTCGCCGTTGCTGATTTCGGGGATAAACTTCTGTGCCATCGTCAGTTGCTTGCCGTGTCCGGTTAGGGTCTCAAGGATCACGCCAACATTGGGATCGTCTTGTTTGCAGCGAAAGATACTGCTGCCGCCCATGCCGTCAAGCGGCTTAAAAATAACGTCGCGGTGCTCTTTGTGAAAGTTTTTCAGCTGATCCATATGGGCGCTGACGATCATCGGCGGGCAGCATTGGGGAAACTGCGTGGCGAACATCTTTTCGTTGCAGTCGCGCAGTGACCTGGGGTTGTTGGCCACCAAGGCGCCCTGACGCTCGGCCGCTTCTAGGATATAGGTGCTGTAGATGTAGTTGGTGTCAAACGGCGGATCTTTGCGCATCAAGATGACATCCAGCTCGCCAAGCGCGATATCGCTGGGTGGCTCTAGCTCGTACCAATGTTCCGCGTCGTCGTACACCTTGAGGCTGCGGGTGCGGCCGCGGGCGGTTTCGCGCTCTAAGTAGAGATCCTCGGGCTCCATATAAACCAGCTTCCAGCCACGCTCCTGGGCGGCCAGCAGTAGGGCCAAAGTGGTATCTTTGTAGTAGGTAATGTTCGCAATGGGGTCCATTACGACGCCAAGGGTTAGACTCATAGTGTCGGGCTCAATCTAGGGCAGCAATCTTGGGGTGCGGGGCTATACGCCGCGTCGCTAAGTTAACGGCTTGGCGTAGTTGGCGCAAGTGCTCGTTAACCATAATTGTAAGGAATATGAAACGCGGAAAAAGTAAAATTTTTGTATATATTCAGTGATTTATAGATAAACCTTAAAAACTATGTTAAAAATCTTGTCAGATAAATAAATCCGTAGAGCGGTTGCGGTCAGATTCAATGCGTACTATTGTGCCGTTGAAGTGTGAGCTGCGTCGCAATTTAGTCTTCTCTACAATAACAGCGCAAAGGTCAGCACCTATGGACGTGAGTTTAGAAAGTCTGAAAGTAATGGTGATCGACGACAGTAAAACGATTCGTCGCACCGCAGAGACGTTACTTAAAAAAGCCGGTTGTACTGTGATAACAGCAACGGATGGTTTTGACGCGCTCGCAAAAATCGCCGATTCACGGCCAGATATCATTTTTGTCGATATTATGATGCCGCGCCTCGATGGCTATCAGACCTGTGCGTTGATCAAGAATAATACCGAGTTCAAATCCACCCCCGTCATTATGTTGTCCAGTAAAGATGGATTGTTCGATAAGGCCAAGGGCCGAATCGTCGGGTCGGATCAGTATTTGACAAAGCCGTTTAGCAAAAGTGAGTTGCTTGGGGCGATAGAAGAGCACGTAAAACAGGCGCAGGCGTCGTAACGTCAGCCGCTAATAAAAAGTAATTATCTAAACAGCTAACTGCACAATTGGGGATCCTATGGCCAGAGTACTTATTATCGACGACTCGCCCACTGAAACTTATAAGCTGACCACCATGCTGGAGAAAAACGGCCATGCCGTGTTGACGGCACCCAATGGTGAAGAGGGTGTGGCGCTGGCTAAAAAAGAGCTGCCAGATGTTGTCTTGATGGATATTGTGATGCCGGGCTTGAACGGCTTTCAGGCAACTCGCCAGCTGACCAAAGCTCCAGAGACCGCGAATATTCCCGTCATTATCGTTACCACCAAAGATCAGCAGACCGATCGAGTTTGGGGGATGCGTCAAGGTGCGCGCGCTTATTTGGCCAAGCCAATAACCGCCGAAGTCTTGATGGATTCGATCAGTGAGGTTATGGCCTGATCAGTTGGGGTAGCAGCGCGCGCTAGGGTCCCCCTTGCTGTGCGCTGGAGTCGGACACAATAGATAAAACACGGACTCGGATCATGTCAGAGCAATCGAGCGCATTCACGGCACTGGCCAGCTTGGCCAGTAGTTGTCGGGCGGCAGCCAAAGGCTTGCCGGCCCAGATTGATGCGCGTCCACAGTGGAGCGGTATTGGTTTTACCTTGCTCGGCAGTCACTTTGTGGCGCCGATGGACGAGGTGTCCGAGATGCTCGAAGTTCCCAATTACACGCATTTGCCCGGTGTGCAATCCTGGGTGCGCGGTGTGGCGAACGTCCGTGGTCGGTTGCTTCCGCTGTTTGACTTGGCCGCCTTTTGCGGCGGCCGTTTAGTCGGGGGGCGCAAGCGCCGCCGCGTTTTGGTGCTCGAGACAGAAGCGTTGTACACAGGCCTGATCGTCGATCAGGTGTATGGCATGCAGCACTTTCCCGCCGATGAATTTTTGCCCAGCAATTCGGATTTAGTGGAGGGGTTGCTGCCCTATGCGCGCGGTAGTTATATCGCAGAGGACAATACGTGGAATGTATTTCGCCTCTCGATACTCGCGCAAGACCAGCGTTTTACAGATGCTGCAAAGGATATCTGAGGCGCTGGGCGTAATAAAATAAGCGGCGTTGCGCTGCGTAAAGATGCTTGTCATAGATTTATGTAATACCAGAAGAGGGACTTTTGGGGGTGGGCTCACAGAGTCGGTCCGAGTTTCTCAGCTAACAACGAACAACAATGATGCAGAGTCGGTCAGGAGTATGTAATGAAAACTGAGTCCAGAACTATTGCTGCGACGCTTAAAGGCAATCCTGCGATTGTCTTTGTAGGCGTCTTGCTAGTGGCGCTTATTATTGCCATGGCGGTGATCTTTACCATTGTCAATCGCGACAGTGATCGAGATGGCCTCTACGAGCAGCAGGCGGCGGAACTGCGGGCTCAGGCCTACCGGCTGACGTCGCTGGCGCGGGATGCCACCTCGGGCAATGAAGAGGCGTTTGACGAGCTGGCTACCGTGGTGGATACCATGAGCGCCACGTGGGATACGCTGCGCACCGCTGACCCCCGAACGCAAAAAGAGCTGAGCGATGAATTTGGCGCCTTTGGCTCGGTGTGGAAAGACATTAAAAGCAATGCCGAGTCGATCCTGGAAAACCAAGAGGCCATTGTTTTTATTAATCGCGTTGGTAACGACCTAAACAACAACCTGCCTACACTGCAGGCGCAGCACAGCAACATTGTAGAGATTTTGCTAGAGGCAGGCGCACCTGCCGAGCAGGTATCACAAGCGCAGATGCAATCTTGGCGCGCCGAGCGTATCGGTCGAAACGTGGATAAGATGCTCCGTGGTGACGCCGACGCCGATAAGGCAGCCGATCAGTTCAACCTAGATGCTAACCTCTACGGACGTATGCTGGCGGCGATGCTCAACGGTGATGAGATGCTGGGCATTTCGCGGGTATCGGACCCAGATGCTCGCGCGAGCCTGGATGAAATTTCCCAGTTGTTTGATGGTGTTGGTAACTCGATTCGCGACATCTTTGAAGGTGCTCCGGCACTGTTCTCTGCGCGGCAGGCCGAAGAGGCAATTATCACCCAGACCCCAGCACTGCTGCAGGCGCTGAGTGATATCGCCGATAAAATCTCGATTCAGGCGACCGAGCGGCCACTGAACAATACCCTGTTGTTGATTATTGCCGGCTTAATTCTCGCCTGTTTGGCCTTTATCGGTATTTTGTTGTATCGCGGTACACGCCGTCGCTTGGCGGTAACCGCCGAGGCGAACGAGCGTAACCAAACGGCTATTTTGCGACTACTGGATGAACTTGCCGACCTGGCCGATGGTGACCTGACCACTACCGCTACGGTAACCGAGGATTTCACCGGGGCGATTGCTGACTCTATTAACTACACCATTGACCAGTTGCGGATTCTGGTAGCGCGAATTAACGAAACGGCCGTAAACGTATCGGCCGCCGCGCAAGAAACCCAGCAAACGGCACTGCACTTGGCCGAGGCCTCTGAGCACCAGGCGCAAGAAATTGCCGGTGCATCGGCGGCGGTAAATGAAATGGCGGTGACCATTGACCAAGTATCGGCCAACGCCTCTGAATCGGCCGCGGTGGCAGAGCGCGCGGTATCGATCGCGAGCAACGGCGCCAAAGTGGTACAGAATACCATCCACGGGATGGATACCATTCGCGAGCAGATTCAAGACACCTCGAAGCGGATTAAACGCCTCGGTGAATCGTCACAGGAAATTGGTGACATCGTATCCTTGATTAACGACATTGCTGACCAAACCAACATCCTCGCACTTAACGCTGCGATTCAGGCCTCGATGGCCGGTGACGCAGGTCGAGGCTTTGCGGTGGTAGCGGATGAGGTACAGCGTCTTGCGGAACGCTCTGCGGCGGCAACCAAGCAGATTGAGGCGCTGGTTAAAACGATTCAGAACGATACCAACGAGGCGGTGATCTCGATGGAACAAACCACTTCAGAGGTGGTTCGCGGTGCTCGCTTGGCGCAAGACGCCGGTGTTGCACTGGAAGAGATCGAAGGCGTATCGACCTCGCTTGCAGAATTGATTCAGAACATTTCGAACGCCGCGCGCCAGCAGGCATCGTCTGCCGGTCACATCTCTAACACGATGAACGTGATTCAAGAGATCACCACGCAAACGTCAGCGGGTACCAGTGCCACGGCGCAGTCGATTGGTAATCTTGCGTCTATGGCGCTCGATCTGCGTGAATCGGTGGCGGGCTTTAAGCTGCCGGAAGAAGATACCAGTGAGAGCGCAAGCTTTGATCACAGTGCCGAGTTTGCCAGCCTAGAGGCGGAGTCGGCCGATGTGCATACGCAGCCTCCCAGCGAGCTAAGTGATTACGAAGAGGTGGTTGATTTGGGTGAGGCGGATGTTGTCGACTTAAGTGATGAAGTAGACCTCGACATTGATATCGACGCTGATGACGATGACACCAATCGTCATCATGTGTAAGTCATATCGTTAACTAGCCTTGATGCGTCGTTAACTATGGGGTGGTCGCTACGGACTATAGTCGATCTCAGCGATAGCGAGTTCGAACAGTGGAGCAAGTTGCTGGAAGAGCGCGCGGGCATTCAGCTAACGCTGGGGCAAAAGTCGCTGCTGCAGTCGCAACTTTCGATTCGTATGCGCGAGCTGGGTTACGAGCATTACAGCGATTATTATTCGCTGGTGACTGATGGCTTACAGGGGCGGTTAGAGTGGTCGATTTTAATCGACCGGGTGGCGGTAAAAGAAACGAGCTTTTTTCGCCACCGCCAGTCGTTTGAATATGTACGCCACTATTTGCAAGATAAAATTAATAATCGCCAGCTCAACGATAGTTTTGATGTCTGGAGCGTAGGTTGCTCTACCGGTGAAGAGCCTTACTCGCTGGCCATGGTCATCAACGATTGCTTTGAGTTGGCACAGCTCGAACCCTATTACGGCATTACGTCGTTGGACATTAGCTCCACAGCATTAGCCAAAGCGCGTTTAGGGCGCTACTTGCCACGTGCTATAGAGCAAATGACCACCGAAGAGGCGCGACGCTATTGCACCTTATGTAACGATGGCAACTACGAGATTGTGCGCAAGTTGCGAGATCGGATTTGTTTTACCCACGGCAATATTTTGCAGGTGAGTGAAATCCCTAATGTGCCCATGGATGTGGTGTTTTGCCAGAATCTATTGGTTTATTTTCGTCGCTGGTTGCGGCGCGATATTCTCAATAGTCTTGCTGGTCGGCTTAAGCCGGGTGGTCTGCTGGTGGTAGGTCTTGGCGAGGTAATGGATTGGGAGCACCCTGAAATGAAACGGGTAGCAGACGATAAAATCCAGGCTTACATTCGGGTCGAGCAAAAACAACAATGAGGAAGGCGCTAGATGGCTGACAATCGCAACTTTGCGGCTCTCGACTGGGTTATTCATGAAATAGCCGAGACCTTGAAGCAAGCGCGACAATCGCTCGAGTCTTACGTACAAGATACCAACGATAAGGCGCGTCTGCGCTTTTGCTTGACGCATATCCATCAAGTGCGCGGCAGTTTGCAGATGGTGGAGTTTCACGGTGCAGCAATGCTCGCCGAAGAGATGGAGCAGCTCACCCAGGCACTGATTAATGGCGCTGTGGCCAATACCGGCGAAGGCCAAGAAGTGCTAATGCGCGCTATCTTGCAGTTTCCGGTCTACCTCAACCAAGTTAAAGTAAGCCGCAACGACAACCCCTTAGTGGTGTTGCCACTGTTAAACGATCTGCGCACTGTGCGCGGCGAAAGCTTGTTGTCGGACACCAATTTATTTATGCCCGACATGACGCCTGTGCGCCAAGTATCGGGCGAGCGTATGCCGCTCACGGCGGACGATGCGCAATTTATCGCGACCGCAAAAAAGTTGCGGCAAATGTATCAATACGCCGCCGCAGGGTTTATTAAATCCGTTAATCCGGATGAGAATCTTGCCTATCTTAGTAAAGTGTTTTCCCGCCTCTACCGACTTACCTCAGGCACAGCGCGGCAGCCATTGTGGTTGATCGCTCAGGCATTGGCCGAAGCGCTGGAGATGGACGCAATTGAGTCCAGCGTTTCGATTAAAAACTTGCTGCGTAAGCTCGATCGCGAAATCAAAATATTAGTGCTCCAGGGCGTTTCGGCACTGGACAGCTTCAGCGACGAAGAGCTGATTAAAAACCTGCTTTATTATGTCGCCCGCTCGGGTAAACACACGCCCAGTTTTGCCGCCGGCTCTAAGCTCAAACAAGTGTATGAGCTGTATCAACTAGACCGGGCACTGCTTGAGGGTAAAGAGCAAGGTGACAGTCAGGATATATTATCAAGCCCCGACCCGGAGGCTATGCGCTCGGTGGTTACAGCCCTAAAAGTAGAGCTGGAAGGCGTTAAGCGTGCGTTGGATACTTGTTTATCGGGCGCGGATTCTCAGCAGCCGCTTGCCGATGCCGTTGGTATACTTAAACGCGTTGGCGACACCATGGCCGTGCTGGGTATCGGTGATTTGCGCCGCTCGGTTATTGAACAAAGCGCCGCCCTTGAGCTGGCCATGACTTCATCTACCGGCTTGTCCGACGAGCAGTTGATTGGCGTTGCAAATCGCGTTATCGATATTGAGGGCGAACTGGACGTGTTGGCCTCTAACGCGGGTAAAAGCGTTGCGAAACAGGTAAAAGATCAAGCGGGCATGACATTGTCAGACGCTAAGGCGTCGGTGATGCGCGAGTCGCGTAACGGGCTTGAGCACGCTAAAGATGCCATCGTCGAGTACATTGCCTCGCAGTGGAATCGCGACCATTTAAATAATGTACCGCAAATGCTGCGCGATATTCGCGGTAGCCTAGAAATGATTCCGCTGCCTCGTCCAGCGAGGATTTTGGGTGCGTGTGCGCGCTATATTGAAGAGCAATTACAACAGCAAGAACAAAAGCCCGAGTGGACGACGCTAGACACCTTAGCTGATGCCATTACCAGCGTGGAATACTATTTAGAACGCTTAGGTGGCGAAAGCAGCGAAGAAGAGAACGAGCTGCTGTTAATGGTTGCCGAGGAAAGCGTGGAGCAACTGGGATACGCTGTGACCCAATACTCTGGCCGATCTCAGACGGCTAATGCCAGTGTAGACGATGCGGAACCGGAATCGTTGCCTGTCGCTGAGTCCCCACAAGCGCATACCGACGATGCCGACTCGTTATTGCTTCAAAGTGCTTATGCACAAGCTCTGGATAGCAACACTGGTACGGCTGATGAGCCCGATGTAAACATCGATTACGTGGAGTCAGACAGTGAGCAGGCAGAAGAAAGCGCCGCTGATGAGGCCACTGTCGATCTCGAACCGGTTATTGTCGAGCATGAGAGCGAAATACCTGCGGCTGCAGAAGAAGACATTACGATTGACGACGAAGACGACGAGGTCGTTGACGACGAAATTCTTGAAATATTTATCGAAGAGGCGGGTGAAGTAAGCGAGGCCATCGCGGAATTCTTCCCACAGTGGGCGCAGAATTTTGAAGACACCGATTCGCTAACAGAGTTTCGGCGTGCCTTTCACACCTTAAAAGGTAGCGGCCGTATGGTGGGCGCCAGTGATATTGGTGAGCTCGCTTGGTCGGTTGAAAATATGCTCAACCGGGTGATCGACGACACGATCGTACCGGCCCAGCCTCACGTTATTTTTATTGAAAATGTGCGACTTAAACTACCGGCTATGATTGATGCTTTTGCGGCGCGCGAACCGACCCCGGATCGTGATGGTGTTCATCATCTGCGCGAACAAGGTGAAGCTTTGGCTCGGGGCGAAGTGCCTTACGATTTAAAGCCACTTGAGGAAGAGATCGAGCTAGCCGCAACAGTTGAGGTAGAGACAGAGGCGGCAGAGGGCGATGTAACCCCCGAAGAACTGACTACTGCGGGCAGTGTTTCGGTCGCCCAGAACCTCGATGATGACGATTCGGCCGATACCGATGACGGCCAGTTATGGCATATATTTGGTGCCGAAGCACTGGCACACTTGGAAATTGTCGAGCAGTACATCGAGCGTATGGAGCAGGCGCGCCCGCTGTTTGAACCCCCCAGCGACGATATGCAGCGTGCGTTGCACACCTTAAAAGGCAGCGCGCATATGGCGGAAGTGACGCCAATTGCAGAGCTTGCCACGCCGCTGGAAAAGTTTGTTAAAGAGTTGCGCAGCTACCAAGTTAATATCAATGACGACATTTTACAGTTGCTGCGCGATGGCGTGAGTTATACCCGCTCTGCCTTAGAGGATATTGATCGGCAACGCGAACTCATGATCCCGCGCTTAGATCAATACCTCGCTCGGGTACATGAATTACGGGAACTATACGTTGCGCCATTGGCACAATTACAGCAGGCCGATGCTGGCGGCAAGCACCCGGTTGACCCGGAGTTGTTAGAAATATTTATGGCTGAGGAGATGAATTTACTCCTGGATGCCGATCAACTTATCGATGCCTGGCAACAAAGCCCCGAAGATATTGCACAGTTGCAGCCGATTATTAACGAGTTAAAAAATCTTACGCGCGGCGCGGCGCACGCTAATTTACCCCCGATGGCGAGCCTGGGCGATAAATTGCACCAAGTATATCAACGTATTGTGGCCGGTGAACTCAATTGCGAGCCGCTCCTGTGCGAGGAGCTTATAAGAGTGCACACCGCGCTACTGGACATGGTTGACGCCATTGCCGCGGGGCAAAATTTACAGCCAATTCCTCCCGATGTAGATGCTGTATTGTCAGGGCTACTTGACGGTGCGGCGCCAAGAGATAGCTTGTTGGCCGAAGCCGAAGCCGAAGCCGAAGCCGAAGCCGAAGCCGAAGCCGAAGCCGAAGCCGAAGCCGAAGCCGAAGCCGAAGCCGAGCCCGAAACGGAAGTGATGGATAGCCAGGCAACGCTGGCCGCCAGTGATGATGTGGATGTCGCCCTCACCACTGATGGTGACGTTACCGATGACGTAGAGCTGGCGGCCGACGCCGTCGATAATCAGGCAAATGAGAATATTGCCGGCGCGGATGAGCCGGCGTTCGATGCATCACTTGAATTCGATGCCGAGGTACCCGATACAACTATCGTCGATGAAGTTGACGATACCGCTTACGCCTTGCCCGAGGATATTGACGAGCAAGAGCCAGCGGAGTCGCTTAATGAGAACCTGGATGCCGATGTCGTCGAGGAGCCTGAGTCAACGCTGCCAGGTGACGCTGATGAGGCTGAGGAATCAGAGCCGCTAGCGTCAGGGTTAGCGAATACCGACTATGCCGCCGAGATTGAGATTGAAGATGAGCTCGATCAGGAGATTCTCGAAATCTTTATGGAGGAGGCCGGCGAGTTGAGCGAAGACATCGAACGCTCAATGCACGACTGGCAAGATGACTGGGGAAACACCGAGTGCGTTGAAGAGTTAAAACGCAGCCTACATACCCTTAAAGGCGGCGCACGCCTAGCCGGCCTTAATGAGCTCGGGGATTTAACCCACGACTTTGAAACCTTGGTCATTGATTTAAATATCGATGCTATGGATCAGGCAACATTTACCAAGTTGGTGCATTACCAAGATCAAATCCACCATTGTATTCAAGTGGTGCAAGCCAAGCTTCATGGCACGGCTGTTCCTGAGAAGCCTGCCGCTCCTGTTGCTGAGGTTGAGGAGCCTACGCAGGCTGCGACGGATCAGCAAGATCCTGCGCCAGAGCATGATGCGAGCTCTGCGGAAGATGCCGCCCCAGACCCATCGCAAACGAGCGAGCCGGCAAACATCTTACCGTTTGCGCCAAAAGTTAAGCCTCCGGTCAAACCGGGATCGACCAGCCCGGCGCCAATAGGTGGCGGTGGGCCAGTGGCCACACCCGGCGCGCAAGCGCAGCATTTGGCGGCCAAGCGCAGTGGTCCACAAGAGGTTGTTAAAGTCTCGGCGGAGCTTCTGGAGGAGCTGGTAAACCTTGCTGGTGAAACTTCGATTGCCCGCGCGCGTATTGAAGAACAAGTGGGTGACACCGGTGTCGCGCTGGACGAAATGGACGCGACCATTGAGCGTCTGCAAGAGCAGCTGCGCCGCCTCGATATCGAAACCGAAGCCCAGATTTTATTCCGTCAAGAGCAGATGGCTGCTCATGACGAGTTTGACCCGCTAGAAATGGACCGTTACTCGGCCCTGCAACAGCTTTCGCGTTCGCTGGTAGAGTCCGCCTCGGACTTGCTGGATTTGCGCATGACCCTCGTGGATAAAAACCGCGATACAGAAACGCTACTGTTGCAGCAGTCGCGTATTAACACTGACTTGCAAGAAGGCTTAATGCGCTCGCGCATGGTGCCTTTTGCGCGGTTGGTGCCAAGGTTGCGCCGGATTGTGCGGCAAGCGGCTAACGAGCTGGGTAAAGAGGTCAGTTTCGAGCTCGATAATGTAGAGGGCGAATTGGACCGCTCGGTTCTGGAGCGAATGATTGCGCCGCTGGAGCACATGCTGCGCAACGCTGTCGATCACGGTATTGAACCTATCGATGAGCGCCGCGATAGCGGCAAAAGTGATGTCGGTGTTATCTCGCTCAATTTATCCCGTGAAGGTGGCGATGTAGTGCTGCGGCTAGTGGACGACGGGCGCGGTATTAACTTAGATAAAGTGCGAGCCAAAGCAGTCGAACGGGGTTTGATGACCGAAGGCGCGCAGCTATCCGACCAAGACGTCATGCAATTTATTTTGCATGCGGGCTTCAGTACGGCGGATAAGGTGACGCAAATTTCCGGTCGTGGTGTTGGGATGGACGTGGTTCACTCCGAGATCAAGCAGCTGGGCGGCTCCATGTTTATCAACTCTCACTGGGGGCAGGGCACAGAGTTTACGGTACGCCTACCGTTTACTGTGTCGGTAAACCGCGCCTTGATGGTACAGATTGGCGATGACCTTTACGCTATTCCGCTGAATACTATTGAGGGTATTGTGCGGGTTAGCCCGTTTGAGTTAGAGCATTATTATCAGGATGAGCAAGCGCGCTTTGAGTACGCCGGTGAGAATTATCTCGTGCGCTACTTGGGGTCGCTGCTCGATAGCGACTCGCTGCCTAAGTTGGATGGTCAGGCACTGCCGTTGCCTATTGTGTTGGTGCGCAGCGCCGAAAACACCATGGCTCTGCAGGTTGATAAGCTGTTGGGTAGCCGCGAGATCGTGGTAAAAACCTTGGGTGCACAGTTTAGTAAAGTGCGCGGCGTGTCGGGTGCGACGGTGATGGGGGATGGCTCTGTTGTGGTTATTCTCGACTTGCACGCGCTGATTCGTGAGCAAATGGCACTAGGCTTGGCTGAGTCAACTTTGCTAGAGCCGTTTGCGCAGTCGGTAGCCGCTGACAGAGAAGACGACGAAAAAACCGTTATGGTGGTGGATGACTCGGTTACCGTGCGCAAGGTTACAGGGCGCTTTTTGGAGCGCGAAGGCTACCGGGTTGTGACTGCAAAAGATGGTGCCGAAGCCATCTTGTTACTGCAAGACAGCATTCCCGATGTGATGTTGCTGGATATCGAAATGCCGCGTATGGATGGCTTTGAGGTGGCTAAGAACATTCGCACTAGCTCGCGTCTAAAGCACTTGCCGATTATTATGATTACCTCGCGTACCGGCGATAAGCATCGCGAGCGGGCCCTGGATTTGGGCGTTAACCGCTACATGGGTAAGCCTTACCAAGAAGATATTTTGCTCAATAATATTCAAGAACTGATCGAAGAGCAGGACGCGTAGTCGCGTGAAACCCCTAGGGCTAGGCCTGTTGGTCGATAGTGAGCAAAAGCTGCGACAGTTGAGCTTGTTGGTGGCACAAACGGGGCAGCGGGTTGAGTACAGTGCGGTGTTGCCACAGTACGGGCACTCAGTGGTGCCCGACTTGGATTTGGAAGATTTAGAGCGTATTGCCGACCTGGATGCCTGGTTGGTTGATATTACCCATGTTGAAGAGGAACTCAGCGCCACCGGTGAGGTGTTGAGTGTTTTATTGGCCACCTCTGAGATTCCGGTGCTGCTTAGCGATAGTAGCGAGGTAGGCACTAGTAGTACGGCCCAACTGCAATGGTCCAATCGCTTGCGCGCGCGTTTGCAGCGTCTCGTCGGCGAGGTAAATCTGGCAACCTGTACTGCGGCGCAGGCCGTTTGGGTGTTGGCGGCATCAACGGGCGGGCCGCAACCGGTGCGCGAGTTTTTGCAAGCGCTTCCCGCCGGTCTTGGCACGGGCTTTTTGTACGCGCAACATATTGATCGGGAGTACTGCGGATCGTTGGTGACCATGCTCGGTAAAAGTGGCGCCTACCGCGGCGTTGTTCCCGAGCAAGGCGCGGTAATCCAGCCGGATACCGTTACTATTATGGACCCGGCACGGCGCGTTAATGTACTGGATAATAGTACCTTAGTGGTTTACGACGAGCCCTGGGGTGGGCGCTACCAGCCATCGATTGACCAGCTACTGGCAAATCTTGCCAGCGCGAAAAAAGAACACAGTGGTGTTATTATTTTTTCTGGTATGGGTACTGATGGTGCTGCCAGCTGTCGGTTTATCAAGCAGCAGCGAGGCCAGGTTTGGGTGCAAGAGCCCAGCAGTTGCGTGGTCGACTCAATGCCGCTAGCGGCACTGGCCACTGATTGCGTCGATTTTACCGGCACGCCAGCGCAGCTAGCGGCCAATTTTGTACAATACATGAATCACACAAACGCGATGAAAGGGGCAGTCAGCTCATGAGAGCGGAACATCAAATAGAATCCGATAGCTATCAAGAAGTAGCCAGTTTGTTGGTGCCTCTTGGTGAGTCTCTTTTGCTGCTGCCTAACGTGACCGTCGCCGAGATTGTCCCTGTGGGCGAGATCCAATCGGTCGATAATGCGCCGCAATGGTTGTTGGGGGATATCAACTGGCGTGAACTGGATATTCCCATCGTCTCGTTGGAGTTACTTAATGGCCAGGCGCGCCCAAGTATAAATAGCCGTTGTCGGGTGGCGGTGCTTAATACTACGGGCATCAGTGATTCTTTGAGCTTTATTGCCATTTTGACCCAAGGCTTGCCGCGCTTGGCACGGGTTACCGCCTCAGAGATAGCCGAGCGAGAAAACGTTGTAAAAGCTCCTTATGACCAGCTTATTGTAACGTGGGCCGGTGAACAGGCGGTTATTCCCGCGCTGGCAAAGATTGAGCAAACCTACTTAGAGTTTTCCAGCCAGCGTTAGCCACACAGGTTGGTGGTGTTTGTGATCTTAAAAACCCGCCGCACCGAGGCGGGTTTTTTGTACCCGCTTGGTTGGCGCTATCGAGAAATTGTAAGGGATTATTTATGGAGTTTATACAGCAACCGCTTGCTTTAAATGGCGTGGCGCTTGTGCCGTTAACGCAGCAGCATTTGCCTGGGTTGGCCGCTGCCATTGCCGATGGCGATTTGTCGCAATTGTTTCTGACCATTGTGCCCGCGCCCGAGCGGCTTGAGTCGTTTTATGAAAAAGCGATGGCCGATTATGCCGCAGGGTTAGGGCTAACCTATGCCATTGTGTGCCAAAGTGATAATAGGGTGATTGGCTCGACACGATTTATGCGTGCGGTACCCGAGCATCGTCGGGTCGAAATCGGCTTCACTTTTATTGCCCAGCGTTTTCAGCGCACGGGTGTGAATACGGTGTGTAAATACTTGCTGTTGTGCCATGCATTTGAGGCATTGAACTGTTTGCGCGTGGAGTTTTTAACCGACTGTCTTAATCGTCGCTCGCGGACTGCGCTTGAGCGCATCGGCGCAAAGTACGAGGGGTTATTGCGCAAGCATATGCAAATGCGCGACGGGCGTATTCGCGACTCGGTGATTTACAGTATTACCGGTGACGAATGGCCGGGCATAAAACAACACCTAGCGTTTATGATGCAAAATCGCCCCACTGATATTGCAGCACGCTAATAGCCGCGATCGGAGCGGTTTCGGTGCGCATGACGCGCGGGCCAAGTGTCAGTGGGTTAAAGCCCGCCTCTTGTGCGGCATGAATTTCGCTGTCACTCAGGCCGCCTTCGGGACCCACCAAAAGTGCTGCGCTGCTGGGGTTGTGTGCGGCGGGTAGGCCTTGGCTGTCGCGGTGGTGCAGAACAAGCTTTTGTTCGGCCTTAGCCTCGTTTAAATAATCGGCGAGGGGTGTCACTGAGGCAAGCTCGGGGATTCGGTTGCGCTGGCATTGTTCGCAGGCGCTGACGGTAATCTGGCGCCAGTGCTGCCACTTTTTTTCCAGACGTTCACCTTTTAGCTTTACCTCCGTGCGCTCGGTCGCAAGCGGCACGATCCTGGTTACCCCCAGTTCAGTGGCTTTTTGCAACACAAAGTCCCAGCGCTCACCGCGGGATAGGCCGACGGCTAGCTCAATGGCGAAGGACGATTCGCGCTCAGTATCATCAAAGCTGTCGAGTGTGACCTGCATGCGCTTTTTACCCGCCTCGCTAATGGTGCCGGCAAATTCGCCTCCTTCGCCGTTAAACACTACCACCGGTCGCCCCGCGCCCATGCGTAGCACCTTGCCAAGATAGTGAGCGGCATTGTCGTCGAGGCTGATAGGTGTGTTAAGCGTTAGGTCAATGGGGCAGTAAACTCGGGGGATGCGCATGGGTCGTTTGGTCTTGGCGGAATGTCAGAGTAAGATCATAGCAGGACTCAGGTGGCTGGTTGAAGACATCCAGCGGACTGTTTATTGCGTATGGTTAATACGCCAACCCCAAACAACAGGATCCAAACATGAAAACTTCAATTGCTCTGGCAGTACTACTCGGACTGAGCGTGTCGGCGGTACAAGCGGCCGATTGCCCAGCGTATCTGGAGGGCGAGTATCGTAAGCTGCACGCCAGTGATAATGCTAATCTGTGTGACCTTTTGGCGGGCAAAGACGCGCTAATTGTGAATACCGCCAGCCACTGTGGTTACACGCCACAATTTAAAGCGCTAGAGGCGCTGCATAAGCAATACGCCGACCAAGGTTTGGTGGTCGTGGGGTTTGCCAGTGATGATTTTAAGCAGGCCGCTAAGTCGGAAGAAGAGGCGGCGACGATTTGCTATACCAACTACGGGGTGACCTTTACCATGCTGGCTCCGACTGCTGTGACTGGTGATAAGGCCAATGATTTGTTTGCGTATTTGGGCGCACAGAGTGAGCAGCCGGGCTGGAATTTTAATAAGTACTTACTGGATGGGGAAACAGGCAACGTGCAGCACTTTGACAGTAAGGTGAAGCCTGATAGCGAAGCGTTAAACGAGGCCATTGAGGCCTTGCTACAGCCTTAAGTGAAGAGGTTGTTTGCTACTCTTGCTCGACGGTGACGCTTACGTCACCGTCGCTATCGACCCACACATTTACGTCTATCGGCTGGCAGCAGACATGGCAATCTTCAGTGTAGCGCTGGCTGCCAGCCGAGTCGTCAACAAGTAGGGTAAGCGGGGCATCGCAAAACGGGCAATGCACCGGTTTTTCTAACAAGTCAGCCATAAATTAATATTACGCCTCTTAAAAGCGGTAATCTAAGTTGGCACTGATGGCAGTAAAGTCTTGGTTGTCGACATCGGCCAAATTTTTGTATTCAAAGTTTAAGTTCCATTTTGGCGCGATGTACCAGCCAAAGCCCAAGCCCCAAGAAAACCCGTCGGTGCTTAAGCCGGTGTCTTCTAAGCGGTAGTCGAGATCGGAGTAGCCCAGTAAGGCGTAAAAGCGGCCATGTTGGTTGGTGGCCTCGGCGCGATAGTAAATGGCCTGATAGTGGTTAATGTCCATATCCGCTTCAATGGTGTCGTCGCCGTCTAAATACACGGTATCGGCACCTAAGCCTGTGCCGTAACGCACTTCGGCGCCTAGTAAGCTGTTGTACTTGTAACCGGCAAACAGCTCGGCTGTCCATAAATCAGCGCCGTCGTAGCTTTTTTCATCGTCGGCGTTTACTGCCGAGGCGCCAACACCGGCAAAAAAACCACGCTCGTTATCGGCCAGGCTAGCGTTGCTGGCCAGTAGTGTGGCGGGGAGGGCAAGTGCGAGTAAGGTGCGAGTCAATTTCATAAAGTTACACTGTGTTGGGGGCGATGTGTTGAGCGCGGTTAAAAAATCCACGCAATCATCAGCCAGATGATAATAAAAAAGGTAAAAAAACCGCCGAGTACAAATTGTATCTCACCGATAAGCCCGTCGCCCGAGGTAATGGCAAAGACTACTAGCAGCGCGGTGGTAACAAAAAAGGAGATAACAGCGGCTTCTTTAAGGCCTAAGCCCTGAGAGAAAACGCCATCGGTAATACCGCCTAGCATGGGCAATAGCAAAGCGGTGGCGATCACCGCCAACAGCAAAACGGCCACGATGCCAATAAGTGTGGCTCGTGCTTGACGCTTATCCTTTTCGTCGCTGCCCATAGGTGCCTCGGTTAATCGTTAGCTTTAATAATATCCCGCACACGGTTTGGGTCGGGCATTCCAACGGCGATAATCTCGGCCGAGTCGCCAGCGGTGTATAGCTCAATAGTGCCGGTACCAAATATGCGATTCCAGAACGACTGCTTTACTTTAACGGTGCGGATACTGGTGATGTTTAGCTCAGAGCGCTCTTTACTGAGCAGTCCTTTCTCATACAAAACATCCGATTTTGTGACCATTAAGCGGGACGATTTGTTGTTGAGGTGCCATACCAATAGGATGATGATACCAATACCCACGAGACACAAAATCAGGGCGAGGATAAACCCCAAAGGGTTGTTTTTAAACATCACGGGATGTTCGTCGTACAGTGCTTCCATGGTGCGTCCTAGGTCAATTTTAGTCCGGCAATGCCCGTGAGTATAAGGGCAATACAGACTAGGCGCAAAGCCGACACGCTCTCGCCAAACAGGAATATGCCCAGGATCACAGTCCCCACGGCGCCGATACCACTCCAAATCGCGTAAGCGGTGCTAATGGGGAGTTCTTTGAGCGACAGCCCCAATAGTGACAGGCTGATAGCGATGGCCACCAGTGTGGTAACGCTGGGCCATAGACGCGTAAAACCATCGGAATATTTCAGGCCCACGGCCCACACGACCTCGAATAAGCCGGCTAAAAGTAAGTAAAACCAAGACATGTTTGGTAATCTCGTCGGGGCGGGGTCGTCCCCGGTTAGAGATAATCAGATTGCTCTGCAGCGCGGGTCGTCCCGCACGGGCTTCGGTTGGCGTATTCACCGATAGCATGGGCTAAAATAGGGATAATCGCGATTATTTTCAAGGTTTGGCGGCCGTCGTCCACAGTTAAAGGCAAATAAGGCACAGGAATGTTAGAAGCGGTATGGATTGCGTGCGCGTTCACGCTAGGTTTGTTGGTGCGCTCGGTGGGCTTGCCCCCGTTAGTTGGTTATTTGGCCGCAGGTTTTGCCATCAGTGGTGTGGGGCGCTTTGTCGAGTTGCCCGAAAACGGCCATGAGGTCATTGCACATTTAGCGCACATAGGCGTGTTGTTGTTGCTGTTTACCGTGGGGCTCAAGCTTCGCGTGCGCAACCTCGTGCAGCCAGAGGTAATTGGCGGCGGCATTGTGCACTTTGCCCTGGCGGTTGCGCTGTTGACCCCCGGTATGTACGTACTGCTCGAGGTGACATGGTACGAGGCGATGTTGCTCGCCATTGCCCTGTCGTTCTCTAGCACCGTATTGGCTGCCAAAGTGCTCGATAGCAAACGAGAGTTGCGGGCGTTTCATGGACGCGTAGCGATCGGCATCTTGGTTGTGCAAGACCTTATCGCGCTGCTGGTTATCTCGCTTGCGGGTGGCAGCGTGCCCTCCGTTTGGGCGCCTTTGGTGCTGGGCCTGCCGCTACTGCGCCCATTGTTGTTTAAGCTGCTGGATGTCTGCGGTCACGACGAGCTTATGGTTTTACTCGGCCTCTTGCTGGCGCTTGTTGTGGGCGGGATGGGCTTTGAGGCACTGGGGCTCAGCTCCGAGCTGGGGGCTTTGGCGTTCGGTGTGTTGTTAGCTCAGCACCGGCGTGCCACCGAGCTGTCAAATTCCCTCTGGAGCATCAAAGAAGTGTTCTTGGTGGGATTCTTCCTGCAAATTGGCATGAGTGGGTTGCCGGGGATGGATGCGTTGATCCTGGCGGCGGTCGCGTCGTTACTGTTGCCGCTCAAAGCGATTGGCTTCTTTTTGCTGCTAGTGTTGTTTAAATTGCGCGCCCGCAGTGCGTTTTTGAGTGGTTTAGCGCTGACTAACTACAGTGAATTTGGCTTGATTGTCGCTGCGGCAGTGCTGCCCGAGTGGCTTGTGCCGCTGGCACTTACCGTGGCTGTGTCGTTTGTGATATCGGCGCCGCTTAACCGCATTGCTCACCCTTTTTACGAGAAACTCTCAAGTCGTCTGTTGCCGCTGGAGCGCAATATCCATCACCCGGATCAACAGCCTATCTCGCTGGGCGATGCCGAGGTGCTGATTTTTGGTATGGGCCGCACCGGCACTGCCGCTTACGATCAGCTTAGCGGCAAAATTGGCAAGCTTATCGCGCTTGACTCCGACCCGGGCAAAGTCGACCGCCACCGCAAAGCCGGCCGTTCAGTGATGTTCGCCGATGCCGAAGATCAGGTGTTTTGGCAAGGCGTGGAGATGAGCAATATCCGTGCGGTGATTTTAAGTATGAGCGATCTAGAGGCGAAGATAATCGCGGCCCGTCAGTTGCGCCAGCGCGGTTACAACGGTTTTATCGCCTCCCACAGTTTGTTTCAGGATGAGGCGGATAAAATCAACTTGGCCGGCGCCAATGAAACCTACTTGACGATGTCTGAAGCTGGCGTGGGGCTGGCTGAGCACGTGCAAGAAAAAATGGTGGAGGGCGCTTGAGCGCCTTACCTTTTGGGCATTAACCGAGGCGCATAAGTCGCGATATTATTGCTCGGCTTCACTCTTCGGGGTGCGCCAACAGGGCGGGTGGTAGGTTGTAAGCGGGTGGCAAGTTGGGGTTGCGCAGCATGATCAAGGTTGGGTTGGCCGCTTTTATTGTTGCCACAGTATCGCCTTTATAGCGCATAAATAACCGCTGCAAGCTACCGTCTTCGGTCATCACTTTAAGCCCTGCATTTAGCCGCGCCGCCAACGTCGGGTGTCGGGCGCTTACCACCAAAAAAACGGGCATGGGGTAGTAAATCATAAGCCCTGGGACTTTTGTCATTCCCGGGTACTTATCGCCATACCGCGTCAGCGTGGGTTCTATTTCGTCAATGCCCAATGGAATATAGTCGATGCGCTCACTTAGTAATACGGGTAGTAATTGCTCAAACGTGAGAATTTCCTCTACGTTAAAATGATTGGCTCTATACACATCAACGTCTGGCCAGCCCCGCCCTTGACCCGCTATCAGTTTTTGGAGCTGCTGGGGGCGAGTAATATTGGCAAATTCGGGCAAACGCTCGGCTTTAATCAGCAATTGCCGATAACCCAATAGCCCGCCCTCAATGGGGTGGCGCACCACAATAAGCTGGCGTGGATCATAGTCTTGCCTAGTGGTAGCCACAAAGTGAATATCATCGCCCTTAATAAGCGCCATACGGCCGCGCACAGAGGGCATTTCCCGCTGATCGAGCGTTAAATGATAGGGGCCATAGGCCGCTACGCTACGCTTTAGTGCGGCATCTACTACCGCCAGTTCGTAGTCTAAGCGTCCTGGGGTTGCGGCACCCGTCCAGTAAACATACTCCGGCGTGCTGCTGTCGTTGGCCTCGCAAACGCCAACAAGCAACAAAATCGGTAGTGCGACCGATAAGAGACGTATTGACAACCTTGGTACCCATAGCAATATTCGCATTATCTTATGAGTTTAGCAGTTGCCCAGTGAGTGGGCGGGAATCAGCTGGTATCGGCAACGTTAAAATGCAAAGCTCAAAACCTAAACCGGCCGATTGTCTCTGGCGAAGATGAGGTATTTGAAGGTCTAGGGGAGCTGCCGGGTAGGCTAAGGCGCTGCGGTTGACAGCTCTGGTGTCTTGATTGGCCTTAGAGAATTCATTTAAAGTGTAAAGCGGCATAGTGATCGGGTGAGCCTGTGGCAGAAAAGGTTTATGCCCCATTGCGGCGGCTGGCGTTTTGTATGTTTGTGGCTAACGGTTGCTTAAAGTACCAACGGGTATTGCAGCAATAAGAAGTGAATCACATTAACCCCGAAGTGTGTGGCTATCGCAACCGACAAACGGCCGGTTAGCTGGTAGGCCAAGGCGTAGATGCCTCCGGCGCACAAAAATAATAAAAACGTGGGGTGAGTGATGGGCGCGTGGGCGAGGGCAAATATAAAAGCCGACGCGCCAGCGGCTAGCCATAAAGCCGCTTGTGGTGTTGCTTGCAGTTTTTTAGGCAAAAGTTTGTGCAATCCGTCTTGAATCAATAGCCGGAAAAAGGCTTCTTCGGCCGTTACGGTAATGACTAAATTGATAAGAGCAAACCATATTACGCCCGACGGCAGCTTAGGATGCCAGCCGATATTGAACCCTAAAACCGCGACGACAAGGACTGATGTTACTCCGACACTAACAGCCAATGTCGAGCCCAGAGGACTTAAACGGTTGTGTATGGGGGCGGATGAGTAAAGCCAAATGACGATTAAATAACCCGCTAGGCCTTTGGCAAGGTTGGCGTAAAGGGAAAAATCTGGCGTGGTAAACGTGTATATCAGTGGGTAGTTAAAGCTGGCGGGTCGGTACAGGGCAATGGCAAAACCTATGAGCAAGGTGAGGCACCACACACCGGCGCCGAGCAAAGCGATTATTCGCGTTTGTTTGTGGCAAATACCGTTACCCGTGACGCGCAGTCGTTTATTGGCCGCCAGTAACAGAGCAAAAACCGGAAGAGCCGCTGCGCAGGCGAACGGTAGAGCGTCCATTGCGTAAAACGCAAAACCTAGCGCGAGTAGTGTGGCGGTGAGCGCAATCGATTTGTTACCCGCGTTGGGCCGCGCTAAATACACTGCCAGGCTCCTGTGCGGTTCTTCGCCGTTTACTGGCTGCGCTGGTACACCAAATCCCATACGCCGTGGCCTAAGCGCTCACCGCGTTTTTCAAACTTAGTGATGGGGCGGTACTCTGGTCGCGGTGAATAATCGCCGTTGGCCTGGGTGTTGGTGTAGCCTGCGGCGGCGTCCATCACCTCTTTCATATGTTCGGCGTAGTTTTCCCAATCGGTGGCGAAGTGCAGCAGACCACCGATTTTAAGTTTGCCGCGAATACGCTGAACAAATTCAGACTGAATGATGCGGCGCTTATGATGCTTTTTTTTGTGCCAGGGGTCGGGAAAGTACACTTGCACCCGATCGAGGCTGGCGTCGCTAATACAGTCTTCCAGTACGTCAGTGGCATCGGCCATATAAACTTTTAAGTTAGCCACGCCGGCTTCACCAGCGGTGTGAATTAACCGGCCCACCCCCGGTGGGTGTACTTCGATACCGATAAAATCTTTGTCCGGCTCGTTAGTGGCCATTTCACGTAATGAGTCTCCCATGCCAAAACCGATTTCGAGCACTACCGGTGCCTCGCGGCCAAATTGCTGCTCGGCATCAAAAGCGCCGGAAAATAAGCTGGCGCCGTATTTGGGCCAGTATTGCTCAAACGCTTTTTTTTGCCCATCGGTCATGCGGCCGGCACGAATCACAAAGCTGCGGATGGATTTGTTTTTAAACTCGGGGCGAAATTCGGGAATGTCGGTCATGTTGAGGTGCTGCAGTCCTTAGAAGATGTTAAAGCGGCCATGAGTAAGCAGAGCCAGCCCAGCAATAAGCAAATGCCACCTAGCGGAGTAATAGGGCCAAAGAAGCCGATCCCCGTTAAGGTTAAAGCGTAAAGGCTGCCGCTAAATAACACCGTGCCGAGCATAAACAGCCCGCTAGCGCTGTTGAGCCAAACTGTGTTGTGTCGCGTTGCTTGCTTTAACCACAAGCCTACTACGAGTAGGGCCAAGGCGTGGTACATCTGATACTGCACGCCCGTTTGAAATGCCCCTAGCAATTCGGGCGCCAGTTTACCTTTTAGTCCGTGGGCGGCAAAGGCGCCAAGCGCCACGGCGATAAAGCCGTAAGTGGCGGCAATGCTGAGTATTAGCTTGGGCATGGTTTCGTCCGTGTGCAAGTGGCGAATAGCGTAATGACAGTGACATAAAAAAGCCGCGCAGTGCGCGGCTTGGGGTGACTTGTACGTCTACTTTTACTCTAGGCCGCTTCCGTCATCATGTTTTTAACTTTTTTCATGGCGTTCTTTTCCAGCTGGCGAATACGCTCGGCAGAAACGCCATACTCGGCGGCCAAATCGTGCAGAGTCGATTTGTCATCGCTTAACCAGCGGCGCTGCAAAATGGTGCGGCTGCGATCGTCCAGTTGCTCCATAGCATTCTCTAGACTGCTGACGTTGGTCTCTTCCCAGTTGGCTGCTTCGAGCTGCATGGCTGGGTCTTGACGTTTGTCTTGCAGGTAGTGTGCAGGTGCCACAAAGTGGCTGTCTTCGTCTTCGTTTTCCGGCGCGTCAAAGGCGGCGTCGTAAGAGGAGAGTCGGCTCTCCATCTCGCGCACGTGTTTTACCTCTACGTTTAAGTCTTCGGCAACGGCTTTGGCTTCATCGTTAGTGAGCCAGGCCAAACGTTTTTTGGCGCCGCGCAGGTTAAAAAACAATTTGCGCTGAGCCTTAGTGGTGGCCACCTTAACAATGCGCCAGTTCTTTAAGATAAACTCGTGTATTTCGGCTTTAATCCAGTGCACGGCAAAAGACACCAAACGTACACCTTTTTCGGGGTTGAAGCGTTTAACCGCCTTCATTAAGCCGACATTGCCCTCTTGGATTAAATCTCCCAGCGGCAGGCCGTAGCCGTTGTACGAACGGGCGATATGCACAACAAAGCGCAGATGCGCCATAACCAGCCGGCGAGCGGCTTCGAGGCTGTCGTTGTAGTAAAGGTCTTCAGCGAGGGTCTGTTCTTCATTTGCAGTAAGAACAGAAAAGCCGCTGACAGCCTGCACATAGGCATTGAGGTTACCACCTGGTGCGAGGTTCCCCATTGGCTGTAGGCTTGTGCCCATAATCGTGACTCCCAATATAAACGCGATTAAAACCGAATAAGCTCCTGCAGTAATTTGCAGGGCAAGTTAGTCTAGCATTGATTCTTAGAGCCTGCCAATATCGCAAAGTTCCGCTGGTAAGTTTAAAAACCTATATAAAACAAGGCATTAACCAAACTTAACCTGTGTGCGTTCACACTGTGGCTAAATAAATGTTTTAACGCGGTGCGATTTGCGCCAAATGCCGTCCCACCGCCAGCCAAGCGCCGGCTAGGCCGATCAAGCCTGCGGCCAAGATCAGCTGTAAGCTGTGGGTCAAACTCAGGCCACTGAGACTAAATTCGCTCTGATAAAGTTCCGCCAGCGAGGCGACCGGCGCCTCAAGCCAAGCGAGCCCTAGGGCGAGCAGCAGTAAGGCGATTAGGCCGCCGCCCAAGCCGTACCAGAGGCCGGTGTATAAAAAGGGACGGCGCACGTAGGCGTCGGTGCCGCCCACCAGCTTAACCACTAAAATCTCGTCGCGGCGGCTTTCGATGGCCAGCCGTATGGTATTGCCCACCACCAGCAGTAAGCCCAGCGCCAAAAGAGCGGCGAGAAAAAACACGCCACGGCTGGCCAGCTCCACCAGCTGCTCCAGACGTTTGACCCACATCATGTCGAGCCGGGCGTCGTCGCTCAAACCGTTGCTGGACAGTTCAGTCAAGAGTGACTCCAGCGCTGCGCCCGTGGTGGCGGTACTGGGTTGCACGAGCAGCACCGGGGGCAGAGGGTTTTCGGTTAAGTCGTCCAGCACGGCGCCAAGGCCAGAGTAGGTTTTGAACTCCACCAGCGCCTGTTCGGGGCTGACGTAAACTACATCGCTGATGTCAGAGCGAGCGCGCAAGGTGTCGGCCCACTTATCGATGGCATTGGTCTTGGCGGCGGGTTTAATAAACACGGAGATTTGGCTGGAGTCCTGCCAGTGGTAACCGAGCGATTCAATATTGAGCAGTGCCACGTACAAAGTGGC
The DNA here is from genome assembly GCF_042847215.1 of Gilvimarinus japonicus. Classification (GTDB taxonomy): domain Bacteria; phylum Pseudomonadota; class Gammaproteobacteria; order Pseudomonadales; family Cellvibrionaceae; genus Gilvimarinus; species Gilvimarinus japonicus. The sequence continues at coordinate 408,078 of NZ_AP031500.1, forward strand.
GGGCAGCGCGGTGGCGATGGCCACCACCAGCCAGGTGAGCGTGCTTTGCAGTGGTGTGCGCAGTAGGCGCAGTAAGCTCTCTAGGGCGCAATTGCTGTGATGCGCTTGCCAGGCCTCCAGCCGGTGGCGCCAAGCGGCTTTGCTCTGGATGGCGCCCTGGGGGCGCGGCGCCGGTTTGCGCGGTGTGGGTGCCGGCTTGCGCTTGGGGTGAAAGCGGTTCATTGCGGCACACCACCGGCGATGACCCGGCCCTCAGCCAGTTGCAGTACCCGTTTGTTCATCCGCTCGATGAGGTCGATATCGTGGGTGGCGATCATTAGGGTGACGCCCAGCTCGTTAAACTGGCGAAATAGCGTCATGATCTCGGCCGAGAGTTCCGGGTCGAGGTTGCCGGTAGGTTCATCGGCCAGCACTAGCGCGGGCTTGTTAACCACGGCGCGGGCGATACCGACGCGCTGTTGTTCACCGCCCGACAGGGTGACTGGGTTGACCCGCTCTTTGTGTAGTAGCCCGACTTTGTCTAGCGCGGCGCGCACTCGGCGGCCGATATCTGAGTGCTGGTAACCGGCCACCTGCAGCGGCAGGGCGACGTTGTCGAAGACGCTGCGATCAAACAAAAGCTGGTGGTTTTGGAACACGACGCCGATATCGCGCCGGTAGTGGGCGATACCGCTGCGCCGGATGGCGCTGGTATCGCGCCCGCCGATTTCGATGTGGCCATTACTGGGCCGCTCCATCAGCATAATGAGCTTCATTAAGGTGCTTTTGCCGGCGCCCGAGTGACCGGTTAAAAACACCATCTCGCCGCGGTCGATTTGTATGTCGACCCGGCTAAGAGCTTCTTGCCCGGTGGCGTAGCGTTTGGTGACGTTTTGGAAGCGAATCACCGCTCGAACAGAGCCTCGATAAAGGGTTTGGCGACAAACGGCTGTAAATCGTCGATACCCTCGCCAATGCCGATAAACCGCACCGGTAAGCCAAACTGTTTGGTAAGCGCAAAAATGACCCCGCCCTTGGCGGTGCCGTCTAGCTTGGTCAGAGCGATACCGGTCACACCGGAGGATTTAATAAAGTGCTCGGCCTGGCTGACAGCGTTTTGTCCGGTGCCGGCATCCAGTACCAGCAAGGTCTCGTGGGGGGCGCTGTCATCAAGTTTGCCCATCACCCGACGCACCTTGGATAACTCTTCCATTAGATGGTCTTTGTTGTGTAAACGCCCGGCGGTGTCGGCGATCAGCACATCAATGCTGCGGGATTTGGCGGCCTGTACCGCGTCAAAGATGACCGAGGCGCTGTCGGCGCCCGTGTGTTGGGCAATCACCGGTACGCTGTTGCGTTCGCCCCACACTTGCAGCTGCTCGACTGCTGCGGCGCGAAAGGTGTCGCCCGCGGCCAACATGACCGACTTGCCCTCGCTTTGTAAGCGCTTGGCCAGCTTGCCGATGGTGGTGGTTTTACCCACGCCGTTTACCCCGACAATTAAAATAACGTAGGGCTTTTTACTGGTGTCGATAATCAGCGGTTGCTCGGAGCCGGCGACTAATTCGGCCAGTGATGCTTTAAGGGCATCGTACAGCGCATCTGGGTTTGCCAGTTGTTTGCGCGCCACGCGGGCGGTTAGATCGTCGATAATATCGGTGGTGGCCTCGATGCCAACGTCGGCCACTAATAGCTGCGACTCCAGATCTTCCAGCAGCTCATCGTCAATTTCTTTTTTCCCCAAAAAGATATTGCCGAGCCCCTCCGAGAAGTTGCTGCTGGTGCGCGATAGGCCGCGTTTAATGCGGCCAAACAAGCCTTCTTTAGCCGGCGGCGCTTTGGCCGGTTCGGGGGCCGCTGGGGCGACTTCCGCGGTAGGCTCGGCCGCGGGCGCCGTGACCTCGGGCTCAGTCGGGACGGGCTCGGGGGCAATAACGGCGGCTTCCGGTGCTTCTGGCTCAAGCGGAACAAACTCGGCCTCAGGGGGCTCGCTGGGTTGCGCTTGCTCGTCTGATTCGGGCTGCGGTTGTTCGACTTTTGGGTCGTCTTTGGGGGCGGACTTTCTAAACCGTTTAAAGAACATGTGGGTAGGCGGCTCTTATCGCTGCTAAACAAAGGCGCTATCCTACCACTTCTGGCAAACGGTGGAGAGTGACAGGTGGCAAAACAACAACGGCGACAGCCGGCAGGGGATTCATTGCGTCAGCCGTTGCGGCTGATTGGCGGTCAGTGGCGCGGGCGAAAACTAGATTTCCCGCTGTGTGACGGCTTGCGCCCCACCGGCGATCGCATTCGCGAAACCCTGTTTAATTGGCTGGCTCCTTACGTACCAGAGGCGGTAGGCGCCGACTTGTATGCCGGCTCCGGTGCGCTGGGGCTAGAGGCGCTGTCCCGTGGGGCGGCTCGCATGACCTTTTGCGAGCGTGATCCAGCGGCGGCAAAAGCTTTGGCTGATAATTTAAAGCGGCTCGATGCCAGCGGGGGACAGCTGCTGCATATTGATGCATTGCACTGGCTCAGCACGGGTGACATTACTGCGCCGCTGGCGTTGGTGTTTCTCGACCCGCCTTTTGCCGCTGATTTGTGGCAACCGAGCATTGATGCCTTGGTGGCGCGCGAGTGGCTGGCCGATGGTGCGGCGATCTATATCGAGTCGGGGCTTGATAGTGTGTTTCAGGTGCCCGATAACTGGCAGCTACACCGCGAAAAGCGCACCGGCGGCGTGTGTTATCGATTGTATTTTTACCGTGCGACTAGCAAGGACTAGGCTATTTTTGTAGTATCCCGCCCACACCGCACGCCACACAGAGAATAATCTATGCGCAAGGTTGTATACCCAGGCACGTTTGACCCGATTACCAATGGCCATAAAGATCTTGTGGAGCGCGCCTGCCGCCTATTTGATCACGTGATCGTGGGCGTCGCGGCCAGTAACCGCAAAGCTCCGATGTTTGATTTAGAGCAGCGGGTCGATTTGGCTCAGCGCACACTGTCACATCTCGATAATGTCGAGGTGTGCGGGTTTGATAATTTGTTGGTGGACTTCGTTCGCGACTGTGGCGCCCAAGGTGTGGTGCGTGGCTTAAGAGCGGTGTCCGATTTCGAGTACGAGTTTCAGTTGGCCAATATGAACCGCGCATTGGCGCCGGATATGGAAAGCTTGTTTCTGACGCCTGCCGAACACTTGTCTTATATATCGTCGTCGATTGTGCGAGAAATTGCGGTGCTAGGGGGCGATGTGAGCAAGTTTGTCGCCCCCGAGGTCGAGCTGGCGCTCAAGGCGAAGTTTGCTTCGCGCTAAGGGCGGCGGATGGTGAGTGATCGGATAACTCGATGATAACCACGTCTGCATCGACCGCGTTAAACTCGCCATAGTACTGATCAAAAAGCGCCTCTAAGCTGCCGTCTTCACGGGCCAGCTCTAGGCCAAGCGTTAAGCGTTTGGCGATCTCGGGGTGGTTGTGACTTACCTGAGCGTACACTGGCAGTGGGTAGTGAATAATGAGGTTGTCGACGATGACCAGTTGCGCCGCGTGCTCAGATGCCGCCAGCGCTTTCTCTGCCTCTAGAATGCCCAAAGGTAAATAATCAAACCGGCCGTGAGCAAGCATATTAAATAGCTGGTTGATGCTGGAGCCCACGGTAAACGGTAGCTTTGCATCGCGAAAGTAATCCTGATCAATCCAGTCAAAGCCCAGCCCGGCGTTAAATTGTCGCAGTTGTTCAAGGTTTTTAACTTCTGTGAAATCCGCCTCTCGGTCGCGCCGGACGATTGCCTGACGCCGGCCCAGCAAGCCCTGCAGCAGTGGGATTGGAATAGCCTTTAGCGGTTGCTCGTCCGAGTCGACACGGTAGGCGAGTGCCGGCGCGGTAACTACCTGCGCCATACTGCCTTCGCTAAAATTGCGGATCGTTCTTGGCCGTGAGAGCGAGCGGTTGGTTATCTTTAGCTCAAAGGGGCCATAGCGCTCGCGGCTTTTTTCTAAGGCTAGCTTGATTACCGCTGTCTCGTGAGCTTTGCGCGACTCGCTCACCTCGCCAATCCAGAGGGTTACCTCTGTCGCGGTAGAGTTGTCACCAGGCTCGGATGCGCTTTGCGTGGCCGCTTGTGGGCCAGCGGCGCTTACTGCATGGCAGAGTAAAAGTGTTGCCGCTGTAAGGTACAGACGTATCATCGTATCAACGCTTGTCGGTAAAGCCGGTGCGGTCAGCATCATAATCTAGATTACTTAATCATTTATTTCTGGAGTTATGCAATATAGTTTAGCGTATTTGTCGGGAGCTGCATCAAGTGGGTTTAGTAGATGCTTGAAACCGGTTACATTGTGCGGCATTATTTGCGGCTCTATGCCGTTTGCGGTATTCATCGTGCAAAAAGACACAGTAAAAAGGTAATCCATGTCCAGTGATATTAAAAACCAGACACAGCGTTTGGTGCAGTGGTTTGAGCGCGATGCGCTGCCGCTATGGAGTGTGCGGGGCATCCACCCTGCGCTAGGCGCCAGCTTTGAGCGCTTGCGAGCCGATGGCGAGGTGGATACCGGGGCCAATGTGCGAGTGCGTGTACAGGCGCGGCAGGCATTCTTTTTTGCGGCGGCTAAGAGTCTTGGTTGGTGTGACAGCGGCGCCGATATCGCGTGCGGGTTGCTGGGGTTTGTCGAGTCGAATGCGGCGCACCCCAGCGCCGGAGGAGGCTTTACCCACCTGCTTAGCCCAGAATTTGAGGTGATTGATAGCAAGCAAGATTTGTACGATCACGCCTTTTTCTTGCTGGCCTACGCCTGGCTATACCGGGTGAGCGGCGAGCGCGCGGCGCTGGATAAAGCCGAGGCGTTGGTCTTGCATTTGGATAACTGCTTTGGGGCTGAGTACGGCGGTTGGGCCGAGGGCGATTACGATCACACGGTGCGCCGCCAAAATCCGCATATGCACTTGTTTGAAGCCTGCATGGCATTATATGAGGCGAGCGGCGAGGCACCTTGGTTGGCGCGTGCCGGTGAGTTGTTTAGTTTGTTTGAGTCACGCTTTTTTTGCCCTAAGCAGGGTGTGCTGTTTGAATTTTTTAATGCTGACTGGACGCTAGCTGACGGCGCCACCGGGCAGGTGGTTGAGCCGGGCCATATGATGGAGTGGGTGTGGCTGTTGGATTGGTACGCACGGCTTACCGGGCAATCGGTGGCGCGTTATACCGGCGTTTTGTACCGTCGTGCGCTAGACATTGGCTTAAAAGCCGACTCTGGCTTGCTGTACGACTCGGTAACCCCAGAGGGTAACGTGCTGCAGCACACCAAACGCTGCTGGGGGCTGACCGAGTTGATTAAGGCCAGCCTGGTGATGGCTCGCGAGGGCGAGCCTGATGCCGAGGCGCGCGCCGCTAGCGCGGTGGATACTTTGTTTCGCTATTATCTGTGCGGCACCACGCCCGGTAGCTACGTGGACCAGCGCGGCGAAAACGATGAGGTGGTGGCAGCCGAGGCGCCAGCCAGTACTTTGTATCACCTGATCGTATTGGCCCAAGAATTGATGCGTTACTGCGACGGGGTGTCGGATCGAGCCGAAAAAGTCAGCGCTTAGCTGGCTGGTGAGCTCTTACCCCGCGCAGGCAAGGTAAGAGCTTAAAGCATTAATCTTTGCGCGGTATCGCCGTGCTTTTGCGGATAACAAACTCAGCCGGTAGTACGTTTTCCTCTTGGGCGAGATCTTCGCCCTCGATGAGTCGCAGCAGCATATCCATGGCCAGTTTGCCCATTTCCTCGGCGGGCTGGGTTACTGTGGTAAGGCTCGGGTCGCAGTAGCGGGCGTAGCTAATATCGTCAAATCCGGTAACGGAAATGTCCTCTGGGACTCGTATGCCGTGTTGTTTGAGCGTTTGGATTGCGCCAATGGCCATTTCGTCATTCATGCAAAATATGGCTGTTGGCTTGTCCGGCATAGCGCAAAATTGCTTGGCACTGTTTAGGCCCGACCAAGTGGTAAAGTCACCTTCGGCCACCAGCGATTTATCAAACTCAATTCCCGCCGCTTCCAGGCTTTCGAGGTAACCGGCCAGCCGGTCAACCGTGTGGGGGTTGTCTTTTAAGCCTGAGATCACCCCGATACGGCGATGCCCGAGAGAAATTAGATAGTCGACCACTGACCTTGCCGAGCCCCGGTTGTCGATCCGCACTCGAGGGCCGCTGGTGGATTCGCAGCCGCAGACATTCACGCAGGCAATGTCTGCGGGCATTTCAAAGCGTCGGTTGGGGTCGTCGGGGCGCAACTGAATAACGCCGTCGGCCAGGCGGGTCTCAACCCGGCGAATGTACTCTTTTTCTCGCTCTGGTACGCCGCGAGTGTCGCCCAGTAGCACGGCGTAACCTTTTTGCTGGGCGCGATCTTCAATGCTGCGAATGACTTGCGAGAAGAACGGATTGGTAATGTCCGGTACCAGTACAACAACCGCGTAGCTTTTGGCCGAGCGAAAGCTGCGCGCCAGCATGTTGGGGCGATAGCCGACTTTATCGATGGCGCTATGAACCTTGTTAAGGCTTGTTTGCGAGACTTTATCTGGGTCGCTCAGGGCGCGTGATACGGTGGCAACGGACACGCCGGCCTCGCGCGCTACATCTCTGATATTGGACATAAAGTATTGCTTTTATAAAGAGAAGAAAGTTTTTGTGGATAATAGCATACCGCCGGGAGCGGCTTAAGGGCAGCCCTAAAGTAACGTAAAGTGCTGGCATTATAGATTGTAATCGGTTACATTTGCTATCGCTTTACGACGAAGTGCTTGCTTATACTAAAGTTTTGGTTGCTGGGGCTTTCGGCTGTTGTACTAATGACGCAGCGATAAGATCGAATCCGAGGTTAACGTCACCTCTCAGCGCTTGGGGCTGCACATTTGTCGGGCCGTACACTTTGAACTACACCGCGCGGACGCGTGTCCGGCGCTATAATAATTGGACGCACACATGCAGTTAGCAATGTTAGATGTGGTGATTATCGCGGCATACCTGCTCACCACAGTGTTTATCGGGTTTTGGATCTCCAAACGCGCCTCTAAAAATTTGCGTAGCTACTTTTTAGGTGGCAACAAACTCAAGTGGTATACCTTAGGTCTTTCCAATGCTTCGGGTATGTTCGATATCAGCGGCACTATGTGGATGGTGTACTTGTTGTTTGTGTACGGCTTAACCAGTATTTATATTCCCTGGCTGTGGCCGGTCTTTAATCAAATCTTCTTGATGGTGTTTTTATCCGTATGGCTGCGTCGCTCGGGCGTGCTAACGGGGGCCGAGTGGATTACCTTTCGCTTTGGCGACAGCACCGGTGCGCGGCTATCACACTTAATCGTCGTGTTGTTTGCACTGGTTAATGTAGTGGGCTTTTTGGCCTATGGCTTTATTGGTATCGGCAAATTTGCCTCGGTGTTTTTACCTTGGCAGTTAGCGGCCGACCCCGACACCAACGATATTTATTACGGTTTAATTATTACCGCACTAACTACGGTCTATGTGGTGAAGGGCGGTATGTTTAGTGTGGTATTCACCGAGGTTTTACAGTTTTTTATTATGACGGTCGCCTGCGTTGCGGTGGGTATTATTGCTATGCAGCAAGTATCTCCCGATATGTTGGCAGCAGTGGTGCCGGATAACTGGGACAAGGTTACCTTTGGCTGGAACCTTGATATGGATTGGTCGGGCACCTTAGAGGCCGCCAATACCAAAATTGCCGCCGATGGTTACGAACCTTTTACGATCTTTTTTATGTTGATGCTGTTGTCGGGCATTGCCAAAAGCATGATGGGCCCGCCGCCCAATTACGATATGCAGCGTGTCTTGTCCGCGCGCTCACCGACTGAAGCGGCCAAAATGAGCGGCTTCGTCAATGTCGTGTTGTTGTTTCCTCGTTACATGCTGATTGCCGGCCTAACCATTTTAGCGCTGGTATTCTTTATGGACGAGTTGCAAGCGATGGGGCCCGATGTCGACTTTGAGCAAATTCTGCCATTTGCTATGAAGGAGTTTGTACCCCCGGGCTTGCTTGGGCTTTTGATTGCCGGTTTGCTCGCCGCGTTTATGTCGACCTTTGCTGCCACCACCAATGCGGCACCGGCCTATGTGGTTAACGACATTTATAAGCGCTATTTTAACCCCAATGCCGATGACAAAAACTACGTCAAAGCGAGCTATGTCGTATCCGTTTTGTTTGTTGTTCTTGGGGTTGTGATCGGGTTGTTCGTGCCATCGCTTAACTCCATTATCTTGTGGATTGTCAGCGCCTTTTATGGTGCTTATACCGCATCGAATTTACTTAAGTGGTTTTGGTGGCGCTTTAACGGTGTCGGCTACTTTTGTGGCATGGCGATGGGCTTGGTAATCTTGCTGATTATTCAGGTGCTGCAGTGGACGCTCGACTGGGAAATTATGCAGGTATACGCCTTCCCGTTTATTTTTGGTGGCTGTTTTATTGCTTGCGTCGTCGGCTCGCTGCTTAGCAAGGCCGATGATATCGAAGTGCTTAAAACCTTTTATATCAAGGTTCGCCCGTGGGGTGTTTGGGGGCCTGTGTATCGCGAGGCACTTAAAGATTACCCCGAGTTAAAACGCAACACCGATTTGAGCCGCGATCTGGGTAACTTGGTTGTCGGCGTGATTTGGCAAACCTCTATGGTGGCTGCATCAATCTTTATGGTGATTCAGCACTGGCCCGAATTTATCGCTTCTGTGGCCGTGTTTGTGGCGACCAGTTTGTGGTTGTGGCGCTTTTGGTGGTGTCGTCTCGAGGATTACCCGGCAGACACCCCGGCGCAGTACGTTGATCGATTAGCGACTGACGGTGCTGATTAAGCGTTTCCATTAAACGTTATCTGTAGCGTGCAACACTTGCACGCTATTTTTAGGTAAATATTGTAACCGGTTGCGCGAGTCGCGACCGGTTGTAAGAATAAACAGCTTGAATTTTTAGGACGAATATTATGAGTGATTTTCGCGTTCGCGCCCAACAACTGCTGCAAAAGCATGAAACGCTAATTACCCGAGAAAACCGCGCATTAGAGTCGGGTAACGGGGTGTACACTCGTTACGAACACCCGATTTTAACCGCCGAGCACACCCCTGTTTTTTGGCGTTACGATCTTAATGAATCGAGCAATCCACACTTGATGGAACGCTTAGGTGTTAACGCGGCGTTTAACTCAGGTGCGCTGTTTTGGAACGGTAAATACATCTTGGCCGTTCGGGTTGAAGGCGATGACCGGAAAAGTTTCTTCGCTATCGCCGAGAGCGACAATGGCGTGGATAACTTCCGCTTTTGGGATTACCCCATTAGCATGCCCGAGACCGACAGACCCGACACCAACGTCTATGATATGCGCTTGACGCAACACGAAGACGGTTATATTTACGGTCTGTTCTGCACCGAACGAAAAGACGAAAGTCAGCCCAATGATTTGTCGGCCGCCGAGGCCCAGTGTGGTATCGCCCGCACGAAAGATTTGGTCACCTGGGAGCGTTTGCCCGATTTAATTACCTACTCGGGCCAGCAGCGCAACGTTGTGTTGCACCCAGAGTTTGTCGACGGCAAGTACGCTATGTATACCCGTCCGCAAGATGGCTTTATCAGTGTGGGTGCCGGTGGTGGTATCGGCTGGGGTTTAAGCGAGTCGATGGACGGCGCCGAAATCAAAGACGAGGTCATCGTCGACGGTAAGGAATATCACACCATTAAGGAGGTTAAAAATGGTCAGGGCCCAGCGCCCATAAAAACCGATCACGGTTGGCTGCATATGGCCCATGGTGTACGCAATACCGCAGCGGGTTTGCGCTATGTGCTGTATATGTTTATGACTGAGCTTGAGCGCCCCTGGGTAGTTACACACCGCCCCGGCGGTCACTTTATTGCCCCTAAAGGCAGCGAGCGAGTGGGCGATGTGTCTAATGTGGCTTTCGCGAATGGCTGGATCGTAAACGAGCAGAGCGAAGTGTTTATCTACTACGCCTCATCCGATACCCGTATGCACGTGGCCACTTCAAGTATCGATAAATTGGTCGACTACTGTGTGAATACGCCGCAAGACGGTTTGCGCTCGGCCGCTTCCGTCAATACCCGCAACGCCTTAATTGCCGCTAACTTGGATATTTTGGAAACGTTGAAATGAGTCAGAGCGTGGGCATGCCCCCAATGATGAAAGAGCCAGCGGCGCCTAACGGCGTTGCGGCTGCATTACCGACTGCCGAAACCTTTACCAAGCAGCTGCATTGTATTGCCGAGTGGTGGTTAAGTTACGCGCAAGACCAAGCCCATGGTGGCTTTTACGGTGAAGTGGGCGACAATAATGTCGCTCGCGTTGATGCCGAGAAAGGTATTGTGCTGAACACTCGTATTCTCTGGTTCTTCTCTGAGGCTGCCGTGTTTACCGGTAACGCCGATTACCGCGCGGCGGCCGAGCGATCGTATCATTACTTGCGAGATTACTTTTTTGACAGTAAGCACGGTGGGTTTTTCTGGTCGTTGTCGCCCAGCGGTGACGTTGAGCAAAGCAAAAAGCAGGTTTATGCGCAGGCGTTTGCGGTTTATGCGCTGGCAGCTTATTACGAGCTGAGCCAAGACGCCGACGCACTTGCGATGGCGCTTGAGTGTTTTGACTTGATTGAAGCCAACTGTGTCGACCGCGATGGCGAAGGCTACTACGAAGCTTACACCCGTGAGTGGGGCAAGATTGATGATGTTCGCCTGAGCGAAAAAGACCTAAACTATCCCAAAACGATGAACACCCACTTGCATGTGCTTGAGGCTTACACCAAGCTTTACCAAGTACATAAAGCCGATAAAGTCGCTCAGGCGCTAGCTTACGGGATTGATCTGTTTGACAAATACATGATCGACCACGACAACTACCACTTGCGGATGTTTTTGTCTGATGACTGGCAAGATCACTCGCCGGGGTTGACGTACGGTCACGATATTGAGTGCAGCTGGCTGCTGTACAAAGCGCTTGATACGCTGGGTGATGCCGAGCGCAATGCGCGTTTGGTTCCGGTCGTCATCGAGCTTGCCAAAACCTGTCAGCGCGAGGCGATTCGCGAGCGCGGTGATGTGGTTGACGCCTATGACCGCGCCAGCAATAGCTACCACAGTGAGCGGATTTGGTGGGTTCAGGCTGAAGCACTAGTGGGCTTTTTGGTGGCGTATAAGCTAAGCGACGATAAAAGCTTTTTAACAACGGCCAATAACTTATGGACGTTTATTGACACTTATCAGATCGACCATAATAAAGGCGAATGGCGTTGGCACTCGACGCTTGATGTGCCAGATGGATCGCGCGATTACAAAGCGGGTTTTTGGAAAGGTCCCTATCATAACGGGAGAGCCATGATAGAAGCAGCCAAGCTGCTTGGGGTTTGACCCCAAGTGGCTGGAGCCGCTCACGGTTAAGCTTTATCGGTTTTTTAGGCACCCTTACGGAAGGTATAACGCCCTCCCATTAAGGTGAGCCACCGGTATTGACTACTAGGTTTTTATAAAGGTAAAGACTATGAAAAAAATGATAGTTCGATGCTTTGTGGTAATAGCCGCTCTATGTGTGGTGAGTTGTACTCAATCCACGAGCACTCATAATAGCCAAGAGTTTGTCCGTGTAGACGGGCAGCACTTTTACGTGGGTGATAAGCCGTATCGGTATGTCGGTGCCAATATGTGGTATGGCGCATACTTAGGCTCGCCTGGGGCTACCGGCGATCGCGAACGATTAATTCGCGAGTTGGACGTATTGGCCGAACACGGCATTACCAACCTGCGCGTTCTGGCCGCATCCGAATCCAGCGATTTAATGCGTGCGGTTCGCCCAGCGGTGGTGAACAATATTGAGGGTGAACTCGATAACGATTTATTGCTGGGTATGGACTTCTTGCTGGCTGAAATGGCTAAGCGCGATATGAAAGCGGTGCTTTACCTAAATAACTTTTGGCAGTGGTCGGGTGGTATGTCGCAATACGTGGCGTGGTTTACCGGCACTGAAGTGCTCGACCCGGATGTCACAGGCAAGTGGAATCCGTTTATGGATAACTCTGCTCGGTTTTACCGAATCGAGCGGGCGCAGCAGCTGTACCGCAAAGTGATTCGTACCATAGTTACGCGGACCAACAGTATTACTGGCCAAGCCTATAACGACGACCCCACTATTATGTCCTGGCAGCTGGCAAATGAGCCGCGCCCAGGCAGTGATGCCGACGGCCGGGTACACTTTGATGACTTTGTCCGTTGGATAGATGATACGGCCGGCTACATTAAGACGCTCGCGCCGAAGCAGTTGGTTAGTACCGGTAATGAAGGCGCGATGGGTACCTTGGGCGATGCTGAGTTGTTTGAAACCTCCCACGCGAGCCCAAATGTGGATTATCTAACGTTCCATATGTGGATTAAAAACTGGAGCTGGTTTGATATCACTAAGCCCGAACAAACCTACGATTCGGCAGTGACTACCGCAAAGCGTTATTTGAGCGAGCATGTTGCAATCGCCGAGCGTCTTAACAAGCCTATTGTGTTAGAAGAGTTTGGTGTCGAGCGCGATAACGGCGCTTATGATCACGGCACGCCAGTCAGCTATCGCGATCGTTTTTATGACATGGTCTACGATGTCATCGAAGATAACGTGGCAGCAGGTGGCCCTTTTGTTGGTTCTAATTTTTGGGCCTGGGGTGGGTTTGGTGAAACTGACCGAGCCGATTACATGTGGCAAAAAGGTGATGACTTTTTTGGTGATCCACCGCAAGAGGCACAAGGCTTAAACTCGGTATTTGCCGATGATAAATCGACGCTAGACGTGATTGCCGATCACGCTAAAAGGTTGCCAGAGCTGTAAGGCTCCGGCCCAAAAGAAAACATTAAGCCGCGCAAGCGGCTTTTTAAGGTAATAAATAAATTATCTTATATATACGTTTAGCTGCGTACAGCTTAGCGATTTTAATAAAAACTGGAGAGAACCATGCCGGTAAAAATAATGCATAAAGTAACGTTAATGTTCGGTGTTTTTTGCCTGACACTATTGAGCGCGATAGCCAGTGCTGAAAAGTCTAGTGGGGTTGGGCAAATGCCAGCCATGGGCTGGAACAGCTGGAATACCTTTGACTGTGACGTAGATGAAACAACCATTCGGGAAATGGCCGATGCCATGGTTGAATCGGGTATGAAGGAGGCCGGTTATGAGTACATTAATATCGACGATTGCTGGCATGGCGAGCGTGACACAAATGGCAATATTCAGGTTAGCAAAGAACATTTTCCGTCGGGCATGAAGGCGCTGGCCGATTACGTCCACTCGAAAGGGTTAAAGCTTGGCATATACTCCGATGCGGGCGACACCACTTGTGCCGGTCGCCCTGGATCGCGCGGGCACGAGTACCAAGATGCAAAAACCTACGCAGACTGGGGTATCGATTACTTAAAGTACGATTGGTGCGATACCGAAAACCTCAACCCAGAGGGGGCTTACACCACAATGCGCGACGCGCTGCACGCAGCGGAGCGACCTATCCTGTTTAGTATTTGTGAGTGGGGCGACAATCAGCCATGGGAGTGGGCGACGGACATTGGTCATAGTTGGCGCATCTCGGGTGATATTTATCCGTGTTGGGATTGCGGCTACGGCTGGGGCAGCTGGTCATCGTGGGGCGTACTTAAAATTCTAGATATGCGTAAAGATCTAAATTTGCGTCAATACGCAGGTCCGGGACGGTGGAACGATATGGATATGATGGAGGTGGGCAACGGCATGACCGAGGCAGAAGATCGCTCGCACTTTTCTTTGTGGGCCATGTTGAACTCGCCTCTAATCGCCGGTAATGATTTGCGTACTATGTCGAAACAGGCCCGCGAGATTTTGACCAATCAAGATATTATCGCACTCAATCAAGACCCTGCTGGCGTGCAGGCGATGCGTTATATTGATGCCGGTGACTTGAATGTGTTTGTCAAACCCCTAAGCAACGGTGAATGGGCATTTTTGTTTTTAAATCGCGGTGACGATATTTTAACGGTAAATCACGATTGGCAATTTAATGTGGTTAAAGATGATCTTACTGGTCGCTCTATCGACTTTAACAAAGCGACTTTTACCTACCGGGGCTTATGGAAAAACTTGAAAGGCAATACGCAAAAGCCACTACAGTTAAGTATTCCTGCCCATGATGTGGTGGTGTTGAGGTTAAAGCCTGCGGCTTGATGTTAAACACTTGCCGCGATTTTAGGGCTACTAATTGATGTCAGGCACGATCCACCGTGAGAGTCGTGCCTGACGGAGCGTTATTGTTAATAAGCTCTAATTTTTACATACTCGCAGCCATTGTTGCTGTTGATGCTGAGTGAGCTTCCAGAAAAACCGCTGGCCGATGTATAGTTTGACGTAACCGTCGCATTGCCAGAGCCATCAATGGCGCTGATTGTGCCGCGAAAATCGCATTGCGTGTTCTCGTCACTGTCCCATAGTTGTAGCGTCTTTCCTTGTAGTGGCTGGTCGAATGTCACACAGTGGTTGCTGCCAAGCGTGATTTCAGTTCGAACTTTATACGTGACGGCGACACAGTTATCATCGCTACCGGTTGAGCTTGATGAGTTGGAGCTTGACGATGAAGAGCTGCTGGAACTGGATGAATAATGGCTGCTCGAACTGGACGCCGTAGCGCTAGATGAACTGCTGCTCGATGATGTTGGGGTGGTTCCACAGCCACCGCTGAGCTCATCAAAACAAGCGTACGGCCCTTCGTTGGGTTGCTCGATAGATTGATTCAGCGAATAGTCGATGTTGCGGCTTTGGTATTCTTTCCAGACTAAGTTGCTTCCTCCGTCGGCTCGGTAGTTGTTTGAGATATTAATCATGGGCTCCTGAGCGCGAAAGGTTCCGGCATCGACAGGTAGATTAAAGGTGTTGTCGTAAACATTCGACTGACGATGCTCGCGAAAGCTATAAATAGCGTGGGTCACATTGTTGTCGCCGCGATAGGCCATCTCGTTATTGCGGATAATAACGTCCGTGCCTTTCAAATCAACAAAACTGTCCGCTTGGGGGAACGCGGTTGTCCCGACAATACCTCGCGCATCGACGTAGTTGTATTCGATAACCGTCCCTACCGTGCCGGCTTTAATATCAAAGGCCTCGGCGGTAACTTGTGGCCCAATACTGCACCCGCCGATGCGGTTGTAGTTACTGTAATCTGGCGGGCTCGCTTCGTTGCCTTTGTTGGTGCCGATATAGACCCCTTCGCCGGTACCTTCTTTACCTTCGCGCTTACCGGTATTGTGGATATAGCAATTGCTTAACCGATTGTAAGAACTGCTGATCCGAAAATGCACGGCCTCTTGGCCGACATTGTGTACCTCTACGTTATCGATCGTATTGTGGTTGGCCGTTTCCAGTACGATACCTTTTTGCGAGTCAGTAAATTTTAAATCTTTAATGATCCAGTAATCACCTTCTAGCAAAAAGACATAACCGTTGTTGATGTCATCGCCTTTTAACACTTGTTTATTGCTGCTGCTGGCACTGCGCAGCGTAATCGGGTTGTTGGCGGTGCCGCTATTACCGCTGTAAAAATGGGCGCGACTCTCGCCGCTGGTGTTGCGGTTGCCGGTATAGTTGCCGGGATGAACCACAATGTCGTCGCCCTGGCTGGCGGTTTTAAGGGCATTTTGTAAGTCGGTGGCGTTATACACCGGCACGGTGGCCGCGTGCGAAAAGCTTGCGCTAACAAAGCAAAGCCCCGCAGCTGATATCAAGCTCGTGGGAATGACACGTCGTACTCTTGAGAAAGGCATAAACTGACTCCTTCGTAGTGTTTTGGGCATAAAGGTGAGCCCCGGTAGCCGGGTGGGCATCTGGGTATACGTCAGGCGCGAGTGCGCCTGAAAGGATCACCTATTGTTATTGTGATTCAACAACGTGCTCGTGCTTTCGGTAAGGCCACACGACCAGTTGTGACTTGATAGTAGTCAATTTATTAACAAATGTAAGTTTTTGGTAAGGTAGAAAGGCCAAAATACGGCGCTTTTGGGAATTAACGCTTAAAAATGTGAACTGGGTCCGGTGCCAAAGGTAGCGTTTGCGCAGATGAGGTGCTGCCGTGTCGGAGTGCTCTTGCGCCGTTTAAGTGGCTTGTAGCGCGGCGCCAGCATGAGCGAGAGATATTTTACTTACTTTGACGGCGCGGCAATGTGGGTCAGCCCATATTGCCGCGTTTTTAGGCCTTGCGTGGGCGGTTTGCGGGTGAGTATCGGCTATCGAACCATAAGGGTAGCCGCCAGCCCTGCGACGCATAACCAACCGACGATTGCGGCGGCTTTCCAGACTCGCTCGGGGTGACGCTCTATGAGTGGTTTGTGTTTTGCCGTTAACCAGTCGGGGTTGGGGCGCTGTAAATCCTTTAGCCATTCGGACAATGCATCGTAGCGTTGCGCCGGCTGTATGTGCAGGGCTTTTTCCAGTGCTCGGTCTAGCCATATTGGCACCAGAGGGTTGTATTGTAGCGCCGAGCGGTAACTAAGTTTTTGAAATTGATTGAGCGACATAGCTTTGCCGTAAGCCTCGCCGTAAGGGCGCTTGCCAGTGAGCATCTCGTACACCAATACCGCGAGCGAAAACTGGTCAGAGCGCGGCCCGGTACGGCCACCGTAACGATACTCCGGCGCCGAGTAATCCAGCGTGCCGAGAATGTGATCGGGGGTGATGGCTGAGCCCATTTCTTGTATCCCCGCAACCCAGCAAGAGCCAAAATCCACTAGGCAGGCGCCCTGGGTGCCGAGCACGACATTGTCGGGTTTTAAATCTTGGTGCAGCGTGTCCTTGCGGTGCAGGGCGCGAATACCGGTCACCAATTGCTCGGCGAGCTCGACGGCGTCCGATACGGACAGTGGCGCCCGCTCCCTAATGACTTGCGAGAGCGTCGGGCCGGGAATATATTCGGTTAAATAGTACAGACACGAACGCGGTTGTGGTGGCTCTATTACCCGCACCACATGGCGATTGCCAATCCGTGCTCCTATCCAGCTCTCTTGCACAAAGCGCTCGATGTACGCGGGGTCGTCCTCGTAATTAACCGAGGGGGTTTTCATGACCAGGCTTTTGCCATCGGGTGCTTTCACCAAATACACCTGGCTGCGTTCGGACTCGTGCATAATTTTTTCGACGGTTAGGCCGTCGATGGTCTGTCCGGTGTTTAATAAAGGCGCAAAAGGCAGACGGGATAATACCGTCACCGTGTCGGCTTGGCTGGCGGTACCGAGTTGCTTAACTCGCGCTAACTGCACACTGATGTTGTCGTCACAACCTGCGTTTAGCGCGGCTTGTTGTAAACTGTGGCAAAGCGCATTTAAATCGCTTTGCTCATTTAATTGTGCTTGCAGGGTGCGGTGATCTACCCAATCGTGCAGACCATCGGTGCTGAGCATAAACACATCGCCCAACTCTACCTCATGAGTTTCCATGTCCACTTCTAAGCTCAGGTCGGCGCCCATGGCGCGGCTTAAATAAGTGGTGCGACGATCAATTTTTTGCGTGTGATCGCGGGTGAGTAACTCCAGTTGGCCGCCCCGCAAGCGATAAATGCGGCTATCGCCGACATGAAACGTAAACAGCTTGTCACCTTTAATGACGATGATGCTTAAGGTGGTGAGGTAGCCCTCTTGGCGTACGCTGTTTTGGCTTTGGCTCCACAGATAGCGGTTGAGCGACTGAATGACGCGATTGGCCGATTGGCCGGTGCGCCAAGTGTCGGGGGTGGCATAATAGTCGGTTAAAAAGCCGGTAATCGCCGTTTGGCTGGCTTGGCGGGCGGCCTCACTGCTGCTAACGCCATCGGCAATGGCGATGGCGACTCCTTTGGTGGTAAGTGCGGCGCCCTCGGGAAAGCGCGCGCCAACGGTGTCTTGATTTTCGCTCTTGCGGCCGGCATCGCTCAGTTGAGCAAAGTCGAGCTGCAACGATGATTGGATGTGATCCATTGGGTCGGTGCCTGCTTGTTCTTGTTGTGGCGACATCATAGCGCTTCCTGAGGATGAAAAAAAAGCGGATCCGAAGATCCGCTGCAGACACGGGGAAAAAGAATTTATTAGGTAAGCTCGATCTGCGCCAGCGAGCCGTCTTCATTGGTTTCGGTCATATGACCTTTAGGCTCTTCTAAAAATTGGACGATACCAAAAATGATTAAGGCGCAGCCTCCAATTACCATAAAAAAGGTGCCGGCATCGACAAAACTGTAAATGGTTAAAAAGGTCACTGCGCCGACATTGCCATAGGCACCCGCCATACCGGCAATTTGCCCGGTCATGCGGCGCTTAACGAGTGGCACCATGGCAAATACCGCGCCTTCACCGGCTTGAACGAAAAACGAGCAGAACATCACCGCGACTACCGCAAAAGCAATGGGCCAGCTGCCGTCGACTTGCGACAAAGTGAAGTAACCAATGGTTAGGCCGATGATGAAAATTGACATAGACAGGCGGCGGCCGCATTTATCACTGATGTAACCGCCGCCGGGGCGGGCGACTAAGTTCATAAAGGCGTAGGCGGCACCCAGAGCGCCGGCCATGGCGAGGCTCATCCCCTCAAAGGTTTCTAGGAAGAACGCGGGTAACATAGACACCACTGCCAGCTCTGAGCCGAAGGTGACAAAGTAAGCCCAATCGAGAATTGCCACTTGCTTGAATTTGTATTTGTCGTGCTCGGGTACTACGGCACCTTGCAGCATCTCTTTATTTACACGATAAATCTGCGAGAACTGATAAACGCACAGCATCACCAATACTAAGTACATTAAATAGGTGGTGCCCTGAGTAAGAAGCCCAACACCTGCGGGTGACAGCTTCCAGGCCAGTACCGCCAAAATAATGTACATTGGCAAGTTCATGGCCAAATAAAAGTAAAAATCTTTTTTGCTGGTAACTTCTAAACCACCGCTTTTTTTCGGTTTAAAGTAAGTCGAGCCTTGCGGGGTATTGCGCGCGCGCAGATAAAACACCACCGAGTAAGCCATGGCCATTAAGCCGGTAATGCCAATGGCGTAGCGCCAGCCGTTTTCACCGCCAAACATTAGGGCAACGGTCGGTAAGGTAAAGGCGGCCGCCGCTGAGCCAAAGTTGCCCCAGCCGCCGTATACACCCTCGGCCAGGCCAACTTGACGGGCGGGAAACCACTCGCCAACCATGCGAATACCAATCACAAACCCGGCGCCGACAAAGCCCAATAAAAAGCGAGTTAGAGCCAATTGCTCGTAAGTTTGCGCCGAAGCGAATGCGAGGCACATTAAGCCGCCCGAGGCGAGCAGTAAGCTATACACAATACGCGGGCCAAATTTATCGACCAGTATGCCGACTACAATTCGCGCTGGGATGGTCAACGCCACGTTTAAAATCAGCAGCGCTTTCCACTGGCCGAGATCCATGTTGAAGGTTTCCATGATCAACGGCTTTAGCGGTGCATGAGAAAACCACACCACAAAGGTTAAGAAGAAGGCAAACCAAGTGAGGTGTAGTAACCTAATATTGGCTCTCGAAACATCCAGGAGGTTCATTTTTTCTGAGCTCATCGCATTGCTTCCGTCTAGAATGGTTAGGACACAGGTTATAAAAGTTTGCTTCGCCCGATAGCTACCCAGGCGATATATAAGTGGTGATAGCAAGCGCTATGCCACAAACTATTGAGATGTTTTGGTGCAGCCAGAATGCCGCGGGCAGCTCGCCAATTGCGGGTAAAGGGTTATAATTTGGTGCGCGTGCACGCCGTTACGACGTGGGTGGGCGATAGTTGTGCGTGCTTTTGGGGGGGGCGCGGTGCGCATTGTGTGTGCGTTGCACGTATTTGGTTCGCACAAGAGGTGTTTATGGCGCGAGATCGCAATGGGTGGTAAAGGTGGATAACATGGCTCAATACCAAGACGTCAGAGAGTTGCTGGGGGTGGGCCCGCTGACGGCGCCGGCCAAACTAGGCGATATCAGCGAGCTTGAGACAACCTTTTATCAAGCCGACGATCCATGGGCCGCTTACCGTGAACTGCCTTTTGCCCGTCAGGCCGGACTGCCGGGGCTGTATGCGGCTTGGCTGTGGCACGCGCTGCAAGACAATGTTCAGTGCGATCACGCGCTTGACGCCAGTCGCAGCGCTATGATCGGGGCGATTGTCGCGTATGTGGCGAGTGATGAACCGCTAACGGTTGCGCACGTTAAGCAGAACCGGCAACTGTTTGATCAGTGTTTTTTTCATTTGCGCACCTGGTATTCAGGTTTAGGGCCCACTGGGCGCAAGTTTACCGAGCGACTCACGGCGCTATCCGAGTCGTTAACGAAGGGGCCAGAGCAGTGGGCTGCCGCGCTTACCAGTTTTAATCAAGCGTGTGATAAAGAGCTTGACCGCGCGGCGATGCTCGCCGAGAGAATGCAAACCTCTGAGCTGGGGCATATCAAAATCGCCCATGCGCAACAGCGCGTCACAGGTATCTATAACGATGTGGTGGCGCTGCACCAACTGCCTGAGGCCACGTTAGATTTTATTGATCACATTGTCTTGCCCAGTTTGCAGTACCTACTGATTAACGAGTCCGACCAGGCCCCCGACTGGAGCTTTTGGATGCGCATCCTGCGGTTGATTGTCTGGTCGGTGAACCCAGAAAAATCCCCCGAGGATCGCCAAGCTTTTTTTAATAAAGGCCCGGTGCTACTCTCCCAGTTAGAAAATCAATCGGTCAGTAAAGCCTTCTCCGGTAATGTCTATCGGGATTATGTCGATGAGTTTTCCACACAAATTATCACCTTGTTAAAAGGGCAAACCATCGAAACCGTGACCGCACCCAAGCGGCAAGTGTCAGCTGAGGTCGAGTCGCTCAGTCAGTTGCAAAATGGCGGCGCAGAGCATCACTTTTCGGCCGGTGATTGGCTGGAGTTTGATAGCGGTGAGACGTTGATTCGCTGCCAGTTTTTAATGCAAGCGCCGGGCACTGATACTCTGTTATTTGTGAATCGCTCCGGTCACAAAGTGCTGCAAAAAACCGTCGAGCAAATGTCGGCCTGCTTTGACGCCGGGATCGCTCAAGAGATTCCCAAGATACCCTCTTTGTCAGCCGCGTTGGCGGCGGTTAACGCGCGGATGGAAAACCTGCACGAGCGGCTGACCACACAGGCTTTGGCGGAACAACAGGAGCGCGAAAAGCTTGAGCGCCAGAAGCAGGCGTTAATTCAAGCTAAAAAGCGTCAGTTGCTTGTAAAAAAAGAGGCCGAAGTTAAGGCCCGCGCCGAGGCGGAGCGCCTTGCACTTGAGCGCGCCGCCCGCGAACAAGCAATAAAGGCGCGTCAATTAAGTGAAGCGCGCGAGGCCCGTGAGCAGCAACTGCGCGATACGCTGGATAACCTCACGCTGGGCACGTGGGCCGACCTGCCTTTAGACGACGGCAAAGCCGTGCGCTGCAAGTTAGCCGTCAGTATGCGCTCAACCAACAAGTATATATTTGTCGACCGAGTAGGGCGCAAAGTAGCCGAGCTACTTTATGACGACCTATTGGGTTATTTGCTCCGCGATGAAGCTGTGTTTTACAAGCCGGAGCAAGGGTTTGAAAACCGTCTCGAAACAATCGTCCGTGGTTTGCGGCGCACTGAGTAATTAACCCGTGGAAATCCAACATGGTTACTGACATGCAAAATAATGAGCAGCGTCAAGAGTATCGCCTTAGTGTCTCCGAGGCTGTCTATATCGAGCTTGAGGCTGAGCAAGGGGACGATGCCGCGCGAATTTTGTTGAGCCGCTCTACCGATTTGTCGGCCAATGGTTTACAGGTGGAGCTCGACCGTTCGTTGCCTGTGGGCAACATTTACCCGCTGTGTATACAGCTGTATTCGCCCAAGGTTCGCTATGTGCTGACCGGCGAAATCAAGTGGTGCCGGCCCAGCAATGGCCGCTACCTTATTGGTATCGCCCTATTTGAGTCCGATGATACAGCGATTGTCAGCTGGAAGGAGGAAATCGCACGCCGGCTGCAAGATTAGGGTGGCAGGCACGTACATTAGACGCTTGTTACGGTCTTGTTGATGGGCGTTGGTCGGTGCCGCTCAGCGGGTTTTTACGGTCTGTTCCGACAGCCGAGGGTAGCGCGCGCGATGTCGCTGTTCTCGGTATCGTTAACGGTGTTTTAGCGCTGTACATTTGCCCGGTGGCCTCTTATGCTTTCGGTCAAAATGCCCTGACATATAATGACAAGACCCTGAGGTGAACTGTGGCGACAAACCCTTCTCATAAGCTCTCAATTCTCGAAAAAAGCGGCTACGCCATGGGCGATGCGGCGGCCAACCTTGTTTGGCGCGGTGCGCTGGCTTACCTAGCGGTTTTTTATACCGATACCCTCGGCATTACCGCTGCCGCTGCGGCTGCACTTTTGTTGCTGGTGCGTGTATCCGATGGTATTACCGACATTATTATGGGTATGATCGCCGATCGTACCCACACTAAATACGGTAAATTTCGCCCCTGGATACTGTGGTCCGCGCCGATTTTGGGTTTGTTTATGGTGTTGTCGTTTACCGCGCCGGATATCAGCCCTCAAATGAAGCTGGTATGGGCTTATTTTACCTATATCGGCCTGACACTCGCCTACACAGTGAATAACGTTCCTTACTCGGCCCTGATGGGGGTCATGACTCCCAGCCACGAAGAGCGCAGTGTGCTCTCGGGTTATCGCTTTGCCGGGGCGTTTTTAGGTGGCGCTTTGGTGATGGGCGGCACGCCTTATCTGGTGGAGTATTTTGGCCAAACGGGGGTTGCCGGAGAGATCGACGAAGCCAAGGGGTATCAGCAAACCATGTATGTGTTTGCGGTTCTCTTGGTTGCGCTATGTGTCGTGACCTTTATGGCGACCAAAGAGCGTATTGTGCCCACCACCAATACGGGCTCATTTAAAAAAGAGTTTAAAGATTTACTTTATAACCTGCCGTTTATCGTGATTCCGCTGTTGTCGATCTCACTGTTCTTTTTTAGTTTGACTCAGACCGAAGACGCTACCTATAAATTTAACCCCTGGTATATGGGGATCACTTGTGCCGTAGTGCTGGCAGTCACCGGGCATTTCATCCGCAAGCTCATCAACCGCCCGGATACGGACACTACCCCCTCGCAGCGTGATTTAATCGATTTGCTGACCAACAAACCTTGGCTGATGATTCTTGGCTTAGGCTTTTTAACCATGCTGTTTAACGGCATTAAGTACGTGGTGATTGCCTATTACTTTAAGCACTATTTGCAAGAGCCAACCATGACCGGCCTGTACTTCTTAGCGTTGCTGATTACCTCGATTGTGGCGGCATTTGCCTGTGGTTACTTTACTCGCTTGGTGGGCAAGAAAACCTTGTTTGCGGTCTCATTGATTGTCAGCGGGCTGCTTACCGGTTGTATCTCCCTGTTAGGTAAAGATGACTTAACCGGCTTGTTTGTACTGGGTTGCGCCGCTGAGTTTTTTGCCGCTTTTATGCCGGTACTCACCTTTAGCATGCTGGGCGATGCTGCCGACTACTCGGAGTGGAAGCACACCCGCCGCGCCACCGGTTTGTTTTATTCGGCCGGTAGCTTTATTCAGAAAACCGGTGGCGGTTTTGCCGGCGCCCTAGTACTAATGGTGTTGGGCGCCTACGGTTATGTAGGAACCGACGAAAGCACGATCGCCCAGGCAACCGATGGCATGGTGCTGCTGATGAGCTGGGTACCTGCCGTGTTTGCATTTGTATCGGTGCTGTTGCTGGTTGTCTATCCGCTTAACACTAAACGCATGGAAGAGATCGAGGCAGATCTCAATGAGCGGCGGGCACAGGCCGGCGTTTAGCGCATTACGGGGAGGCTATCGCAAGCGGTGCCTCCCTACATCGAATACCGACAGACTCCCCCCTTTCGTTTCATTTCCGGCTCAGGCCTCGCTAGCGGTCGCGTTCATCGCGAGCGGGGGGCGAGGGCAGGTTTAGTTTGCTCGTCTGCGGCGTCGCTCAATGGCTTTATGGTCTGATTATTTGAAAGCGCGGGTAAACTGTGCCAACGTTAAAATATCAGACACCTTCGAGGGAAAGCCTGTGCGTATTTATATTCTTGCTCTAGTCGCCTGCCTTGCTGCACCACAGCTGGGTATGGCTCAGTCTTCCGATCAAGTCCTTACGGTGGGCGTTAAAGTCGCGCCGCCTTTTGTCATCAAGCAACCCGATGGCAGTTACGCTGGTCTGAGCATCAATTTATGGCAGCGCACGGCAGAAAAGCTCGGTAGAGACTACCGTTTTCAAGAGACGGACCTAAATGGTTTGCTGGCAGGTTTGCAAGACGGTGGCTTAGATGTCTCGGTGGCGGCAACCACCGTGACTGCCGAGCGCGAGTCGCTTGTTGACTTTACCCATCCATTTCACACCACTGGCCTCACCATTGCGGTGCGCTCGCAAAGCAGTGGACTCTGGAGCACGATTAAGCGCTTTATGTCTTGGGAGTTTTTTGCCGCGTGCGGTGCGCTGGTGGGTTTATTGTTATTAGTGGGTTTTTTGTTGTGGCTGGCGGAGCGACACAAAAATAAAGAGATGTTTGGCGGCACTAAAGCCCAAGGCATAGGCGCCAGCTTTTGGTGGGCGGCGGTAACCATGACCACGGTAGGTTATGGCGATAAAGCTCCAACCACCTTGGCCGGTCGGCTGATTGGCTTGGTGTGGATGTTTACCGCCATTATTATTATCTCCAGCTTTACCGCGGCCATTGCCACTAGCTTAACTGTGGGGCAATTATCATCGTCGGTACGCAGCGTCGCTGATCTTTCTAGTGTGCGAGTAGCCACGGTAAGTGGGTCGGCCAGTGCGACCAGCTTGCGCGAGCGGGGCATCGGTTTTCACGCCACGCAATCGTTAGATGACGCGCTTGATAAGCTTGAGAACGATCAGGTTGATGCGGTGGTTTACGATCAGCCTATTGTGAAATACCACATTATTCGCGATTATCCCGGCGACCTACGAGTGCTGCCTAACACCTTCGAGCGCCAAGACTACGCGATTGCCCTGCCCGAGGGCAGTACCCTGCGCGAGCCGATTAACCACGCGTTATTGGAGATTATTGCCAGCGACTCTTGGCGGACGACGCTTTCCAAGTATCTGGGAGAGCCCTAGCGGTTATACCTAAAGTGCTTTGGTGCGCTATAAGGCCCGAATGCCGGTTGAAGGATAGGGCTTATAGGTTTTAATCATGGGGTGCAGGTAATGCCAGCACTAGGTCTACATTACTGTTCGGGTGTACTTGTGTTGTATCGCGCGAGTGGAGCTTTTGTCTATCACGCTGCAGGCCGTGCAGCGTGATAGACAAGTGTTAAACAAAACAGGGCGTGAGCGCCGCTATGCTTTTTGTTTTGGCCTATTCGCGCATTGGATTTTTATGCTCAGTTCGCATTCTTTAAGACTAATGCTGCCACTCGTCTGACAAAAGTGTGGCTGAGTCGTTCTCTAGCTTGATTTCGCGCTTCGAAGTTTGACTGTCGGCACCCACAAAATAAAACTCATAGACGATAACATCGCTCATCTGTTTGCTTTCGATAATACGCTGGGGTTTCTTCTGGCCAAAGGTGTCACTGTACAGTTCGCGTACCGGGGTTGGGCAGTCTGCCAGCGTTAGGTCGCGTTGAATCTCAACAACCTCCCACAGGTTTTGCTCGTTGAGTAACATGTCGAACTCAATTTCGGCGCCGTCGGCGGTTACGCCTTCAAGGTCAAGATACTGGTTGCCGTGCTTGGATTCTTGTTCAGCCTCTTTTAGCACAAAGCCTGGCTGTAATTTTTGTACAGCCTCTAGCGCCTGGGTCGGTACTTTGTCGCCGGATATTTCCTCTTTTTGGTATAAGTCAGATCCAATATCCGACTGCGCGGCTTGAACTGAGCAACAAATGCTAAATGTGGCCGCTAAAAGAGTTTGCGAGAAACGAGTATTCATAGTGGTGTCCTATTGTGGAGAATGTAAGTGGTTGCGGTTCTCGCACTGGAGGCTCTTTGCTTCTCAGACATAGTAAAAGCCCGGTGTGTATATTCGGCTTTTCTCGTCCTTATTGTTTTAACAAAACCAAAATTCGCCCGGTAATCCGAGCCGCTATGTTGGCTTTTGTCAGTGTCTCAGATAACCCCAAAAATTGCTACGTAGCGATGTGGGCGTCCCCCCAGAACAGCCTATTGGCGGAGTAGATCGGGAGCATAATATTCGATCAACCCCGGACGGCCGCTACTATTGCTCCGACGTCGATTTTTGTCATGGTTAACATGGCATCGAAAGCGCGTTTGGCAACGGCAGCATCTGAGCTGGTTATCGCTTGGGTTAGCGCCACTGGTGTTATTTGCCACGAAATCCCCCATTGGTCTTTGCACCAGCCGCAGGCACTCGCCTCACCGCCGTTGGCAATAATGGCGTTCCAGTAGCGATCGGTTTCGGCCTGATCATTGGTTGCTACCTGAAACGAAAACGATTCATTGTGGCTAAATGCTGGGCCGCCGTTAAGCCCCATGCAGGGAATGCCCATAACGGTAAAGTCTACGGTTAGTGCATCACCTTGCTTGCCGGCTGGATAATCACTCGGTGCGCGATGTACGGCATCGACCGAAGAGTCGGGAAAAGTGCTCGCATAGAATTTGGCGGCCGCTTCAGCGTCGCCATCAAACCACAGGCACACTCTGTTCTTGGCTATTGTCGTCATAGGATCGCTCCAGATGTAGAGTTGCCCACCTGAGCCTTACGGTCGAGGCGGGCTACTTGTTACTGATTAAAAATAACTTGGAAGCCGCCGTATATAAGCCGTTTTCCGTCAAATGGCATGGGGTTATTTTCGGCACTCATGCGCTCGTCTTCCATTACTTGTTGCATGCCTCTGTCCCGAACGGCCTTAGAGGGCCACTCAACCAAACCAAACACCACGGTTTCATTGTCTTTGCGCTTCACCGCCATGGGAAAGGAGGTTGTCTCTCCGTCTGGAGCATCATCGCCCCAGCACTCTGTTAACCTAAGGGCGCCGTGTTCTTTAAAGCACTCGGCGGCCAACTTAACATGTGCGATATATTGATCTTTATTTGCTGTTGGTACTGCGGCCACAAAACCGTCTATATAGCTCATCGCATTGCTCCTGTTGTTTAACGCACCGATGATAGTGCGAGTACTAGCTAACTGATGTAGTAATTCGTGCCAACGCGCACGAAACAACCGTGACTGACTTAAAAATCGCCTCAGAGGGTTGTTACAGGATAGTCGAAGAGGGCGCTGGTATTTCGACACGGTGTTACGAAAATAAAATCAATGTAGGGGTGGAGCTTTGACCCGCTCATGTTGATCTGTGACGAGGAAGAGGGGGAGCTGTCATCAATACCACAGAGCTTGGCTAATTTCCAAGAATGCTTAGCACTAACAATGTAAAGATAAGCGCCGCTGCTAGTGCAAAATACTGCCCTAGCTTAGAGCTGGCCTCAGCTTGGCCTTGGTGGCGCTTAAGGTAATCTTTCAGCTCCGCATCGGATAGGCCTGCGCAGTGAGTACACTCGCTCGTTTTTTCGGGTGACTGTAAGTTGCAGCGCTGGCACGTTTTCAGTGCCTCTGGAGGCGGTGCTGGTATAAATCTCATAACGATTCCTTGTTTCTAGCGGTAAGGCATTTATGCTCGTACAGGATGAGGCGCTTGTGGTTCTTAGCCTGATTGTCTGGCTCATTTCTGAGCTGTCGATTCGCCAAGCCTTAGTGACAAGCTCTGAAGAATCAGAGCGCTGCCAGCAGAGCCTGGCTGCTGATAAAAACGTCGAGTAAAAACCTACGCCCCAGTATATCGATATGAACTATTGCTCACCAAGCACAACCTGAACAATCTTCTCTGCCGTTCGAGCTTTATACTTCAGCTCCCATCGGTTTGTATTCGCAAGAAAAACAAAGGTGATCTTTTCATTCGGTAGCCACAGCAACTCTGCGTGGAATCCCGGTGCCTCTCCAGCGTGTCCTAGGGCGGTAAAACCGGCGATACGTTCAACGGCTATGCCGAAGCCGTATTCTACTGGCGGTTTAAACCCCTTGGGGAGTACCGTTGCAGTGATTGTTTCGCTGTAAGCTTTATCGCTAAGAACGTTACCGCTGTGTAAAGCCTCATTCCAGATAAAAAGATCATCGACTGTGGATATTAAACCGGTGGCTCCATTCCAGTTTCCGTGCAAGCTCGATACGCCCGGGTCTAGAGCCTTAACGGTCTTTTCGTCGACTACTGCGTAGCCTGTCGCTGCATGGGTTAAGCGTCGATTATTGTTATAAATTGTTGAGTCTTTCATTCCCAGTGGCGAAAAGATATTCGTTTTTAAGTATTGATCAAAAGAAAGGCCGGATACTTTTTCTATAATCAATGCCAAAACGACATAAGCAGAGTTGCTGTAACGCCACTGTTCGCCCGGTTTAAAGTACAAGTCTTGTTCTTCTAGTGCTTTTATAAAATCGTGTGACCCAAGATGTTGGCTAAATAGCGCTTTAGATGCGTCCGGTTCGAATAAGCCCGAGGTATGGGTCATCATATGCTTAAGCGTCACGGGCTTGGTTTTTGATAAGCTGGGGAAGTACTTGGTTAACGGGTCGTTAAGGGACAACAAGCTCTTATCTTGCAGTTGCAAAATAGATGCTGCGGTAAATTGCTTGGTGATTGACCCCACATGAAACTTGGTTTGGGTGTCGTTTGATGTGTTTGCTGCGACGTTGGCCAGGCCCCTGCCACCTTTTGCCAATACTTTGCCATTTTGGGCAATTAAGTAGGAAAATCCCGACGAGCCCTTATAGTAAAGGCTGTCGAAGTAATTGGAAATTTGCGCGGCTACATCTGGCGCGGTTATTTCTATATTTGCGCCTCGCTCTATAAGCGCATTCTGCCGTTTCGTATCGCCTATATGAGTAGCAATATGAAGCGCCGTTAGGCCCAAATTATTTCTTGCGTCGATACTAATCCCGCTTTTCAGAAGGCGGTCAAGCTCGTTACTGGATAGCGAGGGGGATAGATTGACAAAGGCATTGTCGGTAGCTGTTTTACTTAATGGCCTAAAGAGAAAAGACCAACCCTTGTCTGCGCGCAATACTTTGATAACGAGCCGATTCGTCCCCGCTTTAAGGTTATAGGGCACAAGGTATTGATCAGGGCTTATCTCTGTGCTGATGGGGCTCTCATGAATAATCTCGCCGTTAAGCCAGATTTTTAGTGCCGCGTTGCTGCCCACACCAAAATACCCGCTCTCTTTTTCGCTGGACTCGATCTCAGCGGCAGCATAGGTATAGGCGAATTTTGTAGGTTCAAGGTATCGATCTAAATGAATATAACTGAAATCAGAGTGGATCGACTTCCAATTGTACGGTTCTCTGTTTAAGGTGATTTTGCCTACTTTTATTGATTTCCACAGGTCATTGATCTTTATTAAGTCTTGGCTATGCGCAGCCTTAAGCTCTTTTTCGGTGCTGCCAAATGGGACTGGCTCCAGCAATGTCCAGCGAGTTAGAAAAACGTCATCTTTGATGTTGTTGTAGGTGGTAACGGGGCTGTCCAATGATGACTCGGGTGTGGGCTGATTTTGCACTTTTCTTGGTTCAACTTCGTCGTCATAAGTACATGCGCTAGCGAGTAAGGCTGAGAGCAGTAGCCAGAAAAAACCGTGCTTCGTTTGAAGGTGTTTTAATTGTCCCGTCATTTTTTGTCCTTAAAATACAGGTTTTTAGGTCGCTAAAAAACTAAGTATTATAATAGTTGTCTTAGGCGTATTGTTTTCTGGAATTGTCGTTACGCCCTTAAATGTCCCAAGTTTAGGTCTTACTTTGTATCTCATCCTTGGGTATCGAATTGGCATATACATCTCTTAATTTGTAGACCAAAAAACCAAATAAGAAAAACGCCAAGGCTGCGAATATTCCTGCGATATTTAACTTGCTTGTGCCCCTGATAAGAGTCGAATCCTCAGGTTTTCCGGGGTTATAGTAAACGGGGTAAGATTTTCCAATGGTAAATCTAGATACATACCGCGCAATTCTACTTCGATTACTGCCTCCAATAGGAGAAAAGCTAATTCTATTGTTTGTATAGTTGTTGTTTTTTACGGAGTAGGTGTAAACGACATTTGGGGCATAGTTAATGGACCGATTGGTGGTTATTCCCGTTGAGCGGCTCTCGTACTTGCTTACCTCAGAGGAGAGAATCACAGCGTTGGTTTGCGGCCAAGTGCGGCTAGCTTCCCCAAGAAAATATGCCGATATCGTTCCAGTTACCGTTAATAGGCCAGCGGCCATAAATATGCCACCGAAAATAGCCACTGATCTCCTGATAGTTTTTTTCTGATTCTCTAGTTCACTCAAGGCTTATTTCCTTTTTGATTATAATGCAAGGCATCTTCCAGGCTCTGAATCAAGAGTTGAGCCGTTGTTT
This sequence comes from Gilvimarinus japonicus, assembly GCF_042847215.1. Lineage (GTDB taxonomy): Bacteria > Pseudomonadota > Gammaproteobacteria > Pseudomonadales > Cellvibrionaceae > Gilvimarinus > Gilvimarinus japonicus. The sequence goes on from NZ_AP031500.1 coordinate 438,473, forward strand.
TGGTCTGCTAGTTAATAGCAGCTCGATAAAAGAGATTTTAACCCATTGCTTTTGGGGCGAAATAGACTGGTATGCCCGAATCCTAGGTTTTTGTAAAACCATCTGTACCGCAAAGAGGGGGTGGTTACTTACTTGAGTGATACATGCACGTTGGTAGCAAAGGCGAGCGTTAGCGAGTCCAGCCCGCGTTTTTTGCGGGTGATTTTGCCTACCCTTGGTAAATTGCTGGCTAGATGTACTCATATTGCTTTGCCAACAACTCACATGCCTAGGCAGGCTGTGCCGACTTTGAAAGATCTAGGCGAAACTCCGTTTTTTGCTGCTTAATATCTATTACCATGTAGTAAAACCCACAGCCCAACTGGAGAATATCCCCGATACTTAGCAGTGTTTCGCTAAAGTAGGCTTTGTCACTCATGTCGTCGCTATCTGCAAGATAGTGAAGTCGATATGTACTCATCACGTTCAGATTACTTGTGAAATTTAACGGCCAATTAACGCGACTCAGTCGCACTTTATCCCAGCACTTTGTCACCGCTAGAAACTGGTTTAAAGGTGTTTGAAAAACAAGAAGCTTTCTGACAGCTCCGTGTCTGAGAAAGATAAGAGGCTATATTAAGACTTACGAAATGTAATCCGTTTGCGCCGTCAGTGCAAGCTGCGACCAATACTCTGAGTTAGATGGGAAAAAAGAATTGTTGGCCGATTGATGTTTTGGGACGTGAGCTTCGCTGAAAAATGAATGCAGGGTGTGAGATAAGCCTCCGTCAGGTATTGCTGTTTTTTTTGCGCTTGCACTTTATGCGATTTTTGGCTTCTCAGCCTGTGCAGCCCAATTTACGAGCTGATGATGAAAACGTCCAATCCGCTGTCTTCGCGCTCAGCCGGTTCTAGTGCTTTAAGCACTTTGTCAGCGCTCTTGGGCGGCGAGTGGCTACCGCCAAGCAGATAATCGCTTAACGTTGAGTGAGTTGGTTTGTATCTTTTGTTACCGTATTGTTGATTATTTTTGTTACCTCATTTGGTTGTTTCTGATGTGTCAGCAGAGAATGACTTGTTCGATATGTGATCTCCTTCTCCTTTGGCCCTCCGTTGCGTGAGTTTTGCTTATCCTTCGACGCCTTTTAATTCTTTAATGAAATTATAGATATACCTTTATATTTCTAAATTGAATTTATGCGCTCTGATTTCTATAAAATCTGATTCTATTCGTAACACTATTTTTATTGGTATGTATATTTGTTTACAAATAGGTGAACCATGTTGTAATGTTTCTGCCGGATTCGCCAGTGAATGGCATGTGGCCGGTTTCGCCGACAGTGAAGTGGGTATACCGGGTTGAGAGTAGTGAGTCGCCAACGTGGTCTGATTGTATTTCCACATAACCTGATTCGTATTAGAGCCTTAATGCCAGTTTCTGACGTTTACCAAAGGTGCACTTACCATACCGGTTTGGATTGTCGAGGATTGATAACCCAAGGCGGTTTACTTGCCCAAAAGTGTGAGTGCCCGATTACATAAGACCTATAACAGAGATAAGAGAGTGTGTTATGAAACTGAATAAATTAATGGTTTTCACTTCCCTGGCCTTAACCGGCTCCTTAGCCCACGGTGCGACCTTTGTGATGGAGAAATACGGCACAGGCTACTCCATTGATGGCAATGGTGGTGCACAAGTTGGCCAACAGCTGTACTTGTGGGGAACCAACCTCAACAATGCCAACCAACAGTGGGTTCAGCTGGATCGTGGCAACGGTTATTACTCTTACAAAAAAGAAGACACCAATCTGTGCTGGGATGCTGGCAGCGGCGGCGCCCGCAACCAGGCGGTGACTTTGCAAGCCTGTAACGCCGGTAATTACAACCAGCAGTTTTCTAAAGTAAAAGTTTACGATGGTACTGAGGTTTACCGCTTTGAAAAACGCAACGCCTCGGGCTTCTCGCTTGATGGCAACGGTGGAGCGGCAGATCGTCAGTCTATCTATTTGTGGAACTCTAGTGACACTAACGTCAACCAGCAATGGGAGTTGCACCGTGTCGACGACGGCAGTAGTGACGGTGGTAGCTCGAGCGATGGCAAACTCGCCGTAGACACGGCGTTCGACGACGGCAGCAGTCACTCAAGTTATCCGGCTTCTAACGCGGTTGATGGCAGCACCAGTTGGGCATCTCGCTGGGCGGCATCTGGCTCACCGGTTAACTTAACCATTCAGCTCGAAGAAGTGAGTGAAGTGACCGAAGTAGGCATTGCCTGGGGGCGTGGTGATTCGCGCGCTTATACTTTCGAGATTTACGCCCGTCCTGGTACAAGCGGCTCGTGGACTAAAGTGTACGACGATGTCAGCAGTGGCTCTACGGCCGGTATCGAGGTGTTTGACGTTACCGACATTGATGCACAGCAAATACGTGTTAAAACCTTCGAGAATACCTCGGGTAGCAACTGGACCAATATCACCGAAGTAGAGGTTTACGGCGCCGAGGGCAGCGGCTCGGGCGGCGGTGATAATGGTGGCGGCGACAATGGCGGTGGTGACAACGGTGGTGGCGAACCATCTGGCTCGGCTGAGATTCCTTCTGACTTGATGAGCAACTGTAATCAGTGGAAGATCACCTACCCCGATGGCGTAGAAGATAAAACACTGTGTGGTGAAGGCAACAATGAGTACTTCTATGTTAACGACTCGGGCAATGGCATCGTGTTTTTCGCTCCAGTCCGCGACGGCAATGGCTCAACGCCAAACTCTGATTACATTCGGTCCGAGTTGCGCGAGCGCGAAGCCGATGGCAGTAAAGATATTTACTGGACCACCTCTGGTAAGCACGTCGTTTATGTAAAACAAGCGATTACGCATTTACCCATCGTTAAGAGCCACTTGGTTGCCACTCAGATTCACGGTAACAAAGATGATGGCATTGACGATGCGTTGGTACTGCGCCTAGAAGACTCGCACCTGTTCTTGAGCTTTAACGGCGGTAAACTGCGCAGTGATGTCACCATTACCAACAACTACAGCCTGGGTACCAATCACGAGGTTATTTTTGAGGTGATCGATGGCAAGCACTACGTGTACTACAGCGAAGATGGCAACCTGAACAATGCCTATAATTCGGGTAATGCCAGCCAGTACTTAGTGCGTGATGGATCTAGCGATTACGTGATGGATCGTAGCTACGGTGAAGCCTACTTTAAAATCGGTAACTACACTCAAAGTAATGCCGAACAAGAAGGCAGCGAAACCGGTAAGTCTGATAACTATGGCGAAGTTGTCGTATACGATTACTGGGTAGACCATCAGTAATTAGTGTGCGCCCGCCGGCCGCGGCGGGAATTTGTAAGAAGCCACCAGCGATTTTGTACTGATCGCTGGTGGCTTACCTCCCCGTAAAGTCAATCTATTAACCGTAACATCGAAATGAGTGGCCCACGCCTTGGGTGTGTCAGGGCGTAGCGCGCCTGATAACTTATCACCGATATAATTCTAATAGGTGTTTTGATATGACAGTGAATAAATATATGTTGATCGCTTTAATAGCGGTCTCTGGCTCGTTAGCCAATGCGGCTACCTTTGTGATCGAAAAGCATGGCACCGGCCACGCGATTGATGGCAACGGTGGCGCTCAGATAGATCAGCAACTGTACTTGTGGGAAACCAACCTAGACAACGTTAACCAGCAATGGGTGCAGTTGGACCGTGGCAACGCTTACTACGCCTATAAAAAGCAAGGCACCAATTTGTGTTGGGATGCCGGTAGCGGGGGAGAGCGTAATCAGGCTGTACAATTGCAAACCTGTGACGCTAACAATTACGACCAACACTTTGCCAAGGTAAAGGTGTACGCTGGCACCGAGATTTATCGTTTTGAAAAACGCAACGCCTCAGGATTTTCACTCGATGGCAATCGTGATGCTGCCAACCGGCAATACCTTTATCTTTGGAACTCTAATAGCGACAATATTAACCAGCATTGGGAGCTGCGCCGTGTCGATGATGGTGGCAGCAGTGAAGGTGGTGAAAGTGACGACCCCGCCCGTAACAAGCTTCCTATAAATACTGCTTTTGACGATGGCAGCGGCCACGCGAATTACTCGGCCACAAAAGCCATCGATGGCAATACGGCATGGAGCTCGCGCTGGGCGGGCAATGGCACGCCGGTTAACCTGACGGTTGAGTTGGAAGAGGTCGCTGAGCTAACCGAATTAGGTATTGCTTGGGGGCGTGGCGATTCACGCGCCTACACCTTTGAAGTGTACGCACGCCCCGGAACCAGCGGTGCTTGGACGAAAGTGTACGACGGCGTCAGCAGTGGTTCAGAGGGTGGTGTTGAGCTTTTTGATGTTACTGATATGAATGCCAAACAGGTGCGCATTAAGACGTTTGAAAATACCTCGGGCAGTAGCTGGACCAATATTGTTGAGGTTGAAGTTTACGGCGCTGGCGACTCTGGTGAAGGTGATAATGGCGATAACAGCAGTGGCTCCGACATCCCAAGCAACATCACCAACGGCAGCATTTTTGACCTGGAAGGGGATGACCCGCATCCGCTGGTTAATGCGTCAACCTTGAGGTTTTTGCCGCTAGAGGCGCAGTACACATCGCCAAACGGTAATGGCTGGCGCCACGAGTACAAAATCAAAAGCAGTTTGCGCGTGGCCATGACGGACACTTATGAAGAGTTTGAGGCTGACATAAAAGTGGAGATGTCTGATGCGGGTAAAACCATTGTTGCCCAGCATCACGCCAGCGATACCGGAACCATTATGAAGTTGTATGTGTCCGACTCTTCCGAGTCCGGCTTTGACGACAGTGTGGCAGGCAACGGTATTTTCGATGTCTACGTACGCTTGCGCAATACCGCTGGCAGCGAAGAGAAGTACGCATTGGGCACTATCCGAAGTGGCGACACGTTTGATTTTAAAATGGTGAATGATTACGGCTATGTCACTGTTTACGGTATGGGCAATAGCTTTGGCATTCCGGTAGAAGACGATTCGGCGTCTTACTTTAAATTTGGTAACTACCTTCAGTCACAAGATACCTACTCGATGGACAAGTGTGGGGAGCCGGGCAATTCCGATTCGTTTGCCGATTGTTTTGCTGACTTAGGGATTACTGAATCCACTGTCATCATGACCAACGTTCGCTATACGCGTATCGCGCAATAAGTGCAGCTTACGGCGGCAGTACCAATGTGCTGCGCCGTTTACCTACCAAGCTCACGGGTGTTCGCCCGTGAGCTTGGCAGCATGCACAGCGTGTGACAAAAACAGTACTGATTTGATAACGGCTATAACGCCTGTGTTGTCAGGCAATTTTTTAACGCCTCGCCCAGCGCATCCCACTCCAGCGGTTGATGATGAATAATCTCCAGCCGACTATCCTCGCACTCATCCAGCTCCAACATTTTAACCACGCCGTCGGCGAGATTGAGGGCGATGATGCCTTGGTCGGTAATCAGTACTGCTTTTAGCCGATCGCAGCTTAAGCCGTTTACCCAGTTGAATAACGGCTCAAGCGCAAATACCTGGGCGGGGTGAATAACCCAGCCGGCGCTGAAGTATCCCTGCCCCTGGTGTTGTTTGCTGACAATAGGGTGCCCGGCCGTTGGCGTGGGCAATGTGGCAGCCGGGTAGTTGCCGCCGTGGTGGTGACTGGGCTCGGGCAGTGGGCTGTGTTGTTGGTGCTCGCCCTCTAGCCACTGTGGTTGCAGTTGGCCCTGCTTGATCTGTACCTGTGGCCGTTGCTGCAGTAACCATTGGTCTAGTTGTTTGTGCATGGCGGTTAGCTGCTCGTCGCTCGCTAAGTCCATTTTACCGATAACCAGTACATCGGCCACCTCCAGTTGCTGGCGGAACACGTCGTTGTCTAAGTGCCTTTGGCTGACAAAGTGGCGGGGGTCGATAAGGGTTAAACAGACTTTTAGCTCGATCACGTTTTGAAAGTGATCGTTAAGGGTTTGCAGTATTTCGAGCGGGTGACCGAGGCCGGTGGGCTCGATGATTAGCCGGTCAAACTGCTGCTGCCGCAATAGCTGGGTTAGCCCCACCTGCATGGGTAGGCCCGCCACACAACACATACAACCGCCGGGTATTTCTTTAACGGTGGCTCCGCCCTCACTTAACAGCGCACCATCGATGCCGATTTCGCCAAACTCGTTTACCAGCACCGCCCAGCGTTCATGCTCGGGCTTTTGGCTTAGCAAGTGGCGAATCAGGGTGGTTTTACCTACGCCTAAAAAGCCGGTGATGATGTTGGTGGGGATGGTGTTCATGGCGATCCTGATGGTTACGGGTTACGGGTTACGGGTTACGGGTTACGGGTTACGGGTTACGGGTTACGGGTTACGGGTTACGGGTTACGATAGATTAGACTCGGTAATAATATTTCCGTCCACCGTCCACCGTCCACCGTCCACCGTCCACCGTCCACCGTCCACCGTCCACCGTCCACCGTCCACCGTCCACCGTCCACCGTCCACCGTCCACCGTCCACCGTCCACCGTCCACCGTCCACCGTCCACCGTCCACCGTCCACCGTCCACCGTCCACCGTCCACCGTAATGTTATACTGTTGCTTTTCATGGATGTTATGTTATAACATAATGGCGGTTTGGGCGAGTCGCTACAATTGTTTGTCTTATATGGTATCCGTTATTGGGGGTTTTTGTGTTGAAACGGTCTTTGTGGGCTCTGGGGTGCGTGGTTCTGCCGTGTTGGGCGAGTGCCGACACTATTCAGGGGGTGGTGCAGGATGCGGCTGGGTTACCGGTCGTGGATGCCACTGTGCAGGTGGTGGGGGCTCGTACTCGTACCACGACCAATGCAGCGGGCGAGTTTATCTTGCAGGAGCTGTCTAGCGACGACGTTGAGTTGCATGTACGAGCGCCACTTTATATTCACAAAAATGTGCATGTTCACGAAGGTGGGCAGTCGCTGCGAATCGTGCTGGATGAAACCGTGATGGAGATTGTCGATGTGACGGCGCTGCCGTGGCATGTATCGCAAATGGAGTCGGCCGCCCCGGTATCGGTACTTAGTGGGGATGCACTGCGCGATCAGCAAGCGGCAACGCTGGGCGACACCCTTGGTAAGCAAGTGGGTGTGCACTCTAGTTATTACGGGCCGGTAGCCGGCACGCCTATTATTCGCGGACTTTCTGGCCCGCGTGTGTTGGTGGCGCAAAATGGTTTGGACGTGGGCGATGTATCGCGCAGCGGACCGGACCATGCCGTGACGGGCGAGGCGACGACCGCACGGCAAATTGAAATCTTACGCGGCCCCGCCACTTTGTTTTACGGCAGCGGTGCGGTGGGCGGCGTGGTGAATGTGGTGGACGATCGTATCCCCCAAGATGCTGACACGTTTGGTCAGTGGCAGCTGGAATACAACGGCGCTAATAACGAGCCCGTGGTGCAGGGTAGCGTTAATACGGGCGTAGGTGATTTTGCTGTGCACGCCGATGGTTTTTGGCGCGAGGCCGATGATTTAGAGATTCCCGGTTATGCCGAGGCACAGCCGGACGGCGATGGCACTTACGGTGTGCTGGAAAACTCGGCTTACGATAGCCAAGGCGCCACCATTGGCGGTAGCTATTTAATGGAGAATGGTTTTGCCGGTGTCAGTGTAGGCCGGCTTGAGCGCACTTATGGCATCCCCGGGCATAGTCACGACGGCGTTGCCGTGCAGGCTGAGCTTGAGCAAAACCGCTTGCAGTTTGTCAGCGAGTACAGTTTTGATCATGACATTTTAGCCGAAGCGCGGCTGCGCTACGGCTACACCGATTACCAACATCGCGAGCTAGAAGGCGATGCCATAGGTACCGTTTTTACTAACGAACTACACGAGGCGCGGCTCGAATTATTCCATCAGCCATTTGCCGAATGGCGCGGCGCGCTAAGCTTGCACGTAAAGCATGAAGATACCGCCGCCGACGGCGAAGAGGCATTCACACCGCCGTCGGTAACGGATATGTGGGCCCTGGCGCTGATGGAAGAAAAGCACTTTGGCGATTGGTTGGTGCAGCTGGGTGCACGGGTCGAGCGTATCGAAGTCGACGCCAGCGATGTGCGCCTAGACGGTGATGGAGATCGCGGTTTTTATCATATCGAGCAGGCGTTTACGCCTTACAGTTTATCGCTGGGTACGGTGTGGGATTTTACCGAAGGCTACAATCTGGCGGTGTCTTTATCGCACTCGCAGCGCGCGCCTTCAACCACCGAGTCGCTGTCGCTTGGGCCACACCTTGGGGCCGGCTCCTATGAGGTAGGTGCTATTTTTGAGTTTGCCGCCAACGAGTCGGGTGACTGGGTGGTTAACTTTTCTGATCGCGCGCTCGGCATGGAAACGGCCAACAATATTGATATCTCGTTGCGCAAATTTTCGGGCGATGTTGGTTTTGTTGTCGGCGCTTTTTATAACCGCGTGGACGATTTTTACTACGCGCGGGCAACTGGGCTTGAAACGGAATCTGAACACGAGCACGAGCACGAGCACGAAGAGCATGCCCATGAAGAAGATGGCCATGACGAGCACGACGACGAACTTTTGCCCGTGTACCAATTTACCCCGGCTGACGCAGAGTTGTATGGCGCAGAGGCCGAGCTGCATTGGCAAGTCTATGCCCCGCTTACGTTGCGCGTAACCACCGATTACACCCACGCGACTTTGCGCAGTGGTGGCAACCTACCGCGTATTCCTCCGTTGCGGGCAGGCTTTGCGGCCGACTATGTCGCCGGCCCCTGGAAGATCAACGCCAGCGCGAGCCACTATTTTGATGCCGACGACACCGCAACACTCGAAACCAAAACCGAGGGCTACACCTGGGTGGATGCAGAGGTGAGTTATGGTTTCTCTTTGTTGGGTGATGCGCGGGTTTACCTGCGTGGCGATAACTTGCTTAACGAAACCGCCCGTGTGCACAGCTCCTTTATTAAAGATATCGCGCCGCGTGCCGCGCGCTCGGTATCGGCCGGGATTCGCACCACTTTTTAATTTCACGTTTAAGGATGTAACGATGCAACAGCTAGCAAAACGCAATCCGCTATTCGCCGCTTTTTTCGCATTGGCGTTAACCGCCTGTGGCGACAGCGAGACGAATATTTACGCCCAAGATGTGGCTGAGCCTGAACATGAAGACCACGACCATGGCGACGAGCACGACCACGATGAACAAGCCAGTACGGCGCGCTTGATTTTGACCGAGGCCGGCTCTGAGGTTGTGTATGTGGTGACGGCCGATGACGGTGATCAAGTGGCCGAGCTGAGCCTGCCGGCCCCTGTTGGTTATGTCTACCCAATGCAAGGTTATCGCTACGCGGCGTTTGTGCATCGCGATGACAACTGGGTGAGTTTTGTCGATGGCGGCGTTTGGTCGGAGGATCACGGCGATCACGATCATCCTTATGCTGAGGAGCCGGTCATTATGGATTTTGCGCTGGACGGTGTGCGCCCAACGCATTTTACCTTGGCTGACGCTGGCGCAGCGGTGTTTTTCGATGGCAACGGCGAGACCGGCGATGTGGCTGGGGTTGCCACCTTTAGCGATGCTACTATCGCTGATAACGGCTTAGAAAACACCCTGCAGTTTGCCACCCACATGCACGGTGCGGCGCAATTGCGTGGCGAGCATTTACTGGCAACCGAGCGCGATGCTGCTGCTACTAGTAGCACACTGCCTGCTGCGGTTGGCTTGTACCACTTGCACGATGGCATGTACGAGCACGAGTTAACCTTTACCGAGCTTTGCCCCGGTTTGCACGGCAGCGCGCAAAATGAAAACTTCATTTTATTTGGCTGTGAAGACGGCGTGTTGCTGATTGACGAATCAACCGATTTTAGCGCGAGCAAAATCACCAATGCCGATGACTTTACCGATGGTATGCGGGTGGGCACCTTGCGCGCCCATCATCATACAGAGCAAGCGGTTGCCATTGCCTCGGGGCAGTTTTATCTGGTCGATCCGGCGCTTGCCCAGCTGCAGCCGTTGGGCGTGAGCTTGCCTGACGGTGTCAGCGCGGTGAGCTATGAGTTTGTGTTGGGCGGCGAGGCTTTTGCTATATTGCAGTCCGATGGTGAGCTTGTGGTGTTGGACGCTCACGATTGGTCCGAGCAAGAGCGGGTTTCAGTAGTGCAAAACCCTCAAGCCGACGCGCTTACGTTAATAGTGCAACCGGACGGGCACATGGCTTACGTGCTTAATAGTGCCGGTGAGCAAGTGATTCCGGTAGATCTGGAAGATGCCCACGCAGAGGAACCCTGGGCACTGGGTTTTGCTCCGGCAAGTGGGACTTGGTTGGGCGTCGTGACGGAGGAGCACGATCACCAACACTAGTGCTCTTGGGTGGCTATGATCACCTAATTCATTAGCCCGCCTACGCCAACTTGGGTAGGCGGGCGTCTTGGTTTTTAATGGTCAGTTGCCTTCCTTTTTTAATAAGCTTGTCGTCTAATTCAACGGTTGCTATTATGTCGGCGAATCGTGCGGGCGTGCGTCATAATATGGCGTGTTCTTAGTGGTCCGCACCCGCGCCGTGCGGCCGTGCTAATGGTCCGCCTGAGCCGTCCCCGCAATAGCTTAATATTACGCAGTTACACTCCCTTTTATAACGGATAGTGAGTTGGTCTTTTAGTTGCTCTATACGCCTTAACCGCTAAGCGTGGTGCGGTATCTGAGCGGTAAACCTTGTGGTGGAAGCGGTTCGTTGTGTCAGTGAGGACAGTAATGAAGGATACCAGCCAGCGGAATCCAAGCCGCCTACCGGAACACCTAGATAACCTGTGTCAGTGGACACAGGCAAACGAACGCTTGGCCTCTGAGCAGCTGATACCTCTGTTGGCGTGGAATAAAGTCAGCTGGGATTCTTTTAAAGACTCGTTTCCGGCGGCAGACGCGCAGTGCTTAGTGGCGGTCTGGTTGTTGCGCGCGCTGTCTGAGAACGTCGATGTTGATCGCGCGCTGGGAGATCGAGTGCAGCGCTTGCAGTTGGCATTGCTGGGTCAACTAATTGCCGCTGATGCCCCCTTGCGCTGGTGTTTGCCCGAGTGGTGTGAGCAGTTGGATCGGCTGTGTTTTCATTGGCAGGGCTGGTACCCAACCTTGGGGCGTTTAGGCGAGCGCTTTTTGGCGCGTACCGACGACTTGCTGGGCGTGTTGGAGAGCGGCTCGTCAGAAGCGTCGCTTGCGGCTATGCGCGATTTTAACCGCCGAGCGGACCGCGAGCTGGACCGCGCGGCGACCTTGGCGCGCCGCATTCGTGAATCCGAGCTGGGGCAGCAGAGCGTTAGTAACGCCCACCGTGAGGTGGTTACTTACCTCAATAACCACCTCGCCGGCTGCAGTTTGCCCGAGCCCGTCTACGAATTTGTGATTGGCTCTATTCAGCCTGCATTACAGTATTATTTGATTAACGATGAGCGCGAACTTTGGTCCACCTGGACCGAAAACCTAAGCGATTTAATTGGCTGTTTAAGGCCGGTCAAAACCGAAGAGCAGTGGCAGCGCTTTCACCAAAACTCGGCGCTTTTTGTCGCCCGCCTAAGTACCGCCAAACCACCCCATAACTGTATTTTTGAGCACTACCATCAGTTTGTCACGGACGTAACCATCTGTGTCGATCGGCTGCGCGCGGGCGACCGACCAGAGATGATTATCGCTCCGCCGTTGTTCGATAGGCGTCGCTCATCCAAGCCGCTCGATGCCCAAGAGCCCCGCGCGCAAGACCTAGAGCCCCACGGGTTTGAGTGTGGTGATTGGTTGGCGTATCGCACCGAGTACGAGGGCGTGTTGCGTTGCCAGTTTTTGTTGCAGCCGCCCGGCAGTCACGAGTTATTGTTTGTCAATAGAGAGGGCCACCGGGTTTTGACGGCGCCGGTGGGCCGGATTCTCGACTGCTTAGAGTCGGGCGAGGCGCGCCGCATGCTGCCAGTGCAGGCCTACAGTACGGCGTTGAATACCGCTGCGGCGCGGCTCGAGTATGTTCATTCCGAGCTGGCCTGTCAGCGCCGGGTGGCAGAACAGCTGGAGCAACAACGCCTAGCGCGGGCAGAGCGTTTGCGTGAGGCGCGCGAGCGTGATCGCAAAAAGCGTAAAGCGGCCGATAGGGCCGAGCGTGTGAAGGCTTTGCAAGAAGAGACGCAGCGTATTAAGCGCGAGCAGGCCGCGTTTGAGCGCCACCGCGCTGCCGCCGAGCAGGCGTTGGCCGAACAGCGATTAAGCAGCGCGCTAACCGAGGTAGAAGCGTTAACCATTGGCAGTTGGGCCGAGCTGCGTTTGAACGACGTTGAGAGCGTTAAGTGTGAGTTGGTGATGTTACTGCAGTCGACGGGCAAATACGTTTTTCATAACCACTTGGGGCGCCCCGTTGTGACACTGCTGCGCGAGCAGCTGGCGCAGATGTTGGTGGCCGGGCACGCGGTGTTTTTTCAGCCGGCGCTGGGCTTTGATAACCGCTTGGAGCGTATCGTTCAGGGGCAGCGCCGGCCAGGACGTGAGGCGGGCCGGCGATAAAGATCTGTGGTTTGGTACTCGCGAATAATCGCACTATACTGGGACTTTTAAACATAACGATAGGGCGAGCGAGATGGATCTGGAAAAAATTGAAAAACTCAATGAGTTAAAAGAAAAAGGCCTGATTAGCGAGCAAGAGTACAACGAGGCAAAAGCCAAAGCGCTGGGCAGCAAATCAACCACCAGCTCCGACCCGATGGGCGATATGGATAACCGCACTTTTAGTATGCTGCTGCACTTTTCTCAGTTGTGTGGTTTTGTTGCGCCAGTGTTTGGCTGGGTTGTACCGCTGGTCTTGTGGATTATCAAACGCGACGACCCCTACATCGATCAGCAGGGCAAGGTGGTGTTTAACTGGATCATCAGCTCTTTTATTTACTTTATTATTTGTCTTATCTTGATGATGCTCGTGGTGGGTTTCTTCTTAATGATTGCGTTGGGTATTGCGTCGATTATCTTCATCGTCATCGGTGCAATAAGGGCCAAAGATGGCGTAATAAAGAATTACCCCATGAGCATCGGCTTTTTTCGGGTTGAGCCAACCCCTGTTGAAAGAATTGAGCCATAGGCAGCCCGATGCGCGTTGCCGTTTTTAACACCAAGGCATACGACCGCCTCTACTTGGAGGCGGCCAGCGCGCATGAATTAACTTTTATCGAGGCTCACCTCAATGTGCAAACCGCCCCCCTGGCGGCGGGCTTTGCGGCGGTGTGTTGCTTTGTTAACGACACCTTGGATGAACCGGTATTGCGGCAGTTGGCCGAGCACGGCGTCCAGCTTATTGCTATGCGCTGCGCCGGCTTTAACAACATTGATCTGCCCGCCTGCGAGCGGCTGGGCCTCACCGTATGTCGCGTGCCCGAGTACTCGCCTTTTGCGGTGGCCGAGCACGCCGTTGCTTTGGTGTTGGATTTAAACCGACATATTCACCGCGCGTTTAACCGTGTGCGCGAGCAAGATTATTCGCTGGATGGTTTGCTCGGGTTTGATTTGCACGGCAAAACCGTGGGGGTGGTGGGCAGCGGTAAAATTGGCCGCGCTTTTGCCCGCATCATGAGTGGTTTTGGTTGTCAGGTGATTGTCAGCGACCCTCTGGTTAACGACGAGATGGCCGGTATTGCTCGCTATGTGTCCGCCGCCGAGTTATGGGCTGACAGCGATATAATCTCTTTACACTGCCCATTATTGCCCGCTACTCACCATTTAATTAACGCCGACACCATCGCTCAAATGAAACCTGGTGTAATGCTGGTTAACACCAGTCGCGGCGCGCTGATTGATACGCCTGCGGTCATCACCGCGTTAAAGTCTGGCCAGATTGGCTACTTGGGTTTGGATGTGTACGAGGAGGAGGGCGACCTGTTTTTTGACGATCTCTCTGGCACTATTATTCAGGACGATGTGTTTGCCCGGCTAACCACTTTCCCCAATGTGTTGGTCACCGGTCATCAGGCATTTTTTACCCGCGAAGCACTGGCCGAGATCGCCCGCGTTACCTTGCAGAACCTTACCGACTATGAGTGCGGAGCGCTGCCTGATGCCAGCCGGGTTACCGGCCACTAAAGCGCATGCGGCGCAATAATTAACGTGGCACAGCACTGGTCGATTGGTGTACAATCGCGCCTTCTTTTTTCCCGATTTTTTAGTCTTGGTAGTCCCGCCTGCTCGACAATGCCTGTGCCTTTGTCGTCTAAGGTGCGCTGCCGTTAGCGTAGGAAGTGTCCATGTTTGATAAAGACCAGACCATTGCAAGTTACGACCCCGAGATTTGGCAATCCATCGAAAACGAGAGCCGTCGTCAAGAAGAGCACATCGAGCTGATTGCCTCAGAGAACTACACCAGCCCCATGGTCATGGCCGCGCAGGGCACCAAACTGACCAACAAATACGCCGAAGGTTACCCAGGTAAGCGTTACTACGGCGGCTGTGAATACGTCGATCGCAGCGAGCAGCTGGCCATCGACCGCGCCTGCGAGTTGTTTGGCGCCGCTTACGCCAATGTTCAGCCACACTCGGGCTCGCAAGCCAACTCGGCGGTTTACGCCGCGCTTTGCACCCCCGGTGCCACGGTGTTGGGCATGAGCCTGGACGCCGGTGGTCACCTGACCCACGGTGCCAAGCCTAGCTTTTCGGGCAAAATGTACAACGCGGTGCAATACGGCCTGAATGTGGATACCGGCTTAATCGACTACGATCAGGTCGAAAGCCTGGCGCTGGAGCACAAACCTGAAATGATAATCGCCGGTTTCTCGGCGTACTCGCAGGTTATCGACTGGGCGCGCTTCCGTGAAATCGCCGATAAAGTAGGCGCTTACTTACTGGTAGATATGGCCCACGTGGCGGGCTTGGTAGCCGCTGGCGTGTACCCCAGCCCCATGCCGCACGCCCATGTGGTTACCTCGACTACCCACAAAACCTTGCGCGGTCCCCGCGGCGGCTTGATTTTGGCCGGCGACGACGAGGCGATTCAAAAGAAATTAAACTCGGCTGTTTTCCCCGGTGGCCAAGGTGGCCCGTTGATGCACGTGATTGCCGCTAAAGCGATTAGCTTTAAAGAAGCCATGAGCGATGATTACAAAACCTATCAGCAGCAAGTGGTGAAAAACGCTAAAGCGATGGCTAAAGTGTTTATCGAGCGCGGCTTAAATGTTGTCTCGGGCGGCACCGAGAACCACCTGATGCTGGTTAGCTTGATTGGTAAAGAGTACTCGGGTAAAGACGCCGACGCCGCTTTGGGCGAAGCGAACATTACCGTCAACAAAAACGCCGTGCCTAACGATCCGCGCTCACCGTTTGTCACCAGTGGTCTGCGTGTCGGTACCCCGGCGATTACCACCCGCGGTTTTGGCGAGAGCGAAAGCACCGACTTAGCCCATTGGATGTGCGACGTGCTGGACGGTCTGGAAAAAGGCAATGCCGAGCCTGTTATTGCCGAGGTTAAGCAAAAAGTATTAGATGTTTGCGCTAAGTTTCCGGTTTATGGTTAATATGCGCTACGCGCGTCTGAGGTCGGAAGTCTGACGTCGGGTGCGGTATGACATTGAAAAGGACAGCACATAGTGTTGCCCTTTTTTATTGTGCGTCAGACATCCGACGTCAGGCCTCAGAGTTAATCTGCCCAAAATTTAACCTTGCGTTCATCCCCCAAACTCCATAGAATAGCGCGCCCTTGGGGTCCGTGCGTCTTGCGCTTGGGGCCTGAGTTAACGGTTTTTGGTCTGCTTGCAGAATACCCGAGAGCCACTCCTTGTCTCACCGGCGATAGGTCGGGAGGCTACAACCCGTAAGGAGCGATTAATGCGTCATTACGAAATTATCTTTATGGTTCACCCGGACCAGAGTGAACAGGTTCCGGGCATGATCGAGCGTTACACCGCGACGGTTACCAATGGTGGTGGTCAAGTTCACCGCTTGGAAGACTGGGGACGCCGTCAAATGGCTTACTCCATCAACAAAATCCACAAAGCGCACTACGTTTTGATGAACGTAGAGTGTAGCGAAGAAGCGCTCGAAGAGTTGAGCACTAACTTCCGCTACAACGACGCTGTTCTGCGTAACCTGGTTATCCGCGCTGATGAAGCGGTTACCGAAGAGTCACCGATTGCTAAGGCCGACAAAGAGAGCCGTGAGCGCAAGCCACGCGCACCGCGTCCAGAGCGTCGTGACGAGTCTGACGATAAGTCTTCTAGCGAGTCTAAAGATTCAGCCGAATCTAACGAATCTGCCGAAGCTCAGACTACCGAAAAAGAGGGGGAGTAACCAATGGCTCGATTTTTCCGCCGTCGTAAGTTCTGTCGTTTTACCGCTGAAGGCACCAAGCAGATCGATTACAAAGATCTGGAAACCTTGAAAGCCTACATCACTGAAACTGGCAAAATCGTACCTAGCCGTATCACAGGTACAAAAGCGAAATACCAGCGTCAGCTTGCTACTGCTGTTAAGCGCGCGCGTTATTTGGCTCTGCTGCCGTACACGGACAGCCACGAGTAAGAGACTGACTTGTGCGTGCGCTCGCTGAATTTATTATGCGCGGCCGCACTCAGGCTGCAATAGTTGCCCTGATAGGGCACTGGATCCCATTGCTGGGACCCGCCACTGTTGCACTCGTAACGCTCAGACGCGGAGCCGCCAATGGCGCGCTAATCCTACTCTGGGCGATATTACCAGCGATTGTTTTGCTGGTGATGCAGCAACAAAGTGCGCTGCTAGCGGTAACCGGTGTTGTCAGTGTTTGTGTGGCCGCGGCCATACTGCGCCGCTCGGCACTGTGGCAATACGCGTTAATGGCCCTTGTGGCCTGCAACACGCTAGGTGCATTACTGCTGGCGCTGCTAATGCCAGAGGCGGTTGCCAATATGCTGGTGCTGTGTACTGAGCTGTTTAATCAGCTTCAGGCGCAGTCTGATCAGCCGCTGGGTTTGCCAGAGCCCGACACAACCTTAGTGTTGGCGCTAATGGCCGCGATGACCACCTTAAGTGGCGCATTGGGGCTGATACTGGCCCGCTGGTGGCAATCGCTGCTGTATAACCCCGGTGGGTTTGCCGCAGAGTTTCGCGCTTTGCGCTTGGCGCCATTGCCGGCAACGGTATGCGCTTTGGCGGTAGCTTACTGCTACTGGCAAGGCGAGGGCACAGGCATGTGGGTGTTGGTTTTTGCCCAGCCTTTGCTGTTTGCCGGTATCGCTTTGATTCACGCTGTAATTGCAGCGCGAGGCATGGGCGTGCAGTGGTTGATAATGTTGTATATCGCAATGGTGGTGCTGCAGCCGTTAACAGCACTGTTAGTCATCGTCGCATTTTGCGACACGTGGTTGAATTTTCGCGGTCGGCTTAGGCCTAAGGCATAGCCACCGCGCAGGTAATTAAACGTAGAGGGTAAACGAGATGGAAGTTATTCTGCTCGAGAAAGTGGGTAAACTGGGTGCCATTGGCGATAAAGTCAGTGTTAAAGCTGGCTTCGGTCGCAACTTCCTGGTTCCACAAGGCAAGGCTATTCCTGCCACTGCATCAAATGTTGCTGAGTTTGAAGCGCGTCGCGCTGAGCTCGAAGCCGCTGCTGAAGAGAAAAAAGCACAAGCACAAGTTCGCGCTGATAAACTGGCTGAACTGTCTGTCACCATCGAAGCTAACGCTGGCGATGAAGGCAAGCTGTTCGGTTCTATTGGTACTCGCGACATCGCCGAAGCGATCACCGCGGCTGGCGTTGAGGTTGTTAAGGCCGAAGTGCGTTTGCCAGAAGGTGCGATTCGTGAGTTGGGCGAGTACGACATTGACGTACAAGTTCACGCCGAAATCCTTCAGGCGGTAAAACTCGCGGTTATTGCTGAGTAATCGTTACCGTTAGGTAAGCGCTTACACACGCTGACAAAGCGATAAAATTCGGGCACTATCGACAACCTTAATCGGTTGTTGTGGTGCCCGTTTTTTTTGCCCACAAAATAACCTTTATCAACGGATACGTTTGGATCTCTGCTCTATGCCCAGCGACGCCACCGCCCACTACCGCGAACCCACCCAAGCTCAGGGGGCGCCCATATTGCCCACGTCGGTAGAGGCCGAACAGTCGGTGCTGGGTGGCTTGATGCTCGACAACAGCCGCTTGGACGCGGTGTTAGAAATTGCCTCGGAGGTCGATTTTTACCGCGAAGACCACCGGCTGATTTTAAAGATGATGGTGGCCCTGCAAGAAGACGAGCAACCGCTGGATGCGGTGACCTTGTCCGAGGCGCTGGAACGTCACGGCGAATTAGAGCGCGCCGGTGGTTTGGGCTATTTGGTCGAGCTGGCCGCCAACACCCCAAGTGCCGCTAACATCACCGCTTACGCCCGCATTGTGCGTGAGCGCTCCACTTTGCGTCAGCTGATTGTCGCCGCGCAAGAGATTAGCCAGTCGAGCTACAACCCCGCCGGGTTAGATTCCGACGACCTGCTGCAAATGGCCGAAAAGCGCGTCGCTCAGATTGCCGAAGACCGCCCCAAAGAGGGTGGCCTGCGAGAGGTCAACGGCTTGCTCAAAGAGTCGGTTGAACGTATCGACGAGCTGTTTCGCTCCGGCGATGACGTAACCGGGGTTACCACCGGGTTAACCGACTTGGACGGTAAAACCTCGGGCTGGCAGCCCGGCGAGTTGGTGATCTTGGCGGCGCGGCCATCGATGGGGAAAACCGCCCTGGCGCTAAACTTTGTCGAAGCGGCGATTTTTACTCAGCCCAAACCGGTACTGGTGTTCAGTATGGAGATGCCCTCGGCTGCGTTGGTGATGCGGATGATGTCATCTATCGGGCGCATCGATCAGGGGCATATGCGCAACGGTAAACTCACCGAAGAAGATTGGCCCAAGCTCTCGACCGCTGTGAGCAAAATGAAAGATAAGCTGCTGTTTATCGACGACACGCCCGGCTTAACCCCGCAGGAGATGCGTGCCCGCACCCGCCGTGTTGCCCGCGAGCACGGCAACCCCGGCATGATTATGGTCGACTACCTGCAGCTGATGCAGGTGGCCGGTGCCAGCGAGGGGCGTACCCAAGAGATCTCGGAAATCTCTCGGGCCCTAAAAGCCTTGGCTAAAGAATTTGATTGTCCGGTAATTGCGTTATCGCAGCTTAACCGGAGTGTCGAGCAGCGCCCCAACAAGCGCCCCATGAACTCCGACTTGCGTGAATCGGGCGCCATCGAGCAGGACGCCGACGTAATTTTGTTTATCTACCGCGACGAATATTACAACGAAGACAGTGCCGAGAAAGGCGTCTCCGAGCTTATTGTGGGCAAGCAACGTAACGGTGAGGTGGGCACCGTACGCGCCGCGTTTGTGGGTAAATATACTCGGTTTGATAATTTGGCGGCGGAGTATTTCTCGCAGCAGGATGATTATTAAGGCCTCTTACCTACTGTACTAGAAAACACGTCCGTGTGTTTTCTAGTACATCACCGGCTAAATCCGGCGCAAAGGCGCGGCTTTACTTGGATTTAACCGGCTCGCATTGGCGCTGCCAATGGCGCCCCTCCGTGGGCGCGATCGTGCATTTTACCTATATGTAGTAAGTCTGGCGCAGAGGTGTGACTCTGCTGGGTTTTTGCAGCTCGCACTGGCGCTGCCAATGGTACGCCTCCGTGTGTACGATCGCTGGGGTTGAGAGGGGTAGCTACTCGTTATGTAGCTTTAATGATGTGAAAGCCCAAATAGGCGGTACCTGCCAAAAGTACAATATAGAATAGCCGCTTCGCTAAAACCGAAAAGAATCTGCTGGATGCCCTGTATAGAAGCTTCTTGGCTTCGCGCTCCAGTATGCTCATCTGGTCTTGAGACAACGGCTCATTCACTTTATGAGAGCTTTTGGTGAGCAAAATCGTCGCATCTTCGTACTGCGTATTGAGCAAAACCCAGATGCCATTTTTTTCCATATAATGGAAGCGCGCGTTCTGAAACTCAGAGTTATGTTTTGCCAATATCCCTTTCTCTGTAAAGAGGCTGACAAACTCAAATGGGCATCCGGGTATATCTCTATCATCTATAAATTTCATGCTTGATCGTTATTCTGTTGTAAAAGGTAGGTTGTCCCGCGAAGGGGCGGCCCCCGAGCGATTCTTTTGGCCTTGGTAGATGTTGCTAGGCCAGTGTGTATAGTCCAAACATATTGCCCTCAGAGTCAGCGGTAATTGAAAGCTTAGATTTCTCGGTTTTACCATCTGATGACTCTACTTGAGGTTCCTCTATAGCGCAGTCCTCATGTAATCCCCACTTTAAATAGCCTTGAATCATGGGGAGAATGACAGTTGTTGACGATCCGACGGCCAACCCGCACAATTTTGTTCAGTACCCCTCCAATATCAGGTGACCATCATGCCCACCAGTACCGATAGCGCCACTGTCAGACCTCCCGCGTCAGGCGTTAGGCGCTCCTCACAGGCGCGTATCCTCGATCGACTCGCCGCTAACATCAAACCAGGCCAGCTGGACTGGATCGGTTTGCGCACGGTGCGGCGTGGCGAGATCGCCGAGGTGGCCTCGGTGCAGGCGCTGGCCGAGCAGGGGCTTGAGGGCGACCATCGCTGCCGTAAAACCCGTGGTTCTGGCCGGCAGGTAACCATTATTAGCCGTGAGTTTATCGAGCAGATTTGTCGCCATATGGGGCGCGAGAGCATCGACCCGGCGTTGCTGCGGCGCAACTTGGTGGTGTCGGGTATGAACCTTAATTTGCTGCGCCATCAAATCTTGCAAATCGGCGAGGCGATTATTGTGCCCGGCGCTTTGTGTCACCCTTGCTTGCGGATGAACGAGAACCTGGGGGAGGGCGGTGTGGCGGCGATGTACGGCTATGGTGGTTTGTGCGCCAAGATTGTTCGCTCGGGTACGATCCAAGTAGGCGATGCGGTGACGCGCTTACCACTTGATACCGAGGTTTTTTAGGGCTGTTTGCGCGGTCGCAATTGTGTCCAAAAAATGTACTTGTCTGTCGCGAGCGTGTATTATCCCGCCCCCGGCCTAAGTGCGCGTTGTAGCCGCCGCCGGGTAAACGGCGACTGAGGCTTCGTTTCCTATGCAGGTATTTCACCATATTCGCTCTTTGCGCGAGGCGCTGGCCGAGGCCCGCCGCGCTGGCAAGCGTATTGGCTTTGTGCCCACCATGGGCAATTTACACGACGCCCATCTGGCGCTGGTAAAGCAGGCGCAACAGACCTGCGATTGTGTGGTGGTGAGCATCTTTGTTAACCGTTTGCAGTTTGGTTTAAACGAAGATTGGGATCGCTATCCGCGCACCTTGGCGGTTGATTCTGCCAAGCTCGAAGGCATTAATTGCGATTTTTTGTTTTGCCCCGACGAAACCGAAATTTACCCCAACGGCATGGACGAGCAGACCCGGGTGATTGTGCCTGCCATGACCGATGTGCTGTGCGGTGCCAGCCGTCCCGGGCATTTTGAAGGGGTGACTACGGTGGTCACTAAGCTGTTTAATATTGTGCAGCCCGACGAAGCCGTGTTTGGTATTAAAGATTACCAGCAGCTGGCGGTGATTCGCCGTATGGTGGAGGATTTATGCATTCCGGTGCAAATCAGCGCTGGTGAGATCTACCGCGAGCCCGATGGCCTGGCGCTTAGCTCACGCAATGGTTTTATTGCCGAGGCCGAGCGGCCCCGGGTTAGCCAGCTGTACCGCACGCTGAGCTGGGTGAGCGAGCAAATTAAAGCCGGCCAGCGGGACTTTATTGCACTGGCCGAGGCCGGTAAAATACAGATTACCGAGGCGGGTTTTAAGGTCGATTACCTTGAGATCTGCAGCAGCCGCACGCTAAAGCCGGCGGCGCACGATGACACCGAAATTACCGTATTAGGCGCCATGTACACCGAAAGCGCCCGATTGATTGATAATCTGTCGCTAGAGCTTGTCTAAGCGATAGATTGAAGGCCGCGCCGAGCGATCGGCGGCTGTTAAATAGCAGCAATCAGGCAGCTCATTGATAGAAACAGGAGGGGCACATGCTCTCTACCATGCTCAAAGGCAAACTCCACATGGCCGCCGTCACTCAGGCAGAGCTGTGGTACGACGGCTCCTGCGCCATCGATGCTGATTTGGTTGAACTGGCTGGTTTGCGCGAGTTTGAACAAATTGATATTTACAACGTTAACAATGGTGAGCGCTTTACCACCTACGTGATTTTGGCCGAGCCCGGCTCGGGCACTATCTCGATGAACGGCGCCGCCGCGCGTAAAGTGCAGGTAGGTGACCGGGTGATTATTGGTGCGTATGCCCAGTACAACCAAGATGAACTTGAAGGTTACAAGCCCCGCTTGGTGTACTTAGATGAATCCAACCGTGTCGAGCGCACCACCAATACGATCCCGATGCAGTTGGTGTAATAAAGCGCTAGGTGGTGATGGTCAGTTGACCGTCACCACCACCTCGGCACGACTAAAGTTTCCCTGCCCATCGCTCACAAAGTAATGAAACGTGTCGGTACCCCGAAAATCTATATTCGGAGTGTAGGTGATTTGCTTTGCGCCTTTTTTAACGCGGCCATTTACCGGATGGACTACTTCATTGATGCGTAGGCTGTCACCTTCAGGGTCTGAGTCGTTGCTAATAACCGCTATGCGTACCTGACGATTGACTGCCACGGAGGCCGTGTCATCACGCGCGGTCGGGGCTTGGTTGTCTAAATCGATACTGCCGATGTATTTAGCGTCGCGCCATGCAAAATATTGATTGCCCAGCATGCTGTCTACGTCGGGCCCCAAATAGGTCTTAAGGCCGCGCATGTGCACATCACCGGTGGCGCGGTCGCTGTAATATTCCTCAACCACAGTGTAAGCATCGCCCTCCGCGGTGCGGTAGTATCCTTTATCTTTAACGATGGCGATCATGTTTTTGCTGTCCGTGCCAAAGCTATCGCTGCCGCTTGGCAGTGGGGTTTCGCCGATACTGTCGGTTTTTGTACCGCTGTAGCTCACGCCGGTGCCTGCGGTGGTGGCCGGGTCCGTATATTCAAAATGGTCATTGTCATCGCCTTGCTCCAAATCAATGGCGAAGCGACCGGGCACCAAGTCGGCATCAGTAATGATCAAGTCGGTGTCATCGCGATTCAGATACTCCGCATCAACACTTGTCATCTGGGCGTCAATCACGACAAATTGGTCTTTACCCAAGTCCGCATCGTTAACTTGATCTTTTTCTAGGTCAATACCGGTGGCAAAGCCCTGAATTTTAGCGCCGCGTACCACCATATCGGTGGTGTTTCTACCAAACTCAATCCCCGTCTGCGGGCGGCGAAAAGGCTCTGAGGTGAGGCCGATAACATCAAAGTCGCGCAGCAAATAGTGTGCGGTGTATTCAATCGATGCGCCGGTTTGTACCTCCCATGCGGTAAAGTTACTCATAACGGTATTAATGTCGTGCCCTTGTTTGGGGTTGGCCTTAACGACAAACACGCCGGTCGTGCTGGCGTAGGCCTCATTGTTATGAAAGTGACGAATCGGGATGTCATCCGCACCTGAGTCGCGGGCAAGCCCCAGGGCCTGGGGCATCATAAAGCGAGCGGGCGGAATATTAATCATGGTGCCGCTGTGATCGCGATGAAAATAGGTAAAACCGCGATTCACACTGGCGGCAATATTACCCACTGAGCCCACCAACCGACCTTGAAACCAAAACCCATCGCCGCTTCTGGCAATGTCGTAGTTGTAAATATCGTTATTGTTTTTAGGGTTAAGGGCGCCGCTCACGCCTTCGGCTTTGATGGCTAGGTTGTTGGTCCACACGCCGGTTTCGTTGCCAGTTTCAGCCACAAAGCCGGCGCCAAAGGTATTAAAGCTGACGTTATCGTGCAGCACGGCGTGGCTGTCATGATGAACGTAGCCCCAACCCGGCGAGCCAAAAACTGCATTGCCTACACCGATGGCGGGGTGATCTTGGTTACTGGTGCCAGCGCGGTGAAAGTGAAAGCTGTAGCGCCCGCGTACATTGCTGTTGGCGCGCGGGGTGCTAAGGTCGATGGCTTCTAGGTTAGTTTTGGATTTATCGGTGCGGCCCAGCTCAAAAAATTCTGCATAACGCACGTCGATATCGTCGTTGTGCATAAACATTACGTGGCCACGCTGGTGTGGCGGTAAACTCGCACCCCCTTCAGAGGCGATTCGAATATTACGACTAAAGTTTCCAACGCTGGCGGCCAAGTCTGAGCGTGGGCTTAGGTGGTTGTAGTTAAGCGGCGCGTTAAGGGTAATGTTGCTGCCGTTAATACGGGTGATGGTACGCACTTCGTCTTCAGTGCCGTAGTAGCGAGTCGCACGAACACTGTTGTCCCACTTCCAGCCCGAAAAATGGGTGCCACTCATGACTAAAGTGTCGCCGATTTGCCAGTTGCTTGGCCTGCTGGCCATGGTTAAAACCGAGTCGCCGGCGCGAGCTTCGCTATCAAGCTTGAGGTGAGAGGTTTTCGGTGCGCCATGTATGCTGGCCGTGCCGTGAATCACAACACCGCGGCTCAGTAGCATGGGGTCCCAATCCACATCGATATCGCCATTGTCAGCGATGATAATCTCGGCCATTACATCCCGTGCTACAGGGTTGTTTGAGGTGCCGATGGTTAGTGTGCCGCGCGGGTCGACCAGTAAGGTGTCCAGCGTCATACGGGTGTCGGTATTGGTGGCAAAATTTAGCTCGCCATCAACTCGCAGGGTATGCAGGCGCGCGGTATCTTGCAGCGCGTAGCTCACCTGCGTGTTATGGGGAATCACAACCCGTGCGCCATCACCCGGTACGGCTTTATTGTGCCAAATACTGGCATCGCACCAGTCGCCGCTGGTAATCGCGGCATGCGTAGCATCCTCGTATGCGACAAGGTTTAGCGCCGCTTGGTGCTCGGCCATTTTTGACGGCGTGTGATGATGGTTGGCGCTATTGTTAAAGCTTGGTAACGGTGCCTCTGGTTGTGCCACGACCCCTGGCGTTATATCACAAGCACTGTTGCCCGACGCCTGTGCGACAGGCGCTACACTAGAGCTCGATTTAACGGACGACCCTGCTCCAGTGTTTGGTGTACTCGATGAGCGGCTGGCAATCGGTGTACTTGTAACGCTACTGCTTGACGGGGCCGAGGGCTCACTCGCGCTCGGCGTTGATGACGATGCGATAACCGAGTTGCTTGAGCTGGCACTCGAGAGGGCTGGGGCGCTACTGCTAGATGTGTCGGCAATACTGGCGCTTGAGGAAGCCGGTACGCTACTACGAGAGCTGCTAGAGCTGTTACCAATGCTCGCAGTAGAGGAGCTGGCCTCTTGCGCCGTCGAGCTGTTGATGTTGGCCGCTGGGCTGGGAGTGTCGATACTCTCGCCATCAGATGAACCGCCGCAAGCACTAAGGGTAAGGGTGCATATTCCTGTAATCATTAATCGCCGCATTATGAGTCTCCGTCCGGCATATTTCCATTTGGTTGCGCTATCAATTTGGTTTGAAATTATTGGCGACGCAGTTAATCCCATATTTTAATGGTATGTTTTTAATTTCTGATAATGATAGCGCAAACAATTCTGGGCATCTGTGAACTTTCCCACACTATCTAGTCAAGCAATAAGAGGCGCACTTATTTTAAATGTGTGATTTTGCCATAAAGACAACGTTGTCTCTGGCGAAAGCGGCGGAGGGCTGTTAAGCTCTAGCGACAACAGAATAACAGTACTCACGCGCGGAGATTATGTGTATGACCGAGCAAGTTTACCCCGTACCGGCTGAGCTAAAACGCGACGCCCTGATCGATAAAGACCGTTATCAGGCGCTTTACCGGCAGTCGGTTGAAGATCCGGACACCTTCTGGGCCGAGCAGGCCGAGGAGTTTCTCACCTGGCAGCAAAAATGGCACACCGTCAGCAAAAGCGATTTAAACCGCGGCGAAGTCGCGTGGTTTTTGGGCGGCAAGCTTAACGTTAGCGTCAACTGCATTGATCGCCACTTGGCCAAGCGCGCCGAGCAAACCGCGATTATTTGGGAAGGCGACGACCCGGCGGACGACCAGCTGATCAGCTATCAGCAATTGCACACCGAAGTGTGCCGTTTGGCTAACGTGCTGCGCGAGCGCGGCGTTAAAAAAGGCGATCGGGTTTGTCTGTATATGCCCATGATCCCCGAGGCCTGCTACGCGATGCTCGCCTGTACCCGCATTGGTGCTGTGCACTCGGTGGTGTTTGGCGGCTTCTCGCCCGATGCCCTAAAAGACCGCATTAACGATGCCGATTGCCAAGTACTGATTACCGCCGATGAAGGTTTACGCGGCGGTAAAAAAGTCCCGCTTAAAGCCAATGCCGATAAAGCCTTGGCAAACTGCCCCAATGTGCACACCTGCTTGGTGGTTAAACGCACTGGCGGCGATATAGATTGGAATGGCAAACGTGATATCTGGTATCGCGACGCCGTAGAAGCCGCCCCCGAGCAGTGTGAGCCCGAGTGGATGGACGCCGAAGACCCGCTGTTTATTTTGTACACCTCCGGCTCAACCGGCCAGCCCAAAGGTGTGCTGCACACCACTGGCGGCTACTTGCTACAAGCGGCTATGACCCACAAATACGTGTTTGATTACCGCGAGGGCGAAGTCTACTGGTGCACCGCCGATGTCGGCTGGGTTACCGGTCACAGTTATATCGTTTATGGCCCCTTGGCCAACGGCGCCACCAGCTTAATGTTTGAAGGTGTGCCTACCTACCCAGATGCCTCGCGCTGCTGGCAAGTGGTCGATAAACACGGCGTTAACAGTTTTTACACCGCCCCTACTGCTGTGCGTGCACTAATGGGCGCGGGCGATGAGTTTGTCACCCGTACCTCGCGTAAATCCTTGCGTATTTTGGGCAGCGTGGGCGAGCCCATTAACCCCGAAGCGTGGGAGTGGTACTACCGTGTGGTGGGCGACGAGCGCAGCCCGATTATGGACACCTGGTGGCAAACCGAAACCGGCGCCCACATGATGACACCGCTACCGGGCGCTATCGACCTCAAGCCCGGCTCGTGTACCGTGCCGTTTTTTGGCGTGCAGCCGGTGCTGCTGGATGCTGAGGGTAACGAAGTCGAAGGCGCCGGCGAAGGCAGCTTGGCGATTAAAGCCAGCTGGCCCAGCCAGTTGCGCACCGTGTATGGCGACCACCAGCGTTGTATCGATACTTACTACTCCACCTACCCCGGTTATTACTTTACCGGTGACGGCGCGCGCCGCGATGCCGATGGTTACTACTGGATTACCGGCCGCGTGGATGACGTACTGAACGTATCGGGCCACCGCATGGGTACCGCCGAGGTCGAGAGTGCCTTGGTGCTGCACGAGCAAGTGGCCGAGGCCGCCGTGGTGGGTTACCCGCACGACATTAAGGGCCAAGGTATTTACGCCTACGTCACCTTAATGGAGGGCGCCGAGCCCAGCGACGAGCTTAAAAAAGCCTTGATACAACAGTGCGTACAAGAGATTGGCGCCATTGCCAAGCCCGATATTATCCAGTGGGCGCCGGGGCTACCCAAAACCCGCTCGGGTAAAATCATGCGTCGTATTTTGCGCAAAATTGCCGCCAACGAGCTAGACAGCTTAGGTGATACCTCAACCCTCGCCGACCCCGGCGTCGTGGATGACTTGATCGGCAACCGCGTTAACCGTTAGCGCTGTTTAACGCCTTGCGGGTTTGTTTATAGCCTGCAAGGCGTTTTCCCCGCCCTCTGCAAACTGGCATAATGAGCGCTCTACGCGAACAACGATGTAACGGCCGCCATGAGTGACGACGAATTATTCCGCCAGCAAATGCAAGACGTACAGCGCTTGAAGGTTAGCCCCAAGGTTGCCTTAAAAAGCCAGCGCGCCACCGACGATACACTAAAGCAACGGCGTGCCGCCGCCCAGGCCATTACCGAGCAAGACACCAATTTTTTAAGCGCCGATCATATTGACCCAGTAGGGCCGTTGGATGTTCTCGACTTTCGCCGTGACGGTGTGCAGCATGGGGTTTATAAGAATTTGCGGCTGGGTAAATACAATATTGATGCCCGCCTCGATTTGCATCGCATGACCGTCGAGCAAGCCCGCTCGGCGTTGTTTCAGTTTATTCGCGACTGTATAGAGCACGACATACGCTGCGCGCTTATTACCCATGGTAAAGGCGAGGGCCGCGAGCAACCGGCGCTGTTAAAAAGTTGCGTTGCCAACTGGCTACCCTGCATCGACGAGGTGCTCGCGTTTCACTCCGCGCAAAAACACCACGGCGCCAGCGGCGCCACTTATATCTTGCTTAAAAAAAGCGAGCGAAAACGCCAGGAAAACTGGGAAAAACATTCCAAACGTCAATGACAAGGACTCCACTCGTGAAATTACCGCTACATCTTTTAGTGTTAGACATGATCGGTTGCATCTTAATCGGGCTAGGCATGGCAATGCATATCGCCAATGTCGACTTGCTGCCCGAGCACTTGCGCTTTGAACAAGACGGCATCGTGTATATTTTAGTCGGCGCAGCCTGCATGATCCCGGCGGTGATTTTTATTATAAAAGGTCTTCGCAACCGGCATAAATTTTAACCGCTATGGAAGGGCTCAGTTGTCCTGGCCGTATATTTCTATGCACTTTAGGCGGTCGTATCTATTATGGACTGGCGATGAAGAAGATCTTTATATCGCTCGAGAGAATTATTTGCTGGATACTGGCGCAGGTGACGTGCATAGCTTTTTAATATAGCGCCGGCGAGTGAGGGGAATCAGCCAGTTGAATTTAACAATTCAAGGCACCCTACGAGAATAGATCGGTTTGCGAATGTGAACGGGACTTGTAGTGTGCTAGAAAGTGCTTGTCTACTTTTATGGGGTCACTCCATAATTCTCCGTCATCCGTCATCCGTCATCCGTCATCCGTCATCCGTCATCCGTCATCCGTCATCCGTCATCCGTCATCCGTCATCCGTCATCCCTTTCTCCTCCACCAGCTCGCCAATAGCGATCCAGACACGTTATGCCAAACCGAAAATAGCGCTCCCGGCAGTGCCGCGCTGGCGCTAAAAAACTGTTGCGCCAATGCCACGGCCAAACCGGAGTTTTGCATGCCCACCTCAATGGCGATGGTGCGGCAAGTCGCCTCATCAAACTTAAGCAGGCGCGCCAGCCAGTAGCCCGCCGTTAACCCTATGCTGTTGTGCAGCACCACGGCCACTAATACTAGCGCCCCAATGCTGGCCAATCGCCCGGCGTTTAACGCCACCACAATCGCAATAATCACGCTGATTAATATCACCGCGATACTGGCCAACGCCGGCTCAAGCCGTTTGATGCCAGCGGCAAAAAAGTGGTGTAGCAATACGCCCATTAATACTGGCGCCACAACAATTTTGGCAATACCCCACAGCATTCCTAACGTGTTGATCTCTACCGTGTTACGCAATAATAACCACGTTAGCAAAGGCGTTAAAACCACCGATGCCAGCGTCGCCGTTAACGTCATAGAAACTGACAACGCCACTCGCCCACCGGCCAACCAAGTAATGACATTCGACGCCGTACCCCCGGCAACCGTGCCAACCAAAACCATGCCTGTGGTTAACTCAACACTTAACCCCAACAATCGGGACACCGCTAAAGCCGCCAGTGGCATTAACGTAAATTGCAGTGCCAGCCCGAGCAGAATCGGTTTAGGCTCGCGCGCCACCCGATAAAAGTCGGCCGTAGATAGCGTCAGTCCCATGGCAAACATCACCAGCGCCAACAGCCAGGCAATGGCAGACGACAGCGGCGTAAATATTGCCGGAAAGTAAAAGCCCAAGGCGCCCAGTAAAATGGCCCATAGGGGAAAGAGGCGGTTGAACGTTTGAAGTAAAGGCATTGTTAGTGCTGGCTCGATGATGAGTAATCGGTAGGTGCGTCTTATGAACGTGGTTACGTATGATGACAGAAAAGCTTGGGTTTTTTTAGCACTACAAGTCACCGGTCCCGCTCTGCGTTATCGGGCGAGTATTTCTTAATGTCGCATAGGTTTCGGGGGGTAGGGCGTCTCTGGGTGGTTGGGCGGCGGTGAGTCATTGCCGTATCTATTAATCTCGGCCAAGAGCTATGGTTGCGGTGCGGTATATTTGGCGATGATTTCTTCTCTGGATGTGGGCTTAGAAGAGCTTTTTGGGGTAGTAATACCCTCAAGTTTTAGGCTGGCAACATAGTTAGCGGTGCGGGTTTGTCGGGTATAAGCCTGTTTGCGCTCTAAAGATACCGTTTTGCTCATACTGAGGATCCCATTACATTCTGCGTAACTAATTTTAACGCAGATCGATAAACAGGCCGATAGGTTTAGTTACGGTTTGTGGGCAGTTGCGGGTAGAGCGGAATGATGAGGTTTCCGACGCTGGTAGCTATACAGTATGCGGCTACGGTTGATCATGTACAAAAGCTATGGTGGGGGCATCGGGCGTGTTTAGCGCCTCGTGTTTTTATTGCCGCTATTTTAGCCGCTCAAGCCTCTCCTTTGAAAACCCTAGCCGTTGTTTATTCGATCCCTTTGCCTGGCCGGCGGACTTGGCTTCCCCAGGCAAGATGCTACCGCTCCGGTGGCGCAGGTGTGGGTTATTAGTTGGGTGGTTTGCATGTCTGCCCTGCTGTGTCATTATCGCTGTGTTGAACAGCGCGCCAGCCGCACAACCACAAGGACACGCCGCTATGGACATTAGCGATGCGCAGCAAGCGCGCTTACAAACCTTCGAGTTAGTCGCCTACTGGGAGGGCGCCGCCAACAGCAGCCTGTTGGTTAAGCACTTTGGGCTTTCCCGCCAGCAGGCCAGTCAAGATATCAAGCGCTACCTGGAATTAGCGCCCGATAATCTCAGCTATAACACCAGCCGTAAATGCCATCAGCCAGAGCCGGGCTTTAAACCGCTGTTTATTGCCGGCTCTGCAGAGCAATATCTGGCTTGGCTGGCCCAGCCGCTGACGCTGGAAAAGCTCCCCGTTCATTCGCTAAGTTTGCCCGCACGAGGCGTTCACGCACCTCTTATGCGCTCTATCGTGCAAGCTATTCGCCAAAAACAGCGGCTAGAGGTCGATTACGTCTCGCTCACCAACCCCAATCGGCAAGGCCGGGTTATCGCCCCACACGCCTTAGTGCAAACTGGCCTGCGTTGGCACCTGCGCGCTTGGTGCGAACACAAAAAGCAGTTTCGTGACTTTGTCCTGAGTCGCTTTCGTGGCAACGCCATTTTGTCCGGCCCCGCCGAGCAAAGTGCCGAGCTAGACAAGGCCTGGCAGACTCAGGTTGAGCTTGTCTTTGAGCCCGACCCACGCCTTGCTCCCACCAAACGCGACGTGATAGAGCACGACTACGACATGCAAGACGGCCAGCTAAAACTTACCACTCGCGCCTGTTTAGCGCACTACCTACTACAAGAAATGCGCATCAACCCCAAGGTTCTGGACGGTATGCCCGAAGCGCAGCAGTTGGTGTTGGTCAATTTATCTGACATAAAAGAGTGGTTGTTTTGATGGTGACGGGCTGTGCTTGAGGGCTTTGTCAGAAATTCATACGGGTTATTTTTACAGTATTGTGTGTTACGGACGAGTGGGTAAGCTAATAAAAAATCACAAAGGTGGAGTTGAGCAATGGACGATTTATCGCCATCGGATTTAAAAACCATATTGCACTCAAAGCGGGCCAATATTTACTACCTGCAGTACTGCCGGGTCTTGGTAAATGGCGGACGGGTAGAGTATGTCACCGACGAGGGTAAAAAATCGCTCTACTGGAATATCCCCATTGCTAACACCACAACCGTGTTGCTGGGCACTGGTACGTCGGTGACTCAAGCGGCGATGCGCGAGTTAGCTAAGGCCGGTGTTTTGGTTGGTTTTTGCGGCGGTGGCGGTACGCCTTTGTTTAGCGCTAATGAGGTTGACGTGGACGTTGCTTGGTTTTCGCCGCAAAGCGAATACCGCCCGACTGAATATATGCAGGCGTGGGTGCAAATGTGGTTTAACGATGACTTGCGCCTGATGGCCGCCAAAGCCCTGCAGTTGTCGCGTTTAAACCGAATTGAGGGTGAATGGAATAAACGCGCTATAAAAGAGGCTGGTTTTTTGATCGAGCCCACTATGCTTGCCTCCATGCTGGAAAAAAGCCGAACCAACATTAAGGTGGCGCTCGATACCAATACGTTACTTACCGAAGAGGCACGTCTGACCAAGGCGCTGTTTAAGTTGGCTGTGAATACCGTGGGTTATGGTGGCTTTACCCGTGCCAAGCGCGGTACAGGCACCGATCCCGCCAATCGTTTTCTCGATCATGGCAATTATTTAGCTTACGGTTTGGGGGCAACCGCAACCTGGGTGCTTGGTTTACCTCACGGCTTGGCTGTTTTACACGGTAAAACTCGCCGAGGCGGTTTGGTGTTTGACGCCGCCGATTTAGTTAAAGACGCCGCAATACTGCCGCAGGCCTTTTTGTCGGCCATGCGTGGTGACGATGAGCAAGAGTTTCGCCGCAATTGTGTCGAATCGTTAACACGCAGTGAATCACTGGATTTTATGATCGACACGCTTAAAGACATTGCTACCACCATTGGCCAAGGTGGCAAGGCAAAGCCATGAATGTACTGTTGGTGTCTCAGTGTAATAAGCGTGCACTGGCCGAGACTCGCAGGATTCTCGATCAGTTTGCCGAGCGCCGGGGTGAGCGAACATGGCAAACGCCTATTACCATGGAAGGGTTAAACACATTAAAAAAGCTGCTTAGAAAATCCGCAAGGCGTAATTCGGCGATCGCCTGCCACTGGATTCGCGGTAAAGACCACAGCGAGCTGATGTGGATTGTTGGTAACGCGTCCAAATTTAACAGTGAAGGGGCGGTTCCCACCAATACTACCGAGCGAAATATTCTGCGTTCAGAGTCAGAAAACGATTGGCATACCGGTGAAGATATACAGCTCTTAGCTCAATTGTCCGCTTTGTTGCACGATTTAGGAAAGGCCAGTGTTGCGTTTCAAAAAAAGCTAAGAGGCAAGTTGATTGAGAAAAACCTTTATCGCCATGAGTGGGTATCCCTGCGGTTATTTTTAGCGTTTGTGGGTGGCGATGATGACGCCATTTGGCTGCAGCGCTTGGCATCACCCACAAGCGCCGATGACAAAGCCTGGCTTCAGGCCGGGCGCTATTGTCGCGATGGGCTGGATAACTGCGAGCCGCCTTTTAAAAACTTACCGCCTTTAGCGGCCGCCGTCGCTTGGTTGGTGGTTACCCATCATCGCTTACCGGTAAAGCCAGTGGTGGATGAGAAAGGTGTACAACACTATTTGGGTAAGCGGTCACCGGATTTTGGCGCAAGCGAGTTACCCAGTTTACTGCAAAGCGTGAAGCACGATTGGAATGAGTTAAGGCAAATTAAATCAGAAGATGCCATAACGCCTTACTGGTCTATTAAGCAACTGCCCGTCAGTCTGCCTAAATGGCGCGAATCAGCAGCCAAGTTGGCGCTACGACTGCAGCGGCTTCTGGAGCGCCGACAAGACTATCGCTGGTTGGATAACCCCTATGTGATGCACTTATCCCGCTTGAGTTTGATGTTGGCTGACCACCATTATTCAGCCTTGCCAGCAGAGTCTAACCAGCGTGTTTCTGGCGACAAAAGTTACAAAGTTTACGCCAACACCGATAGCAGTCGAACACTCAAGCAGACACTCGATGAGCACTTGTTAGGCGTTGCCAAGTTCTCTGGCGGTATTGTGAGAAGCTTGCCGGGGTTTGAGCGGTTTTTGCCAAGATTGGCTCGCCATAAAGGCCTTAAAAAGCGCAGTACAAATGAGCGTTTTCGTTGGCAAGATAGGGCCGCCGATGCGGCGTTGGCCGCTCGTGAAAAAGCGGCCGAGGAAGGGTGTTTTATCGTCAACATGGCCTCAACCGGCTGCGGTAAAACCTTGGCGAATGCGCGGATTTTAAATGCGCTATCAGCGCCAGACCTTGGTTTGCGCGCGACATTTGCGCTGGGGTTGAGAGCCCTAACCCTGCAAACGGGCCGAAGCTATCGCAAAGATTTACATCTAAATGATGATGAGCTCGCCATTAAAGTAGGCGGCGCCGCCAGCCGCGAGCTATTTGAATATTACGAATCTCTCGCCGAAAGTACTGGTTCTGCGTCTATTCAAGAGCTAATGGAGGAAGACAGCCATGTGCTCTACGAAGGTCAGCACCTCGACCATCCGTTGCTCTCCAAGGTGATGTCCGATCCGCGCATTAGCTCATTGGTATCCGCCCCTATGTTGGTCTGTACCATCGATCATTTAATGCCCGCGACTGAGGCGCAAAGAGCTGGGCGCCAAATTGCCCCCATGTTGCGTTTAATGAGCAGCGACTTAGTACTGGATGAGCTGGATGATTTTGGCATGGACGATTTACCCGCACTCACACGCTTGGTTCACTGGGCAGGGCTGTTGGGTAGCCGGGTATTGTTATCATCGGCCACTATGCCACCCGCATTGGTCGAGGGTATGTTTAATGCCTATGCCGCAGGCCGCGCGCACTATTTGAAAAACCGAGGCGAGCACGGTGGGCAAGATATTTCTGAGCCGTTGGTGACCTGCCTGTGGGTGGACGAGAGCGTTAACCCACAATTACTGTCATGCGGTAGCAATGACTTTATGGCTCAGCATAAAGCGTTTGTCGAGCAGCGGGTTAAAAAGTTAACCGGCACGGTTAAAGCCAAAGGCGCTAACCGCAAAGGCGAGATACTACCACTCGATTTGCCTAGCGTAGAGAGTACCGATAAAGCCGACATTCACAAAGCTTTTGCAGAACCTGTGCTAAATGCCATTATCAACGCTCACGATATCAATCATGAATCCTGCCCCAAATCGGGTAAAAAAGTGAGCTTTGGTTTGGTGCGAATGGCAAATATCGAGCCGCTATTTCGCGTGGCGCAAGAGCTTTATAAAAACGGCGCCCCCAAAGGCTACCAAATACACTTGTGCGTGTATCACGCGCGCTTTCCGCTATTGCTGCGCTCCGAAATTGAGCACCTGCTGGACGGCGTGCTAAACCGGCGCGACTCAAATGCGGTGTACGAGCGTGATGACATTCGAGAGTTGATCGATGCGAGTGAACAGCCAAACCAGCTGTTTGTGGTGCTGGGCTCTCCGGTAACGGAGGTGGGCCGCGACCACGATTACGACTGGGCCGTGGTAGAGCCCTCCTCCATGCGCTCACTGATTCAGTTGGCGGGCAGGGTGCAAAGGCATCGGCAAAAAATACCTGAACAGGCGAATATTTATCTATTTGATACCAACCTTCGCCACTTTACCGAGCATCAAGAGCGCGATGGTAAGCCGAAGCTGGTTTATGTAAGGCCCGGTTTTGAAGATAAACACAACGACAAGTTTCGTCTGAGCAATCACCGGTTAAGCCATTTATTGCGCGAGCCAGAGTATCGGCAAATTACCGCCTGCCCGCGCATTGTGCGCGGCGAACAGACTCTTGAAAGTACAAACAGCTTAGTAGACTTAGAGCACGCCCGGTTAGAGGCACTTATGCTGCCGCCAATGGCGCTAGAGAAGCCCAAGCGGCGTGGCAGTAGAGCAGGAGGCGGGCAGAAAGAACTAACCGCCACCGAGTGCTGGCGCTACCCACAGGCAGGGTTAACTTGGGTATTGCCCCAGCAACAGCCTTTTCGCAAACAAACCGGCGAAGAAATGACGTTGGTGTTTTTGCCCGATGAAGATGAGGAATGTTTGCTCCCCCACCGCATCCACGAAGAAGGCAAACGTGGGCAGCCAGATGTGTACGCCAGCGCCTCGCATATGGTGACGCTAATGGAGTGGTCTGATATACCCATGGGCGAGGGGATAACCGCCTGGGGAAGATTCGACTTACTGGCGCTACTTAAAGAGCAAGCAGACGCGCAAGGGGTAAGCCTTGAGCAATGCGCCAAAAAATTTACCACGGTGAATGTCATGGTGGGGAGTAAAGGATCTGCAAAGCAGTGGTGGTATCACCCCGCATTGGGGCTGGGGGAGAAAAGATAACCGGGCCGAAGCCCGGTAGCTGTGCTGCCTGTGCGGCAGGTAACAAGATCGCCATCCGTTGGAGATATTTTTCTTAGCTGCCTTTCGGCATTCATTGAATATATTGGTTGCATTTCTCGTGTTGATGGGCGTAGTATTGCCTGCAGGTTAGTCAGGCACCGCGCCAACGGTGCCTGACATAAATGCAACTTGCCGGTTGATCGTCGGCCCCAAGCACAGGTTTGATGCGCTAAGGAGGATAGAGATATGTCTAACCAGCATATGACCAGAAGAGTCTGAACTGGTCTACACATCCCCGCAGCATGTTGCTGTGGGGATTCTACAGCTTTTAGGTCGGCTCAGTCGACCACAAACGCAAAAGGAGTTCTCACTATGCACGATAACGAGCAATCGTCGTCGCGTTCGGCGGTGTTTCGCCAGGCGATCACCGATTTTATCGATGAGCGACGCGATACTAAGTTAAATGGCTTAAGCGATGAAAAAGCCGCCGAGGTTGCGGCTAAGTACGATTACGGTGTTTGGCTGGAAAGCGCGGCTAAACGTGTGTCACAAATTCAGGCGGTAACCCATATCACCAAAGCGACCCACCCGGACGCTAAGGGTAGCAGCCTGTATGTTTCCCCTGAATCCCTTCCCAACCGCCTAGAGGTCGGCACCCATACTCTGGGCAATTCGTTTGCCGAGGATGTCGTTGGTAACGCCGCTGCCTTGGACGTTTACAAATTCCTGAAACTAGAAGTTGAAGGAAAACGGCTGATTGAATGGTTTCAGCAAAACGATGCCGATGCGATCAGTGCCCTCCATTCCGATGCGGATACTGCTAGCGTTTGGGCGGATGCCTTTAAAGAGCTGGTTCGGCCGGCACAAAATTTATCCTCTCATACGATGGCCAAGCAGACTTATTGGTGCGCGGCAGACGACCCTACAGATGGTGCTAGCTTCCATTTGCTGCAGCCACTGTTTTCAAGTCCCCTTGCGCACGCCGTGCATATGGATATTAATGACGCCCGCTTTGGCGAGGTTAACAAAGCGGCCCGTCAAGCGCGCAGTAAAAAGCAGCCGCACGATGGTGTTTACAGGGTGTACACCAATGTGGCAGTGCGCAAGCTGGGTGGCACTAAGCCTCAGAACATAAGCCAGTTAAACAGCGAGCGTGGCGGTGTGAATTATTTGTTGGCATCTGCTCCGCCGCAATGGAAGCGTGAATGGGTGTGGAGTCCGTTAAATACAGATACAGCGTTCGCGCAGTTTTTTAAGCAGCGCGAAAATCGTGATTTACTCAATAAACTGATAAAGCTACTTAAAAATGACCCAGATGCAGTGATGGAAACTCGGCAACAACGTGAAGCTATTGAGCAAGCCTTAGGGCAGTCACTCGCCGCTTTTGGGGCAGAAACTCAGGCAAAAATGGAACCTGGTTGGACGCGTGATCCGGCGTGCCAATTACCCTTGTACGAAAAAATCTGGTTGGACCAAGCCCGTGCTAGTTTACCCGTCCGCGAAGAGCATAAAGAAGAGGACGAAGAGTTCCTGCGTGCGTTCGAGTGGAAAGGCTGGCCCGATGAAGTCGCCAGTTTGTTTGGCAATTGGGTGAATGCCCGCTTGATTGCAGAAGGTTTGCCGGTGGGCGACGCCGAGCATGCGCACTGGGCCAAACAGGCGATTGTGCACGCCGCCTGGCCCGCAACCATTCAGCGGCGCGCAATTAAGGCGAATAAGGAGGTGGCCAATGTCTAAGTGCCCCGATTTTGACTACTTATTGGTTGTGCCGCATTTGCGTGTGCAAAACGCCAATGCCATATCCAGCCCGCTGACTCATGGCTTTCCGGCCATGAGTGCTTTTATCGGTTTGATGTGGGCGCTGGAGCGCAAGGCCAAAGCTACAGGGCTGGACGTGGACTTTAACGCCGTGGGTGTGGTGGCGCACGGTTGTGAAGAGCAAGCGGCAAGCGATGGTTTTGTTAGAGGCTTTCACCTAACTCGAAACCCCGTGGGTAAAGATGGAAAAACGGCTGCTATTGCCGAGGAAGGGCGAATTCATTTGGATGTCAGTTTAGTTTTTGCCATCGGTTGTGAGCTAATAAGCGATGCGGCTGAACAAAAAGCAATGGCTGACAAAGTGAAATTGCTGCTTGAATCCATGCGCATTGCCGGCGGCTCGGTTGTGTCCTCGCATCAACCGGCATGGCGTACTCAGCCCTATATGGCTGCCTTTACCGGCGACGCTAGGGGGCGAGAGACAATCTTTAACCAGCTCAAAATGCGCCTACTGCCAGGGTTTGTTTTAACCGACCGGCAGGATGCATTAAACGATGAGTATGAGGCGCTACGCCAGTTGAATAGCCAGGCTACACGGCTGGATGCGCTTTTGTCTTTATCGCGCATTGACTATGCGTGGCAACCAGAAGAAGACGGTGCAGACAAAGGTGAATGGGTCGCTACCCGCGCTTCGGGTAAAAAACGCTCTGGTTGGTTGGTGCCCATACCGGTAGGTTACGGCGCGCTAACGGAGTTACAAGACGCCGGTAGCGTAGAAAATGCCCGCGATAATACGACTCCCTTCCGCTTTGTGGAAAGCTTGTTCGGTATTGGCGAATGGCTAAGCCCGCACCGCTTGCAAAAGCCAGAGCAACTGTTGTGGTACGCCAATACCTGTGCGGATACCGGCACTTATCGCTGCTGCAATGATTACCAACCCACTGAAATTCTTGAATCTATTACCGACTAATACTTTAAAAGGAGTTTAACTATGGCTAATGAAACATTAAAAACCGCATCTGTTTTAGCTTTTGAGCGCAAACTGGATCCCTCCGATGCTTTGTTTTACGGCGGCGACTGGGATGATCAGGAACACAGCCAAAACTGGGAGCCTGTGAGTATTATTGAAAAATCGGTGCGAGGTACAATTTCTAATCGCTTGAAAACAAAAGATCAAGATCCGGCCAAGCTAGATGCCGCTATTGAAAACCCAAACTTGCAAACGGTTGATGTAGCGGCGTTGCCTGCAGGTTCCGATACCTTAAAAATCAGTTTTACTTTGCGGGTTTTGCCCGGTGCGGGCACCCCTTCAGCGTGCAATAGCGGTGAGTATCAAGACAAACTTCAGTCAGTTGTAAGCCAGTATGTATCGCAAGCCGGCTTTAGCACACTGGCGCAGCGTTACGCCGCCAACCTGGCCAACGGCCGATTTTTATGGCGCAACCGCGTAGGGGCCGAAGAGGTAAAAGTTAACGTGGCCCGCATGACTAAAGGCAGTGCCAGTGAGACATGGAGCTTTAACGCTTTGGATGTATCGCTGCGCAGCTTCGATAACTTATCGACGGATGTTCAAGCCTTAGGTAAGGTAATTGAATCCGGCTTGAGCGGTGAGCAACATGTATTGTTGCACGTAACGGCCTTCGTGCGCATTGGTGCAGCGCAAGAGGTGTTCCCGTCGCAAGAGCTGATTTTGGATCGAGGCCGCGGTGATAAAAGCAAAACCCTTTATCAAGTGAAAGGTATTGCAGGCATCCACTCACAAAAGCTGGGCAATGCGATTCGCACGGTTGATACCTGGTACGAAGGCGCAGGCGAGCTAGGCCCAATTGCGGTAGAGCCCTATGGGTCTGTTACCACACAAGGCAAAGCCTATCGCCAGCCCAAACAAAAAATGGATTTCTATAACTTGCTGGACAGCTGGGTTCTTAAAGATAAAGAGCCTGAGACCGAGCAGCAGCATTTTGTCATGGCCACGCTTATTCGCGGTGGCGTATTTGGTGATGCGGGGTGATGTATGGATCATTACCAGGATATAACCATACTCCCCGACCCTGAGTTCTCGTCCGCATTGCTGATGGGCGCGCTATACAACAAGCTGCACCGTGCGTTAGTGGCATTAGCGGCGACTAACATCGGCGTAAGTTTTCCGCAGTATAGCGTTAAGCCCAAAGGCGTAGGAGCTATCTTACGCATTCACAGTGATCAGGAGTCTCTTAATCAGTTGCAAAAGGCCGGGTGGTTAAAAGGCATGACGGACCACACAAGCGTGACGGATATTCTCCCGGCTCCGGGTGGAGTAACGCACAAGCTCGTAACACGGCGGCAATTTAAAACCAACGTCGAGCGACTGCGACGGCGCCGCATGAAGCGCAAAAGCGAAAGTTATGAAGCCGCGAGTGAGGCAATTCCCCAAGCTATTGAAAGGAAGCCTGATTTACCCTTTATAACGATCCGTAGCGCTAGTACTAGCCAGTCTTTTTGTTTGTTTATTGAGCAGAAAGATGCCCAAGAGGCCAAGGGCAGTGGTGCGTTTAACAGCTACGGCTTCAGC
Organism: Gilvimarinus japonicus; assembly: GCF_042847215.1. GTDB lineage: Bacteria > Pseudomonadota > Gammaproteobacteria > Pseudomonadales > Cellvibrionaceae > Gilvimarinus > Gilvimarinus japonicus. Next base: position 478,779 of record NZ_AP031500.1, read on the forward strand.
CAAACTACTACCGTGCCTTGGTTTTAACACTATTTTTCACGTGATTTTTAAGCCCTTGTTTTTCAAGGGCTTTTTTCTGCCTCTTAAAATAGGGGTAAATAGCCAAAAAGCGCTAATGTTCTTTAAAAATCAGATACTTATTTTTATAATTGTCTTGTTCGCTGCCGCACAGGCAGCTAAGAAATGATGAATTTTCGCCGTAGTCAGACCCCACACGTTCGCTGCCGCACAGGCAGCTAAGAAAATTAGCGGCTTAGTGTTGCCGAAGCGCATGGCGTTCGCTGCCGCACAGGCAGCTAAGAAATCAGCTTCCACCTTCTCGCGTTCGGCCCGTTCGTTCGCTGCCGCACAGGCAGCTAAGAAACACACAAAAAATTGTAGGGCACACCCGAAGCGAGTTCGCTGCCGCACAGGCAGCTAAGAAAGTTGCGCGCCACTTGATTGGCTGACCGTTTGCGTTCGCTGCCGCACAGGCAGCTAAGAAAGTCCATGCCGGATCACCTGACCACCCAATAATGTTCGCTGCCGCACAGGCAGCTAAGAAAAGTGTCGGGCACGGCGTGGGCGCCGCCGATTAGTTCGCTGCCGCACAGGCAGCTAAGAAAACAGCTAATGCAAGGCAGCCCTCGGTCACGCTGTTCGCTGCCGCACAGGCAGCTAAGAAATCGCAGTATTCTATGTCGTGGTCTTCGACGATGTTCGCTGCCGCACAGGCAGCTAAGAAATGTGCCAGAGGGCTACGCCGTTCTGCCCACAGGTTCGCTGCCGCACAGGCAGCTAAGAAATCCTGTTAAGCGGCGGTGCGCTCGGCTTCGCGGTTCGCTGCCGCACAGGCAGCTAAGAAAGTTTGGTTCTTCGATTTCATTGAGGTTGTCTTGTTCGCTGCCGCACAGGCAGCTAAGAAACGCCCAGAGTCCAAAGTCGGTGGATGTAGATGGTTCGCTGCCGCACAGGCAGCTAAGAAAATAAAGTAGCCGTTGCCGTTTAGTAGCCAGCGGTTCGCTGCCGCACAGGCAGCTAAGAAAAACCTCTTCAATAAAGCACGCCTCCAGTTCTCGTTCGCTGCCGCACAGGCAGCTAAGAAATCCGCCCGTGGCGTCCTGATGGCACCGATAGCGTTCGCTGCCGCACAGGCAGCTAAGAAAGCAACAATCTGGCCGCCCGAATGCAGTGTATCGTTCGCTGCCGCACAGGCAGCTAAGAAAAAGGGTAGAAGGCCGGAAGCCCCACGGTGGTCGTTCGCTGCCGCACAGGCAGCTAAGAAATTCTAGCCAAGAAAGCGCGTCAACCCCAATGCGTTCGCTGCCGCACAGGCAGCTAAGAAAGATAGACTCAGCTCGCAGCGCAATCAATAGAAGTTCGCTGCCGCACAGGCAGCTAAGAAAACCCTGACCACCCCACGCAGCACGCGGGTTACAGTTCGCTGCCGCACAGGCAGCTAAGAAAATTACGTGCGCGAGGTGTAGTTGTGATTGATTGTTCGCTGCCGCACAGGCAGCTAAGAAATAACCGATTTAACTCAGCCTTTAACTTAAGCAGTTCGCTGCCGCACAGGCAGCTAAGAAAGCATAGTAGACGTAGACGGTAACCCCATACCGGTTCGCTGCCGCACAGGCAGCTAAGAAACTATCGCGATTTCACGAGAAGATCCTCGCCAGGTTCGCTGCCGCACAGGCAGCTAAGAAAAAGAGATGCTGGACATCGAAGCATCCGAGCACGTTCGCTGCCGCACAGGCATCTAAAAAATCACTACCGTAAAAACCGTCGCCACCTAGTAGTTACTCGTCACATATAAATACGAAAAATAAGGTGACTTTACCTCTCGTTAAAAAGGCACCGGAAACTGCTTATGCACATCCGCAATATCACTTAACGCGCTTTCACTTAACGTTAACTCAAACGCATCGATATTCTCTTTAAGCTGCTCTAGGTTGGTGGCGCCGATGATGGTGGAGGTGACGCCATCGACTTGGTTGCACCAAGCCAGCGCGAGTTGCGCGGGGGTTAAGTCGTGTTTTTGTGCAAGGTCGCCGTAGGCGGCGACGGCGGCGTTACTTTGTTCGGTATCGCGGAATAGGCCGTTGCGTTGTATTAAGTTCCAGCGGGCGCCTTGGGGGCGTGCGCCGTTTAAGTATTTGCCGGTAAGGGCGCCGGTGGCGAGTGGCGACCAGGGCAGGTAGGCCACTTGCTGGTGTACGCAGCTTTCGATTAAAAACGGCCAGTCGCGGGTTTGCAGCAAGTTAAATTCATTTTGGATGGCGGTGACGCGGGTGAGGTTGTGTTGCTCGCTTAAACGGATGTATTCGTTAATGCCCCAAGGGGTGTCGTTGGATAAACCAAAATGGCGAATTTTGCCGCTCTTTACACTCTCGTCCAGCGCTTGCAGTATTTCTAGCATTTGCGCTGAGTGTGCGGCGGTGTCTACATCGCTAAAGCTGATACGGCCGGGCGCGTGTTTGCCAAAGTGCGGCGAGGTGCGGTTGGGCCAGTGCAGTTGGTAGAGGTCGATGTAGTCGGTTTGCAGACGGGCGAGGGAATCGTCTATCGCGGCTAACACTGTCTCGCCGGTAATGTCTTGGGCATCGCGAATGTGTTTTAGGCCGTTGCCGGCTATTTTGGAGGCGAGAATAAATTCATCCCGGCGCGATGGGTTGGCGGCTAGCCAATTACCGATCATGGTCTCGGTGGTGCCATAGGTGTCAGCGCTGGGGGGCACGGCGTACATTTCGGCGGTGTCGATAAAGTTGATGCCTTGGTTTAGGGCGTACTCGATTTGCGCATTGGCATCAGCCTGATTATTTTGCTTGCCCCAGGTCATGGTGCCTAAGCAGGCTCGTGACACTTTGAGGCCGCTGTAGCCGAGAGTGCTGTATTGCATTGGGTTGGCTCCGGTTGTAGAGGGTCGGTTGGGGGTTATTATGGGGGCTGATTCGCGGAATCTCTAGGCTCGATTTGTTGCGTGTTGAGTCAGGCGCGGGCTGGCTGGGTTGTACCGGTAATACCTGATGCCGAGGCGATAAAAGTTTTGCAAAAAAGGTCGCCTGAAGGTCGTATCGCCGTTAGAATTGTATGATATATTGCCGGTGCGACTTATTTTTAAATGTGAATACTGGGAACCCCTCTTTGTCTGATATTACGTTGCTTCAGCTTATTCTTGCCAATTTGGCCCTGATCGCGGGGGCGTGCCTGCAAGGCGTGGCGGGCTATGGCATTGGTACGCTGTCGGCACCTTTGATGTTTTTGATTAGCCCGGCATTCTTGCCGGGGGTGATGATTATCAACGCGGTGGTGCTGACTGTGCTGATGCTGGTACGCAATCACCAAAGCTTAAGCTTTAGGCCGGTGCGCTACGCGATTGTGGGCAATGTGGTAGGTACGGCGCTGGCTGCAGTAACACTGGCTTTTTTGACCGCGCAGGGCTTTGAGCTGGCGTTTGGCGTGCTTATTTTACTGGCGGTGGGCATGAGTGTGATGGGGCTTAAGCCGAGCCTGTCGGCGCGCAACAGTATGCTGGCTGGTGGTGCGTCGGGTTATATGGGGACGATTACCGCCGTGGGCGGGCCGCCCATCGCACTTATTTACCAGAACGAAACCGGGCCTTTGGTGCGGGCGAATTTGTCGGCGTTTTTCTTATTTGCCAGCTGCGCCAGTATTGTAGCTTTGGCGCCTGCGGGGTATATCGGCAAAGATGAGCTAAAGTTGGTGTTGATGACATGCCCCGGCGTGTTTATCGGGTTTTGGTTGTCTGGCCATCTGGTAAACCGTTTGCCTTTTCATGCGTTGCGGCCGATTATTTTATCGGTTGCGGCCATTGCCGGTGTGGCGGCGGTAGTGCGTGGGGTATTGACGTATTAAGGGAACGTCGAGTGCGCAAGCGCTTGACGAGATTCTTTTGGGCGTTGCAATATTTCCGTTATCCGTTATCCGTTATCCGTTATCCGTTATCCGTTATCCGTTATCCGTTATCCGTTATCCGTTATCCGTTATCCGCTCCTGCACTACTACCCAGGGCTTAACCACTACGGCCCAGACAATGGCCTCTGCCGCAAACCAGCGGCCTGCCTGCTCGTCGCTGACCGGTTGCACTTGGTTGGCTTGCATCCAGTGTTGGATTTGCGCGGCGTTATCTTCAGCCATGGCGGTCGCTACAAGGGTTAAGTCCAGCTCGGGGGCGACGTAAATGGCGGTGCCGCCGGCAAAAAATCGCTGCAGCTCGTGCCAGGGGATGGGCGCGGTTTCTAAGTTAACTTTGGCTTTAAGAATATCGTCGGTCATAATATTTTTTGAGTTCGGGCGCTGTGCGCTTGGGTGACTTTGCTGTTATTGCGTTTGCCTAAGCGGTCGCAAATGCGCTGCCCGGCGGCCATCAGCTGATGCAGATTAATACCGTGGTCGATGCCCAAACCATCCAGTAAATAAATGACATCTTCGGTAGCGACGTTGCCCGTGGCGCCTTGCGCGTAGGGGCAGCCGCCTAAGCCGGCGACTGAGCTGTCGATAACGTGCACGCCCATTTGCAGCGCCGCTAAGATGTTGCTAAGCGCTTGGCCGTAGGTGTCGTGCATATGCACGGCGAGCTGCTCGACGGGAATGTCGTTGAGTAAGCAAGCGAGCAAGCGTTGCGTATCGGCGGCGGTGCCGACGCCGATGGTGTCTCCCAGCGATACTTCGTAGCAGCCCATAGCTAAAAGTTCGCGGGCGATAGACAAGCACGTTTGCGGCTCGACTTTACCCGAATAAGGGCAGCCCAGTACGCACGATATATAGCCGCGTACCGGAATGTTGTTGGCATTCGCAGCCGCGACCACTTCGGCAAAGCGCTCGAGGCTGGTATTGATATCGCAGTTAAGATTTTTTTGGCTAAAAGCCTCGGAGGCGGCGGCAAAAATAGCCACTTCATCGGCGCCGGCGGCAAGCGCGCGGTCAAAGCCTTTGATGTTGGGGGTAAGGGCGCTGTAACTGACGCCGGGTTTACGCGTAATCGCGGCAAACGCGTCGCCGCTGTCGGCCATTTGTGGCACCCAGGTTGGGTTTACAAAGGCGCCAGCCTCTATGCGTTGCACCCCGGCGTTTGCCAGCGCGTTAATTAAATCGACTTTATCGTCTAGGCTAATACGCCCCGGCTCGTTTTGTAAGCCATCGCGCGGGCCTACCTCTACGATGCTGGCCCGTGTGGGTAAGGTGGCGGTTAACGGCATTAATCTTCGCCCCAGCGCGGCATTAGGTCTTGCTCTAACCCGAGCTGATCGAGAATCCGGGCAACCACAAAATCAATTAAATCTTCCACGCGGTCGGGCTGCATATAAAAGCCGGGGCTGGCGGGCAGTACCAGCGCGCCTAATTGCGTGACTTTAAGCATGTTCTCTAAATGAATGGCCGAGTAGGGCGTTTCGCGCGGTACAACTATCAGCTGGCGCCGCTCTTTTAGGGCAACATCGGCGGCGCGCTCGATTAAATTATTGCTGGCGCCGCTGGCGATGCTTGATAGGGTGCCGCCGCTGGCGGGGCAAATCACCATAGAGGCGGGTGAGCTGGAGCCTGAGGCGACCGGAGAAAACCAATCATCGCGGCCAAACAAGATTAGCTGTTCGTCATCGGCGCCGTAGCGCTGGCTTAAAAACAGTTGTTGCTCGTCGAGATCGGAAGGCAAATCTAAGTTGGTTTCGGTGCGGATTACCACCTCGGCGGCGCTGGACAGCAGAAGGTAAACGCGACAATCAGCCGCCAGCAAACATTGCAGTAGGCGCAAGCCGTATTGCGCGCCCGAAGCGCCGGTCATGGCGAGGGTAATAGTGCGTGACACAGTAGTGGCTCCTGCTTTTTACATGGCGTGTTTGGTCAGTTGCTGCACCAGTTTTTGGTGCAAGCCTTCAAAGCTGCCGTTGCTCATAATGACGATGTGGGTGTCGGCCTCGGCCAGCGCTAAAGTGTCGTGAATTAAGGTGTCTAGCTCGTGGTACAGCTTGGCGGGTACCGGCGAGCTGTTGACCACCTCGTGCATATCCCAATCGGTGTGTGGTGGTTGATACCAGAGCACATCGTTGGCGTGCACGCAGGAGGGCGCGAGGGCTTTTTTATGGGTGCCTAAGCGCATGGTGTTGGAGCGCGGCTCGATAATGGCAATAATTTTGTCGTCGCCAACTCGGGCGCGCAAGCCTTCGAGAGTTGTGTGAATCGCCGTGGGGTGATGGGCAAAGTCGTCGTACACTTTTACGCTGTGTATATCGGCGATGCATTCGAGCCGGCGTTTAACGCCTTTAAATTCGGCCAGCGCCCGGGCGCTTACCTCGGGTGTAACACCTACGTGCCGTGCCGCGAGCATGGCACCAATGGCGTTGCTGACATTGTGTTGCCCACTCATACCCCACTGAACCTCGGCTACCTGAGTGTCGCCGTCGTACAGAGCAAAGTGCGAGCCGTCGGCGGCGAGATTTTTACTCTGCCACTGGCCCTCGGGGCCAAAGGTTTGCGATTCGCTCCACAGGCCTTTTTTAATCACACTCTTTAGCGCGGTGTCGTTAGCCGGATAAATAACGCGGCCATCACCGGGCACAGTGCGCAACAAATGGTGAAATTGTTTTTGAATGTCCGCCAGCGAATCAAAAATATCGGCGTGGTCGAATTCCAGATTATTGAGCACTAATGTACGCGGTTGGTAGTGGACAAATTTCGAGCGCTTATCAAAAAACGCGCTGTCGTATTCGTCGGCCTCGATGACAAAAAAGGGCGTGTCACCCAAGCGCGCCGACTGCGGAAAGTTTTGCGTGACGCCGCCGATTAAAAAGCCCGGCGCCATACCCGCGTACTCTAAAATCCAGGCCAGTAAACTGGCGGTGGTGGTTTTACCGTGGGTGCCGGCTACCGCTAACACCCACTTGCCGGGCAGCACGTGCTCGCGCAACCACTGAGGGCCGGAGGTGTAGGGCAGGCCTTTATTAAGCACAGCCTCGACGGCCTCGTTACCGCGGCTTAACGCATTGCCAATAATCACCAGGTCGGGCGCGGGCTCTAGCTGGCGCGGATCATAGCCTTGTATTAGCTCAATGCCGGCGGCCTCAAGCTGAGTGCTCATGGGGGGGTAAACGCTTTGATCCGAGCCGGTTACCCGGTGCCCAAGGGCTTTGGCAAGCTGGGCCAGGCTGCCCATAAATGTGCCGCAAATGCCGAGAATATGTATGTGCATAGAAATGTCTGCCCCGCAATAGGTGTCGCGAGCTTAACACGAGGCAGGATGCCGCAAAAGTGAGGCAGCACCTTAATCGCGCAAAGAGTCGCGCTTGTGTTTCTCGTCACGGCCGAGCGTATCGTCGGAGTTGTCTTTTAGGTTATCGCCACAGTCGCTGGCTTTTTCGGCCGCGTCATTTTTGTGCTGTCGCGCCCTGGCGCTTGGGGCGCGTGTTGATGGTGACTTGTTGTCATCCGTGCAGTGGCGGCTCGTCTTGCCCCGGTAAAATATCGGGAGGGTCGATGCTGATTGCATCGTCGCCCAGATCATAAATGTCGGCGGCATTATTATCATCCGTAGTGCCAAAAGTGAGCGCACCGGCGGGCTCGAGTGATTGTAAAAGACTGTCTATCGGTGGCGCTGTGAGGTTCTCTGCGCTGACGTTTACGATGTCAAGGTAGTCCGCAACTTCGGTGGATACATCGACGCTGGACGTGGTGCCGACGTCGTGATTGGCGACTAAATCCAAGTACGGTTGTAGCGCAGAGTTGTCATGATCGGCGAGTGTGAGTAGCTCGCTTTCCGGGGGGCGCGCGTCGCCTGTTAGGGGGCCACTATCGGCGTGACCTGAAGCAACCGGTGGCGCTGGGTTCACGTCGGGGGCTACTCCGCTTGTACCTTGGTTTGCTGTTTGGATTGGCGTCAAGGTTGGTGGTTGGGTGCCACTTTGTACGGTAAGGCTAAACACCGTATCAATGGATTGCCCTTGCGGGTCGGTGGCGGTCACGCTGATTTGGGTGGTGCCGATGTCTGCGCCATCAGGTGTACCGCTGAACACACCGGTGCTGGCATCAAAACTGAGCCAGTTGGGTAGAGTGCCGGTGGACAGCGTTAAGGTATCGCCGGTATCGACGTCCGTAAAGGTGCCAGCGGGCAGTGAAAAGTGGAAGGCGGTATCTTCACTGGCCGCCTGACTGGTCACCACATGGCTGACGACCGGCGCGTCGTTGGTGCCGGTCAGGTGTATCGTAATGGCGTCTGAGATTGTCGAGTTGGCGCCACTGGCGTCAGTAACGGTAATGGGGATGACAATATCCAGCGGTTCACCGGCGGCCAAGTGCTGGTAGGCAGGGTCGGACGGGTTAAAAGTGAAGGTGTCTGCCCCCAATGTAAAACCGGGCACGGTTGCAGTGGTAGAAAGGTGTGTTCCCGCTGCGCCTTCACCGCTATCAAAATCGGCCACCAACATTTGGTGCGATATCACGCCGTCGTCTTCGTTGCGCACATACGTATTGCGCCCCACCAGATAGGGCGCATCGTTGCTGCCGGTAATTTGAATGGTCAGGCTACCGGTATCGGTGGCGCCAGTGGCATCGGTGACGGTGAGTGGGATGGTTAGGGTCTCGACCCTGCCGGCGGGTAGGTGGTTATACGCGCGGTCGGTGGGGTTAAAGCTCCAGCTACCGTCGCTGTGCAGGCTAAAGCCATCCACTGTGGCGTGCGTGGCGTAGCTAAGCGTATCGCCCGTGTCCGGGTCGGTGGCCGTGATTTGGCCACTAAGCCACAAGCCGCCCTCGGTCGTCGTTTGGGTCGACACCGGGTTTAAAGTGGGCGCATCGTTGGTGTTGCTCACCGTAAGATCAAAAGTGGTGCTGACTTTAGCGCCGTGGCTGTCGGTGGCGGTCACGGTAAGTGCGGTGGTGCCGACATCGGCGTTGCTCGGTGTGCCCGTAAAGGTGCCCGAACTGGCATCAAAGCTGAGCCAGCTGGGTAGAGTGCCGGTGGAAAGCGTTAAGGTATCGCCGGTATCAATATCAGCGAACGTGCCGGTTGGCACCGCAAACTGAAAGGCCGTATCTTCGTTGGCACTTTGGGTGCTGATGACCTGGCTGACGGTTGGGGCATCGTTGCTGCCGGTAATGGTGACGGTTACCGTTTGATCGACCGAGCCTCCATGCCCATCGGTAGCTCGCACGGTAAACGTCTCGTGCTCCTGTTGCCCGTCCAGAAGGTGTTGAGTGCGATGGCCTTGATCCAGCCGGTAAGCCCACTCGCCAGAGTTGCCATTGATCGCAAAATAGCCAAAATGGCCGACGCTGGGGTTCGCGGCGCTTACGCTACTGCTGACTACCTGCCAAGTAAGGGTATCGCCAGTGTCTAGGTCGGTGGCGCTAAGCTGGCCGCGGGCCAGGCTTGTGACGTCCTCTGTGCTGGAGCCCTGAGCGTCAGCCGCTGCGCTGGTAATCACCGGGGTGTCGTTGGTGCCGGTCAGGTGAATCACCAGGTTTTGCGCCGCGCTTGCGCCTGCACTGTCGGTGACAGTCACCGGAATCGTTAAGGTTTGTGGCTGGCCTGCTCCAAGGTGCTGATAGGCGGTATCCGAAGGATCAAAGCGCCAGCTGCCGTCAGTGTTCATCGTCAAACCGGCCACGGGCGCGGCGATACCGAAGGTCAGTGTGTCACCGGTATCCGGGTCGGTCGCTGTCAACTGGCCATGCACCTGCTGGCCGTCCTCACTCACGGTGACGCGGGCGATTGGATTCAGGGTGGGGGCATCGTTGGCGTTGCTAACCACCAGATTGAAGGTGCTGCTGACCTTAGCTCCGTGGCTGTCGGTAGCGGTTACGGTGAGCGCGGTGGTGCCCACATCGGCATTGCTCGGTGTGCCCGTAAAGGTGCCCGAGCTGGCATCAAAGCTGAGCCAGCTGGGTAGGGTGCCGGTGGACAGCGTTAAGATATCGCCGGTATCAACGTCCGTAAAGGTGCCAGCGGGCAGCGCAAAGTGGAAGGCGGTATCTTCACTGGCCGCCTGACTGGTCACCACATGGCTGACGACCGGCGCGTCGTTGGTGCCGGTCAGGTGTATCGTAATGGCGTCTGAGATTGTCGAGTTGGCGCCACTGGCGTCAGTAACGGTAATGGGGATGACAATATCCAGCGGTTCACCGGCGGCCAAGTGCTGGTAGGCAGGGTCGGACGGGTTAAAAGTGAAGGTGTCTGCCCCCAATGTAAAACCGGGCACGGTTGCAGTGGTAGAAAGGTGTGTTCCCGCTGCGCCTTCACCGCTATCAAAATCGGCCACCAACATTTGGTGCGATATCACGCCGTCGTCTTCGTTGCGCACATACGTATTGCGCCCCACCAGATAGGGCGCATCGTTGCTGCCGGTAATTTGAATGGTCAGGCTACCGGTATCGGTGGCGCCAGTGGCATCGGTGACGGTGAGTGGGATGGTTAGGGTCTCGACCCTGCCGGCGGGTAGGTGGTTATACGCGCGGTCGGTGGGGTTAAAGCTCCAGCTACCGTCGCTGTGCAGGCTAAAGCCATCCACTGTGGCGTGCGTGGCGTAGCTAAGCGTATCGCCCGTGTCCGGGTCGGTGGCCGTGATTTGGCCACTAAGCCACAAGCCGCCCTCGGTCGTCGTTTGGGTCGACACCGGGTTTAAAGTGGGCGCATCGTTGGTGTTGCTCACCGTAAGATCAAAAGTGGTGCTGACTTTAGCGCCGTGGCTGTCGGTGGCGGTCACGGTGAGTGCGGTGGTGCCCACATCGGCGTTGCTCGGTGTGCCCGTAAAGGTGCCCGAGCTGGCATCAAAGCTGAGCCAGCTGGGTAGAGTGCCGGTGGATAGCGTTAAGGTATCGCCGGTATCAATATCAGCGAACGTGCCCGTCGGCAGCGCAAAGTGGAAGGCGGTATCTTCGCTGGCAGCCTGGCTGGTCACCACATGGCTGACGGCCGGGGCGTCGTTGGTGCCGGTGAGCTGGATTACGAGGCTCCGGTTGTCTGTTGCTCCTGCGCTATCGGTGACGGTGACAGGAATGGTTAAGGTTTGGTTTTGACCGTCTGGCAGGCTTTGGTATTGATTATGCGAGGGGTCGAAGCTCCAGGAACCGTCGGAGTTAAAGGTTAACCCGTCGACAGCGGTTGCGATATTGAACGTCAGGCTGTCACCGGTATCTGGGTCGGTCGCTGTCAACTGGCCGTGCACTTGCTGGCCGTCTTCACTCACGATGACGCGGGCGATTGGGTTTAGGGTGGGGGCATCGTTGGTGTTGTTAACCACCAGATCAAAGGTGCTGCTGACCTTAGCGCCGTGGCTGTCGGTGGCGGTCACGGTAAGTGCGATGGTGCCCACATCGGCGTTGCTCGGTGTGCCCGTAAAGGTGCCCGAGCTGGCATCAAAGCTGAGCCAGCTGGGTAGAGTACCGGTGGATAGCGTTAAGGTATCGCCGGTATCAATATCGGCAAAAGTGCCGGTTGGCACCGCAAATTGAAAGGCCGTATCTTCGTTGGCACTTTGGGTGCTGATGACCTGGCTGACGGTCGGGGCATCGTTGCTGCCGGTAATGGTGACCGTTACCGTTTGATCGACTGTGCCCCCATGCCCATCGGTAGCTCGCACGGTAAACGTCTCGTGCTCCTGTTGCCCGTCTGGTAGGTGTTGAGTGTGTCGGCTTTGATCCAGCCGGTAAGCCCACTGACCAGAGTGGGTGTCGATTGCAAATCGACCAAAAAGGCCTACACCGGGGGTTGTGGCGCTTACGCTACTGCTGACCACATGCCAAGAAAGGGTGTCCCCAGTGTCTAGGTCGGTGGCGCTAAGCTGGCCGCGGGCCAGGCTTGTGACGTCCTCTGTGCTGGAGCCCTGAGCGTCGGCCGCTGCGCTGGTAATCACCGGGGTGTCGTTGGTGCCGGTTAGGTGAATCACCAGGTTTTGCGCCGCGCTTGCGCCTGCACTGTCGGTGACAGTCACCGGAATCGTTAAGGTTTGTGGCTGGCCTGCTCCAAGGTGCTGATAGGCGGTATCTGAAGGATCAAAGCGCCAGCTGCCGTCAGTGTTCATCGTCAAGCCGGCCACGGGCGCGGCGATGTGGTAGACGAGAGAGTCACCGGTATCGACATCGGTGCTCAACATGGTGCCGGTTACCACCGCGCCATCTTCGGTCGCGTTGGCCGCAGGTGTCGCACTTAGCACGGGCCTATCATCGGTGCCGATGAGCTGAATAACCAGCGTCTGACTCGCCGTGGCCCCCGTAGTATCGGTGCCGGTTACCGGGATACTTAGTGTTTGCGGCTGCCCGGCGGCCAGTGATTGGTAGGCCCCATCGCTGGGGTCAAAGCGCCAGCTGCCATCGGTGTTAATGGTAAAACCGGCTACGGGCGCGGCTATGCTGTAGACGAGCGAGTCACCGCTATCGATATCGGTGCCCAGCATGGTGCCGGTTATTACCGTGCCATCTTCGGTCATGCTGGCTGTGGGCACTGCGCTGAGCACGGGTCCATCATTAGTGCCGGTGAGCTGGATCACCAGCGTTTGGGTTGCCGTGGCGCCCAAGGTGTCGGTGACGGTTACCGGGATACTCAGTGTTTGCGGTTGCCCAGCCGCCAGTGATTGGTAGGCTCCATCGCTGGGATCAAAGTGCCAGCTGCCGTCGGTGTTTATGCTCAAGCCGGCCACGGGCGCGGCGATACTGAAGGTCAGGGTGTCACCGGTATCCGGGTCGGTCGCTGTCAGTTGGCCGTGCACTTGCTGGCCGTCCTCACTCACCGTGACGCGGGCGATTGGGTTCAGGGTGGGGGCATCGTTGGTGTTGTTAACCACCAGATTGAAAGTGCTGCTGACCTTAGCGCCGTGGCTGTCGGTGGCGGTTACGGTGAGCGCGGTGGTGCCCACATCGGCGTTGCTCGGTGTGCCCGTAAAGGTGCCCGAGCTGGCATCAAAGCTGAGCCAGCTGGGTAGGGTGCTGGTAGATAGGGTTAAGCTGTCGCCGGTATCTATATCGGTAAAGGCGCCGTCGGGGATCGCGAATAAGAAGCCGCTGCCCTGGGCGGCGCTCTGGTCGGTTATGGCTGCGGCAACAGTAGGAGCATCGTTGCTTCCGGTAATGATGACAGAGATCTGTGCGGGAGTTCCATCGGCACTGTGTACGGTAAAGGTGTCGATTAGTTGTGCGCCCGCCCCTAATTGCTGAATGGCCGGCGCGCTGTTGTTGGCACTGTAGTGCCAGAGGCCGTCAGCGGCAATATCAAAGCTGCCATGCAGTCCTTGCAAGCCGGTCTGGCTAATAAAGTGATCTTCAGCGGTATCTGGGTCGCCAATCGTCAATTGGCCGCTGGCCAGTAGTTGTGTGTTGCCTTTTACGAGATGATCTTCGATGACCTCGCCACTATGAACTCCGGTAATCAGCGCGCTACCGTTTTGTCCGGTAAGGGTAATGACGAGGTTTTGGCTGGCGCTCGCGCCATGGTCGTCAGTGACCGTAATTGGGATGCTCAGCTGTTGCTGTTGGCCGGCGTTGAGGCCCGCATAGGCACTGTCACTCGGGTTAAAACTATAGTGGCCATCGGGGGTGAGGTGAAAGCCGGGTACCCGTAAGCCACTGCTAAAGGTTGCGCTGTCGGGCAGGTCTGGATCGCTGCTGAGAATTTTTCCGGTAATCACCCCCCCGCCCTCGGTGGCAACGGCAGGCGTAATGGCGTTGATAACTGGGATGTCATTGGTCCCGGTGAGAGTGATGACAAGGTCTTGCGAGTGGCTGGCGCCGTGCGCATCGGTGGCGCTAATGGGGATGGTGTAGGTTTGGCTTTGGCCCGCTGACAGAGAGTTGTAATGGTTGTCGGAAGGATTAAAGCTGAAAGAACCGTTAGGGTTAATAGTGAAGCCTGGCAGTGTTTGGGCTGTGCTAAAACTGATGGTGTCGCCGGTATCACTATCGACGGCCTGTAGTTGTCCGTGGACTGTCGGATCACCTTCGTTGACGGCAAGTGGGGCGATGGTGCTGAGCACCGGTGCCTGATTGGTCCCGGTTAAAATAAGGGTGATGGTTTGAGTGTCCGAGCCACCCGATGGGTCGGTGACTTTAACCGGGATATCGATTTGCTGTACTGAGCCCTCTGCCATAGGTGTGTAAGCGCTGTGGCTAGGGTCAAAGCGGTAGCTGCCATCCGGGCTGAGCCGAAAACCGGGTACTGGAAAGCTACTGCTAAAAATGAGTCCGTCGGTACCATCTGGGTCTTGAGCGGCGAGTTGACCGAGTACCAACTGACTGCCTTCCAGTAGGTGTTGCGCCGGTACGGCGGCCATTACCGGCGCGTCGTTAGTTCCCACGACAGTGACGATGACGTGTTGCTGGGTACTGCTGCCGTGCTCGTCGGTAACCGATAGTGTAAAGGTCTCTGAGGCGCTAGCACCGCTGGGCAGCGCTTGTGCCGCAGGTAACGACGGGTCAATTTGATAGTGCCATTGGCCGGCCAGTTGGTCGTAGTGAAAATGGCCAAACTGGCCTTGTTGATCGATGCCCGCCCAGTTTAATTGCGCCTGATGATCGATGTCGGTTGCTTTGACTGAGCCGCTAGCCTCTGTTGCGCTCGTCATATCCAGTAGGGCGTGAACCTGAGCGCCCGGCAAGAGAGTGGGGCCATCGTTGTTGCCGTTGATGTCGAGTGTAACGGTCGCCTGCGAGCTTTTACCATGGCTGTTGGCGGTGACTAAAAAGGTATCGCTGACCCGTTCACCAGCCGCGAGTGCCTGCACGGCCGGATTGCGGTTATCCAGTTGGTAAGCCCATTGCCCACTCGCGTCGATCTGTAGTTGGCCGTATTGACCCCTCGGCGTATCGACGTGCCATTGCGGTGTTTCTTGCGAGCCGGACAACACTAGTTGGCCAGTGGCTGAGGTGGTGTAATCTTCCGTTGTGCTGCCCGAATCGACGCCCGCAATGGCGAGCTGGCTACTGCTCGGGGTTATGGGCGATGTCGTCGCAATAGCGCCAAGAGGTGTTAGGCCTGTGGAAGCTTGGCCACCGGTAGAGGGTAATCTAGAGCCTCCATCGGGTGTTTGATTTGGTTCCTGTGGGGTACTGGCTATGGGCGGTATGGTACCGACGGGGGTATGGCCATCGGGGGTGGGGGGAGTAGAATTTTCGTCGGTTGTTTGGCCTGATCCCGGTATGGTTGTCGGGGATTGGGTCGGCGGCTGCGTCGTGCTGTCGACAGCTGGCCCTGTGCTAGTGAGTGGGTGCGGGGTTCCCGTGGTAACTGATTGAGTTAGCGCCGTTTGCGGCGGTCGCTGCGCAGCGCTGCCCTGTGGCAGAGACTCGCCAGAGGTGGTGCTGACGCTCTGGCCCGGTTGTTGGGTGTTGGGTAGCTCCGTGGTTAGGTCATTAATGTGCGGTTGCGCCGGGGCGGTTGCGGCTTGCTGGCTTACCGAGGCGTTATTGCTGCGCAGGCTGGTTAAGGCAAACTGCATGGAGCTCGCGTTATTAACGGCGTGAAATACTCCACCGACCTGGGTGTTGGCGCTCTGGCTCATGGCACTGGCGCCGCTGATCGCCGGACCAATTAACGGGGTGCCACTGGTACTGTGTGCTAGCGAGTAGGGTTGAGCGTGATAGGCGGCATCTGGGCCGCGAGATATAACTGGGTGACTCGTACCCGAGCTGCTTTGCACTCTTGCGTCCGGCTCGCTCAGGGGAGAGTCAGGCGCTGGTTGATCCCAGCCAATGGGGGCCTCTTCGATGGCGCTCTGCTCTGACTTTACCGGTGCGGGCCCGTGGGTTTTTAACGGGTCCGAGGACGGTGGTTGCGGGCCAGTGGGTCGTTTAGCCATAGCGCTATCTCGCTTTACTTAATGATGCCAGTGTTTATTGGCGAGGGTAGAGTGTTTATTCAATCGCCGCTGCAGTCCTTACCGGGGATGTTGCCGTCCTATCACCGTTCGTGAAAGGCCGACTTGGTGTTTACATAGACCGGTTTAAGTAAATACTCAAATACGGTTTTACGCCCGGTCACTATATCGGCCTCAGCCGTCATGCCCGGAATTAAACGTCGACTTTGATCATCGCCGATGTAGTCTTTGTCGAGGGCAATTTGAATCCGGTAAAAGGGCTGGCCGGTTTGTGGTTGCTTAAACGCTGAGGGCGAGATGTTTTTTACCGTGCCTTGGACCGCCCCAAACCTACTGTAATCAAACGCATCGATTTTTACTGAAGCCGTTTGCCCCTTGCTCACAAAGCCAATATCGCGCGGGGTTACCATCGCCTCTAGGATAATGCCCTCTTCGGTCGGAACAATCTCCGCTACTGTGCCGCCAGCCGGTATTACGGCCCCATTGCGGGTATCGGGAAGCTCTTTAATATAGCCAGAGACAGGGGCAAGCAGCGCGCTGCGGCCATGGCGAGCATCGAGGGCATTAATTTCGGCGTCCAGCTCGGCGATTTTTTCCAGTAACTCGCTGCGTTTCGTGCGAGCTTGCTCGACGATTCCTTCGCGGGTCGCCTCTAAGTCGGCATCGGCGCTGTCGATGGCGGTTTTTAGCTCGCTCTGGCGCGATTTCACTTCTTGTAGTCGGCGTTGTGCGGCGGCGGCTTGTTGCTCGGCGTTGGCTAGCTGCACCCGAGAGATAACGTCTCTATCCACCCCTTCGCGGTAGCGTTTGAGAATATCGTTGGCGGCATCGAGCTCACGCTGGGCACTGGGTAGCTCTTGCTCGTTACCGGCCAGTGCCGCGCGTTGTTGCTCGGTGCCAGATAGACGCGCTTTGGTTTGCGCGACGTTAAGTGCCGCCTCTCGGGTGTAAAGGGCTTGGGCCTCGGCGACTAACTGCGGGTAGTGGCTAAAACCGGAAAAATCAGGCGCTCGGCCATCGGCCAAAGCACCCCAGCGCTCTAAGTCGATTTGATAGGCAATTCGGCGTACCTGAGCTTGTAGTTGCTGCTTTTGCACCTCGGTGGCGGCAAACCGCGCAATTACGCTGCCTTTTTCGACATAGTCGTCTTCTTTTACCAGTAGTTCGGCCAGTATGCCCCCTTCCATGGATTGCACCAGTTGCACGCCGGATAGAGGTTTTATTTCTCCTCGGGCGCGGGCCAGCTCATCCACTGGGGTGAAGATCGCCCAGAGCAAAAAAGTGATAACCAATACCACAACGCCCATGAGTAAGCGATGTAGGTTGCGACTACTGTTACCGTCGTCCAATAGGGTGGTAATGCTGTCAGTTGGGCGGTTGTCGGCGCCGGTAATGGTGACGATGTCCACGAGTTTGTTGTCGGTCATGGTGTTACTTCCTCGTTAACAGTCGCCGTGGTTGTAGCTTGCGGTTCGGCTATAGGGCCAAAATGCACTAAGCTGCCGCGATCGAGCACGGCGATTTGATCGGCCATTTGAATAAGATCCGGGCGGTGAGTCGCGAGGACGATGGTTGTCGAGCCTCGACGGGTACGAATCAACTGTTGCAGCAGTGGGTTCAGAAGAGGGTCGCGGTCACTGATCGGGTCGTCCAGCAATAGCAGAGTAGGCGCACCGAGAATGGCGTCGGCGAGCCCCAAAATATAGCGGTGGCGTATCGAGGCAGCATCGTGCTGCCAGGGGTTGGAGCCCTGTGCCAGTGCAGTCTCGGCATTGGTAGCGCCCAGCAAGCGCCACCATTTGGCGCCGGCTACCGCTTCTAGCGCGTGGGCTATTTCTGAGTCGCCGGCGGCGGGATGTCCGAGCTTTAGATAATCTCTGACGGACAGGGGCAGAGCGCGTGGCACCTGCGCCTGAAAGCCCACCCAGCTGCGGTAATCGGACGGATCAAATTGCCGAATATCCCGCCCATCAACAGAAACACTGCCGTTTTGAGCGCTACGGACACCACTCAAACATTGCAGCAAGGTGGATTTACCCGAGCCGTTGGGGCCGACGATCGCGAGCATTTGTCCTGCCGCAAGCTCAAAGCTGATGCTGTTGAGTGCCGGCTCTTGGTCTGGCCCATAGCGATAAAAGAGTTTGTCGACGTTAAGGCTACCCTGCAGTGGCTCGATGGGCGCTAAGGTATCAGGCAGTTGCATTTCACCGGCACTGGCCATCAAACGATCGAGCTGGTTGGCGGCATCGTGAATTTGCTCGAGCCGGACGCTGAGCGAGAAGTATTGCAGTGCTGGGGTAGTGATGCGCCAAATAAGCATCATAGTGGCAATTAAGCCGCCGGTACTCATATGGCCCGAGAGCGTGAGAAGCACACCGCTGCACATCGTCGCCAGTACGGTCAGCATGACCAGGGCTTGTCCGCTGGTTTGCATTAAGTTTTGTGTCTCACTCAGCCGCCTGTTAGCGGCAGCGCCTTCTAAAATGGCGGCTCGCAGTCGTCGTAACCAGTGGTTGGTACCACTAATGCCCTGCAGTGCATGTAGGCGCAGCGCGCAGGCAGAAACTTCATTCATCAGCTGATTGCTCGCGGCACTCACAGCGGCGGTACGCTGGTAGATAAGTGGTACAAACAGATGCCGGGCGGCCGCTAGGGCGCCGAGCCCTAAAATCGGGATAAACACAATCCAGCCACCCCAAATGGCAATCACGATTAAAAAGACGACGACAAAGGGGTAGTCGATGAGCGCGGTGCCGCCGGAGCCACCTAAAAACTGACGCACGCTCTCGAGTGAGCGCATACGATTAATGTTGTTTTGCACCCCTGAGCGCGAGGAGATTTCAATGGGGAGCCCCAATGTTTTACGAACCACGGCGGGGCCAATATTCGCGCCCGCCCAAGCACCTATGTGCGCGAGTACCCGGGCCCGCCCCAAGCGCAGCAGCCAGCCCCCGATGATGGCGATAAAGGCCGCTGCCGATAGCGCCCAGAGTGTGCTGCTAATGCCCGTGGGAATGACGTTGTTGTACACCGTCATAATAAAAAACGAGACCGCCAGGGCCAGAATATTAATCACCAAGCTGACAAAAATCGTTCCGGCGATTTCACGCCGGGCGCGATTGAGGAGGCGGTTAAACCACATAGGTTGTGGGGCATCGATGGGCAAATAGCGCGGGTCTGGAGTTACATACAGCAGTGTTACCGAGGCCGCTGTTGGCTGCCACTGGCAGGTGGGTGAGGTGCCATCGTGCCACCAGTGTTGCTCGCCATTTTGGCCGAGATAGGTGTAGCAGTTGTCGCCATTGATCGCGAAGCTGCCTTTAGGCAATTCATCGAGTTGCGCTGTACTATGGTAACGACGCTCTGTAAGGCGAAAACCTATGTCCGCCAGCAGGCGCTTTAGGTCAGGCACTGTAAACTGGGCGCTCTGACGGGGTAGCGGGGCAATCAGGGCGCGCTCAGAGCCAAACCAGTCGAGAGCGACAAGCGCGGCTGGGAGGCAGCGAGCCAATGTCGAGCTAGCCCGGCGCTCTTCACCGAGTATGCGGCTGTAGCGCGCCAAGCGCTCGCCTTCACTCCAAAACCCTGGGTTTATGGTACTCATGGTTGGCCCGTTTTAAGGTCAAGTGTGCGGTCACAGCAGGCGATAATGTCCTCGCGTCCGGTGGAAACCAATACGGTGGTATGGCCGTGGAGTTCCTGTAAGACCCGTGCCAGCCGTTTACAGCCGTCGATGTCTAAACCGCGATCCGCGTGATCGAGTAAAAGTACTTTGGGTTGGCGTACCAGAGCCCGGATCAGCGCCACCCGTTGATACATGCCTTCGTTTAAGCTCTCGGCCATTAAAGCGCCGATATTGGTTAGCAGACCGTGTTGTAAGTGGTCCGTCATGTTTAATAGCCCGAGCTTGGCGGCGTAATCGCGAGCACTTTGATTAAAGCGTGGATCGTACAAAGTGAGGTTATTTAAAATCGACCCTGGGATCATGGCCGGCTGCCGAGGCACCAAGCAAACGTCTTCACGTAGCGTATCCACGGGCAGGGTTAACGGATCGATGCCGTCGATTTGCACCTGAATACCGTGGTTGTGCGTAAGTCCGGCAACGGCCGCCATGAGGCTGGAAACCCGGGTGTTGTCTGCGCCGTAAAGTTGTACCGCCTCGCCAGCTTTTATCTCGATACTTTGGGCGAATGAAGCCTGCGCAGAAATCTTGATGGCACCGTTGGTAATGTTTGCCTGATGCTGAGTTGAGTCGGTTTGCGCCCGCTCAGCGGCCGTGGGAATATCCGTTAGTTCGCGCAATTTTTGTTCGGCATCGTCAATTTGTGCGGTGCGCGCTAGATAGGATAACCCGGCAATTACCGGGGCAATGGAGCGGCCGGCCAATAGCGTGCAGGCGGCCAGAGCCCCAGTGGTTAATTGGCCGTCCATCACTTGCATTGCGCCAAAAATGACGACGAGTACACTGGCCAGTTGACTGACCAGCGAGGCGTTTTCCCGCACCCACGCCGTGTGTTGTTCGAGCTTGGCGCTGGCCAGCAGGTAGTCTTCGTTTAATTCGCCGTAGCAGCGGGTGAGGCTCGGCTCGGCCCCACGGCTTTTGATCTCGGCGAGGCCGGCAAACAATGACCAGAGAAAGTTGCGGCGTTTGCGGTCGGTTAGTTCAGCCTGTAACACTGCACGCTTGGTCGCCGGTAGCGCCAGCAGTGAAACCCCTAAAGTGATAACAAACAACCCTAACGGGATGAGTGCGAGCCAACCGCCTATATAGGCGATCAACCCAATATACACCGCCACAAAAGGCAGCTCGTACAGGGCGATTGCCGCGCTGCCGGACCAGTGATCACGTACTGTGGCAATGGCGCGCACAGAGTCGACAATTCTGACACTGCCGCGTTTTTCAACCTCGGCGATATCGGCTTTTAACAAGCGGTCAAATACTTGAAGGGTTTTTTCTGCCTCGTAGCGCTCGCCTATACGCGCAAATAAAGCGCCGCGGCCGTAGCGCAAGATAGCTTCGAGAATAATGGCCAGACCGACACCGATGACCAAGATGCTGGTGGTGCCCCACGCTTGATTGGGCAGTATGCGGTCGTAAACCTGTAGCAAAGATAAAGGCAGGGCCAATGCCAAAATGTGGATGACGAGAGACACGGCAAAGACGTCTGGCCGTGATGTCATGTATCTGGGGATGGAGTAGATATCCATTGATGGTAAAGAGTCCATTTGCGAAGGCTTACTTCTGCCAAGAATATAACAGTTTGCAGCACGCTGCACGGCCTAGAGGGAGTGTCGTTGCATTAATGAGTGATTTTAACGGATGTACTTGGGAGTACCTGTTATAGGCGTCAGGTTTGTGCGGGTTATTGGTCGCTCACGGGCGGTGGGCAATGGCTGGAGTGCGGGCTTTATTTAGGTGAGCGCTCCCCGTGATTGCCAGAGCGGGGAGCGTATTGTAGCGGTTTGCGCTAGCGCTTGTTGGCGATACCTGAGACGCCGTTTACACAGTCTTAGCTGTCGCCTAAATAGCGTTTGCGCTTATTGGCTTTCATTTTTGTCAGATCACCCATAAATAATCCATCCAGGCAGTCGCCAAAATCTGAGTCAACGCTAAAGGCTAATAGCTGATAGCCGCCGGGCTCGTAAAGGGCCGCATATTGCTTGTATAGCGTCGGGATTTTGTGGCCGGCGGCCGAGAATTGTTTTTGCAAGTAACGAAAGCCGTCCTCAACATCCATGTCGGCAAATAGATGTTGTAACTCTTGGTGTTTGTCGTCGTCCAGCAAGTGTGGGTGACGCGCGCCGGCCAGGGGCGGTTGGCACTGGTAGTAATGTTGATAAAAATACACGCATAAATCACGCAGTGCTTTAGGGTAGGTGGCACTCATACTGACCGGCCCTAATACGTAACGCACGGAGGTGTCGTGTTGTAAATAGGCGCCGAGCCCCTGCCATAAATATTCCAAACTGGCTTTTCCCCAGTAATCTGGGTGAACAAAGCTACGCCCCAGCTCCACCGCTTGTTGCAAATAGGGATAGAGCGTGGGTTGATAGTGAAACAGCTCATCGGTGTAAAGACCCGTTGAGCCGTGTTCGCGCAAAATACGGGCGCAGTCGGCAATGCGGTAGGCCCCTGCAATGCATAGGCGGTTATCGTCCCACAATACTAAATGGCGGTAGTGCTGATCGTATTTGTCTAAATCGCGCCGACTGCCGGTGCCTTCGCCGACAAGGCGAAAGGTGAGCTCGCGCAGACGACCGATCTCACGCAGTACGGTGGGATGGCTGTGGTAGTCACACAAAAAGATTTTGTGGTTGTCTGACGTTTTGCCAATCTCGGTGGCCGTTGCAAATTCTAGTTTAAGTGCGGCGCGATCTTCCGGGTGGGCGATGGTGCGCTCGGTAACAAACTGCGGTTTGTTTTTTTTACGCAGTTTGTATAGGTGCTTTTTAAGGCGTTGTATTAATGCTTTGTCGGCCAGTTTATCGTTGCGTAACTCGGTGTGCGGAATCGCCTCGCCCACCCGAAAGCGAATTTCGCCCGAGTGTTTTTTAAACATCTCGCGGGCGAGTAACGCAGTGCCAAAAGGTTTGTACAGCATAGATGCGCTGTAAAACAGCAGCGAGTTTTTGGCCTCGATAAAGATAGGCAAAATAGGCGCGGAGGTTTTGCGGGCAAAGTGCAAAAAGCCCGAGTGCCACGCGCCATCGCGGATGCCTTTAGGGCTGGCGCGTGAGACCTCGCCTGCGGGAAAAATAATCACGGCCTCGTCATTGTTAAGCGCTTCGAGAATGGCTTTATAGCTTTGGCGGTAGGCGCTGCGGGTCATGTTGTCGAGTGGCAAAAACACACTGTGCAGTGGCTTGAACGCCATCAGCATATCGTTGGCGACGATCCGCACATCTTTGCGAACTTCACTGACCATACGCAGTAGCGCTAAACCGTCGAGTGAGCCGATCGGGTGGTTGGCAATAATGACGACGCGCCCTTGCGAGGGGATGTTGTTGCGGTCGCGGCTGCTAACGCTGTAGTTAAAATTAAAGTACTCGAAAATCTGATCGATAAAATCAATCCCGCGCAGGCCGTTGTGGTTGTGCAGAAACTGATTGATCTCTTGCTCGTGGGTCAGCTTACGCAGCAACGACAGTGTCGTGCCGCGAAGAACCGGTCGGCTGTTGGCAAAGCCTGGGAACTTGTTGGTCACAGATTGTTCGATGTTCAGCATATCTCTCGCCCATAACAAAGCGCCGCGTTGAATGCAGTGTGCGGCTATGGGGTTACGCTAAAATCAAATCGTGACCGTTGTGTGATGTTTTAGTGACAGGGCGGTGACAGGGCGACGCCCTTAGGCGTCGCTGGTGGCCAGACTTGCTAACTGTTGCTCTTGGCGCTGCAGCAACGATTCGTAGGGCGGTTTAATCTGCTCTAAGTGATCGGCGGCGTTAATTTGTACGTGTTGCTCCAGTAAGTCGCATTGCAGCGCCGGGTCGACCCACACGGCCGGGGTAGTATGGGCCGGAGGCTCTGCTTGTGTGTCGGTGGCCATTACGTTGGCGGCCAGCTTTAGCACGGGGCGCTCGCCACTTAAGCTAAGGCGCAGGGCGAGCTGGCAGATGCAAAGCGCGTAAAAACTGGCATCGGCTAAGCTGTCGCCGGTTACGGTGAGCTTCATGCGTTGGTTGCGCAGCGGTCCCTTGGTGCCAGCGTACAGGGCGAGTATGCCGCTGAGCGCTTGATCGAGACGCTCTAGTCTGTGATTAAACCGGCCCAGGGTAAGCTGCAATCGCAAGGTGTCGATATTGAGAAACACCAGCTCAATGATAACCGCGTGTTGTGGCGCCTCGTGCTCTTTCTCGGCTTCGGACCAGTGGGTGTCGGGCTCGCTTGGGCCCTCTTGGTTTGCGTCCGGTCTGGGTGAGGGTTGCTCGTCGTCCTCGGGCGACTCGTCATCGTCCCTGGGTTGGTTTGTGACTTCCTCATGGGTGGGATCTGGCTGCGTAACAGGTGCCGTCGGCTCGCTTGGATGGGCTTTAGTTGCGGGCGCCGCGGCAGAGAGTGTTTGTTCTTCGCGGATAGTGTCGCGCCTTTGCTGGAGAATATGCTGCGTTAGCCATAGGCCCGCGATGCATAGCAGTATTGCGATACTCCACACCCATAAAAACAGTCCATACAGCTGGCTGGTGGGCGGCGTTTGCAGTGTGACCGATAGATGGCCGGCGATGTGAGTGTCGAGGGTGATACCGGCGCTGTAGCTCGGTGTCTGGTAGCCCACCGGTGCCGTGCTCTCGCCGTGTTCGACCAGTAAGCGGTTTTCGACATCGCGAATACTGGCACGCAGCACGGCCGGTTGTGTGGTGACCGATTGCACGATCACTTGTAAGCTGATCATATCTTGCGCCAGCGCCGGCTCGACCGCCTGCTCTGCGGCGCGATCGGCTAAAGCTTGCCCGTAGCGATCGAGTTGCAGGGCGTGTTGTTGTCCCGCAAAATGCAATACCAGTGCGGCGCCGAGTACCCCGAGTAGCACCATGGCAATGGTGCAAAGGCCTAGCTCTGGGTGCTGCTTTAAGGTCTGGCGTAAACGCATGGTGAGTCCGGTGAGTTAACTTTGTGGCGGCATTTTAACGCAATTAGTATTGGGCCGACTATAAACGCTATAATAGCGCTTTTGAGACGTGATCTGGCAACGTGAAACAAATCCTTCTGATTAACGCCGCCGGTGCTGACCGGCCGGGCGTTACCTCCGTTATTACCCAAGTGCTCGGCCGCTACGATGCGGCGATACTTGATATCGGTCAAGCTGTTATTCACGACAATTTGGCGCTCGGTTTACTGGTGGCGATAGATACCGGCCGTGTTTCTGAGCCCGAGCTACTGGCTGAGTTACAGGGCGCGACGGTTAAGCTCGATATCAATGTTCGCTTTACCAGTATTAGTTACGATAGCTACGAGCACTGGGTCGAGCTTGCGGGCAAAGCCCGTTATATCGTTACCTTGTTGGCGCGTGAGGTCACGGCGCATCAAATCGCTGACTTGACCGAGGTCACCGTACAGCACGGTTTGAATATCGACAATATCAATCGCCTGTCCGGTCGCATCTCACTCGATAGCATTGACGACCGCGCCAGTGCGTGTGTGGAGTTCTCGGTGCGGGGCGAGCCCGCCGATCGCGAGGCATTGCGTGCCGACTTTATGGAGTTATCCACTCGCCACGAAGCCGACATCGCCTTTCAGCGCGATACCGTGTATCGCCGCAACCGCCGCTTAGTCTGCTTTGATATGGACTCAACCTTGATTGAGGCCGAGGTCATCGACGAGCTGGCCAAGGCCGCCGGCGTGGGTGAGCAAGTGGCCGAGATCACCGAGCTTGCTATGCGCGGCGAACTGGACTTTAACGAGAGCTTTGCCCGTCGCATGGCCTTGCTTAAAGGTCTGGATGAAAGTGTTCTGGAAGGGATAGCCGCTAATTTACGCATTACCGAGGGCGCCGAGAAACTGATCAGCAGCTTAAAAAAGCTCGGCTATAAAACCGCGATCCTCTCTGGTGGTTTTCAGTACTTTGGTGAATACCTGCAAAAAAAACTGGGGGTCGATTACGTTTACGCCAATACTTTGGATGTCGTTGATGGCAAAGTTACCGGCGAAGTAAAAGGGCAGGTAATTAATGGCGAACGCAAAGCTGAGCTGTTAAAAATGCTGGCCGAGCGCGAGGGCATTACCACCGAACAAACTATTGCCGTGGGCGATGGCGCCAATGATTTGCCGATGCTGGGGGCGTCCGGCCTGGGCATTGCCTTTAGAGCTAAACCGTTAGTAAAGGCCTCGGCCGAGCAATCTATCTCGACCTTAGGGCTAGACGCTATTCTTTACTTAATGGGCTTTCGGGAGCGCGATCAGATTTTATAGCAAAAACTTGCACGGTGAACGGCGACGGCTACTATTTTCCGTTCACCGTTCACCGTTCACCGTTCACCGTTCACCGTTCACCGTTCACCGTTCACCGTTCACCGTTCACCGTTCACCGTTCACCGTTCACCGTTCACCGCGACGCACGTCGCATCGGGAATGGGCCACTCCCGGTTACTCTGCCGGTGTCTCAGTCGGCATTGGTCATTCACTAAATACAGCTCAAAGTGATCGGGCCGGTCGCGCCAGCTGCCCTGTACGCCGGCCGCCTCTATGCTGCGGGGCCGGCTAGCGGCGTCGATAATCAGTACGGGTTTATCGGTTAACGCTTTTGTCGACAAGGTCACCTCGGTATTAAGCGCGCTGTCGACGATTCTTTTGAGTTGCGCTTGCGCGGTAGCGTCGGGCTTAACCAACAGCGCCGGTTGCGGCTCGGGCATAGAGGTGCTTTGACACCCACCCAGTGCGACAGCCAGCAGCAAGCTCGCGCTAAGGCGGGCTGCTGATGTTAGCTTGATGGTTTGTGGCATAGTGATATTCCTTAACGACGCAAAATCATATCGCCGAGCCCCGGCGGCTGATGAATAACACCGTCACCGGTGCCAGCGGCTTGTGCTTTTTGCAGGTCTGTATGTCCTTTACTTGTGCTTGCGCTCGGGCAGCTGCCGGTATCGCGGTAGTGTAACGCAGTGGCTAAGCGCGCCTCGTCGACGTTACCTAACAGATGGTCGTAATCGTCGGGGACGATGCAGCCGGGCAGCTCGGCGGTGTTGCTGCTGGCGGTATTACCCGGGAAGAAGCCGTCGCTGTACTCGCCATAGCCTTTGGCGTTGGCGGATTTAAACTGGGTGGTAAAATAGCTACTACCGCAATTGTCGAGTATGTAGGCACCGTAAGGTTTGCCACAGGTGGCGGCGCCAATTTGCACTACCTCAACATCGATACCGATTAGACCGTTAATAATAGCCTCGGATGCCGAGCAGGTGTTGGGGCCTGTTAATACGTAAACGCGGTTTAGGTTTAAAGTGGGTAGCGCTTGTCCGACGTCCTCCGAGAAGCCCTGAGTGCTTGTGTAGAATTTTTCCGGTTGGAGCGATTCGCCGGTAAAAGGGTTAACGTTCGGGTACTTGTCATTAAACTCAGTGGTATTAAAGGTTTTGTCGGCGGCATTGCTGCCGGCAATCATATAGGCAAGTTCGTTGGCGATCGCTAAATAACCACCGCCGTTGTAACGTAGATCCAATACTAAATCGCTGACGCTGTCGCTGCGCAATTGCTCGATAGCATTGCTGAGTGCGGTTTCGGCTGTTGCGATATGAGTATTAAACAAGATGTAGCCGACTTTGCCGGTCGCGGTGTCGAGAGTTTTTACCGTCGGGGCTGGGGCAATGGTGATCTCGGTTGAGTTCAACTCAATGGTGCGGTTGTTGTTGCTGTTTAGGTCTTGCACCTTAAAAGTGTGGCTCTGGTTTAGATCGGTCGGAAACAGTCCGGCATTTAGCGTCGCAATATCGTCGCCGTTAACAAAGTCGACGCCATCGATTTCTAAAACCCGTGCCCCGCGGCTCAACCCGGCTTGAGCGGCGGGCGAGTTTGGTTGCACGTAAGAAACTACCACCTCTCGCGGGGGGACGGCTGACAGTAGTGCCCAAACAGCGCCGTAGCCGGCCTCAACGCCCGACTCGGTGCGTTCGCGGTATTCATCGGTCGGGGCGCTCCAATGAAATTGATCTTTGGGGGTGCCGGTGGGCGTCAAAGCCGTGGTTTTCATCAGCTGGAAATACGTGGGCGTGGTGTAAAGCGCTGGGTTAACGTCTTCTACTTCGTTGTACCACAGGTAGAACTCGTTGGTGATAGAGCGCAAAAAGAAGTTCTCTTGCGTGGCGCTGCCTTGTTGGTCGGGGTAGGGCTGACTGTTGTATGGGGCAATACCCGTGCGCGGATTTTCACACAAGCTCGAAAAATTCTCAGCCGGCGCGTAGGCGCCCTCGACCCATGTCAGTGCGGAGGAACTGGAGCTGCTGCTGGCCACAGCGCTAGAGCTAGAGCGTGAAATCTGCGGGCCAGAGTTGCCGCCCCCGCCTCCACAGGCGGCCAGTGATAACACGCTTAATGTTATCGTGGCGTGGAGGGTCGCGCGTAAGCGCGCTGGTAGAGAGCTTTTACCAATAAAAGTCATAGTGTGCACTTATCCTTGTACTGACGTTGTGGTGTTGATAGGGCGTTTTTAACGTCCCGCTATTATGGCGATGCCGGCGGCCGCCAGCAACACCCAGACGCTTGCGGGTAGCTGGCTAACATCGATGCTTTGCAGCCGCATATTCAGCTCGCTAAACGCCAGACAGCCGGCGCCGGCAATGCTGAGTAAGGCGATAAAGTTAGCGTAGCGTCGGCGCCGCCGGGCTTTTTCTTGGCGTGCCATCTGCTCGCGCGCCAGAGCCAGTTCGTGGCTCCATTGGCCGATATTCTGCACTTGTTGTAAACCGTTAAAGACCAAGTGCGGTACCTCGGGAAACTTCTCAAGCCACTCGGGAGCGTAGCGCTTTAATTCGCCCCACAAGGTGCGTGGATCAAACCGGTTTTTAAGCCAGCGTTCTAAAAACGGGTGGGCGGTGCTCCACAGGTCCAGGTCGGGGTAGAGCTGGCGGCCTAATCCTTCAATATTTAATAATGTCTTTTGCAGCAGTACTAGTTGTGGCTGCACCTCCATATTAAAGCGCCGCGCGGTACGAAACAGGCTTAATAATACATGGCCAAACGATATATCTTTGAGAGGCTTTTCAAAGATTGGTTCACACACGGTGCGCACGGCGGCTTCTAGCTCTTCGGTACGGGTGTTTTCGGGTACCCAGCCACTTTGTACATGCAGCTCGGCCACTTGGCGGTAATCGCGGCGGAACATGGCCAGCATGTTGCGCGCTAAATAGTATTGGTCGGCGCGGGTCAGTGAGCCAACAATCGCCATATCCACGGCAATGTATTGGGGTTGGTCTGGGTGCTCGCGGGAGACAAAAATATTGCCCGGGTGCATGTCGGCATGAAAAAAGTTGTGCTCAAACACTTGGGTAAAAAAGATCTCGACACCGCGCTCGGCGAGCTTTTTCATGTCGGTATGTTGCGCTTTTAATGCATCGATTTGGGTGACGGGGATTCCCGAAATGCGCTCCATCACCAACACTTTATGGCGGGTGTAATCCCACATGATTTCGGGGATATACAAAAGCGGCGAATGTAAAAAGTTACGGCGCAGTTGCGAGGCGTTGGCCGCTTCGCGCTGTAAATCCAGTTCGTCAAAAATGGTGGTGCGGTAATCGTCGACGACCTCGACCGGGCGCAGGCGTTTGCCGTCGGCGCTGTAGCGTTCAAGCCCGCGGGCTAACAAGTGCAGCAGGCGCGTGTCTTGGCTAATGATGCGCTCGATGCCGGGACGCACAACTTTTACCACCACCTCGCGGCCGTCGTGTAGCACGGCGGCGTGTACCTGCGCGACCGACGCCGACGCCAGCGGCTCGCGATCAAACTGGGCAAAAATCGCGTCGACGCTGTCGCCCAACGAGCTTTCTACCAGCGCGCAAAAAGTTTCTTTGGCAAACGGCGGCACATTGTCTTGTAAATCGCTTAGCGCCGCGACGATATCCGCGGGAATCAAGTCGGGGCGGGTCGATAATAGCTGGCCGAATTTAACAAAAATTGGCCCCAGTTGCTCGCAAGCTAAGCGCAGACGCTCGCCGCGGGTGAGCTTACCGGCGGGTATTAAATGCAGAGGGCAGAGCAGTAACCTGAGCCACCAGGGCAAGTTGTGCCGAGGCAGCAATAAGTCGAGCCTAAAGCGGGCAAAGGTGTAGATGATTCGGCACAGGCGAAACAGAGAAAACATCAGTGATCCTTGTGATCGTGGCGCGCCTGCAGGCGGGCGATACGGGCGCCGAGTCGATCCAGTGCCAGGCGGGTGTGGTCGATATCCTCAACAAATAGTGCAAACTCAGAGCGGCCCAGCACCGCTGGGGACTCTTCGGCCAAGTACTCGCGCACCAAGCGCTCGGCGCCGTGGGCGCGGTCGCGGGCCCAAACACCGGCGCCGCGCAATGATTGCGCTAGGGCGTGGGCTGGTAGTGTGCCAATAATATCGGCGAGCGCTAGCTCCCAGTCGATATCCAGTTGGCCCATCAGCCCTTGTAGCTGTGCCAGCACGCCCGCGTTGCCGCTAATGCTAACGCCGCTGCCGTACAGACTGTGCTGATCGGCAAACAATAGTTTCACCATGTCGGCACCGCTGCCGCTTAAGGTCGCCGACAGCTCGCCTTCGTGATGGCCGGTTAGATTGATGCCATCGTGTGTGAAGTGCAGGTAAATTTTTTGTGCCGGTTGCGTGCAATCTAGCAGCAAAGTTTGGCCGGCGAGCTTGGCTAATTGCGCCTGAGTGCCCGGGTCGTAATGCAGCGCCTTTGCTACCGCTTTTTCTAGCGCGATGAGCACGGCGGTAACGGCGGTTGGATCGGCCATTAGGGTTTAACACCCATGTGGAGGGCGACGATGCCGCCGGTCATGTTTTGAAACTCGGTCATGACAAAACCGGCGTTATCCATCATGCCCTGCAGAGTTTTCTGATCGGGGTGCATGCGAATCGACTCGGCCAAGTAGCGGTAGCTGTCAGAGTCGTTGGTGATCAGTTTGCCCATCAATGGCAGTAGGGTAAACGAGTAAGTGTCGTAGGCTTTTTCGAGCAGTGGGTTGCCCGGTTTAGAGAACTCTAAAATGAGTAAGCGGCCGCCGGGTTTTAGCACGCGCAGCATCGCGGCCAGCGCTAAGTCTTTGTCGGTGACGTTGCGCAAGCCAAAGGCGATGGTGATGCAATCAAAGGTGTTATCGGGAAAGGGCAGGTACTGCGCGTCGGCCTGGGCGCAGGTTAAGTTGCCGGCCACGCCGCGATCGGTTAGGCGGTCGCGGCCAACGTTGAGCATTGAGGCGTTAATATCCGCCAGTACCACTAAGCCCTCGGGGCCGACTTTACGGGCAAATTGGTAGGATAAATCCCCGGTGCCACCGGCAATGTCCAGCACCTTGTGGCCGGCGCGCACGGCGGACTTCTCGATGGTGTAGCGCTTCCATAAGCGGTGCACGCCGCCGGACATCAGGTCGTTCATTAAGTCGTATTTGCCGGCGACCGAGTGGAACACATCGGCGACGCGCTCGGCCTTTTGGTCGACCTCGACCTGTTCATAACCGAAGTGAGTGGTTTTTTTCTCGCTCATAGCACACCTTGCCTGTCGCCAGATTTTGGGCCGCTATTGTAACCGAGCCGGCCCTATGGCGCGACAACCTTACCCCTACTAGCGCGATGATAAAGGTGGACGAGATCACCGCGCAGTAGTTTACGCCGGCGGGCGAATCACCAGGGTGCGCGCCAGTTTGTCGTGCCAACCTTGCTTGCGCGGGTCCCAGGTAATCCACAAGAAACCTAGCCCCAGCGGCAGCAGCGAGACGTAGTAGCCGATATAGCGCACCGCCAGTTGCCAAGGGGCGGGTTTGCCAAGGCTGTCGGCATCGACGATTTTGGCGCGTACCACCAGCTTGCCCGGGGTGGCTGCTTTGATCAGCCAAAACACTAGGGTAAAGCCGGCGGGAATGCCGTAATTAATCCAAAGGTTGTCGCCGCCGGCCAGTAACATCTCAAGGCCACTGTCCATATGCCGGTAGGCCGTGATGATCACGCCGATCAGCAGCGGTAGCACGACAATAGAGTCGATAATAAAGGCGCCAAAGCGTGGGCCAAAACCCACATATTCCGGTGTGCTTAGGGTTAAAGGTGGCGTGTGATGGTCGCTGGTAGTGTTTGAGGGCATAAGGTTTGGTTACTGTGTTAGAGACTGCAAGTATGGGTAAAGATTTTACGCCGGGGCGGGCCGAGTGGCTATACTGAGCGCCGATGCGGGTTATTTGACTCAGCACGCACGCTGCGGTTCCAGCAGTATAACGAATAACGAATGGAGTGCCATTATGCATGTTTTTAAACGATTTTTAGCATCTTGCCTGCTGACAGTGACGGCTTTTACGGGCGTGGCTAGTGCGGCCGAGCCCGAGCTTAGTGTTCAGTTGTGGTCGGTAAAAGATGACCTGACCGAAGACTTTAAAGGAACCCTAGAGTCTTTGGCTGATATGGGCTTTGATGCGGTAGAGTTTGCCGGTAACTTTGGCCCTTACGCGGATAACCCCGCGGGCTTGAAGGCGTACTTGACTGATATTGGCCTGGAGGCATCAGGTGCTCATGTGGGGTTTGATCAGCTGAGCGATGACAAGCTGTATCAGACAATCGCGTTTTATCAGGCCCTTGGCGCCGCTTATTTGGTGGTGCCCTGGGATGGTCGGGCGACCAAGCCCGAGCAAGTTGGCGAATTGGCCGCGCAGTTGAATGAAGTGGCCGGTAAGCTAGCCCCTTACGGTTTGCTTACTGGGTATCATAACCACGCGCCAGAGTTTGATGCCTATAAAGGCAGCACCTTTTGGGACTTTATTGCCAGTAACACCGACGATCGCGTGATTATGCAACTCGATGCCGGCTGGGCGACTGTGGCGGGTAAAGATGCCGCCGCCTATATTCGCAAGTACCCCGGTCGTACTCTGGCGACACACATCAAAGCCGGTTTACCCGAGGGCACGACTGGCAAAAAAACCATTTTGGGACAAGATGTCGCTGATTGGGCCGCTGTAGTAACCGCCGCCCGTGAAGTCGGTGGTACGCAGTGGCTGGTGGTCGAGCAAGAAGAATACCCCGAGGGCATGACGCCACTGCAATCGGTTGAGGCCTCAGTTGACGGTTTGCGCGAGATTATGGCGAATATGTAATATCCCCCCAGGCGCCCTTTGTGGCGCCTATTGGTTGGTCTGCAGGTGGCATGGAGTGCTAAACTGGCGTTGCAACTTCTGGCAGCTATAGCTTGTCTAATGTGTTGCTAACTTTGAATTTAGCCGGAACCTTATGCCGCCAAACATTGCTCGCCTGCTACTGGTAGGTGTTCTCAGTCAAACTCCCTTCGCATTTGCTATTGAGCCCAAACTCGATTTGGTGGGCGGCTCTGATGCGCTGCGCGATAACATTCGCGCTTATTTAGATGTTGCCAATCAATCCTGTCGCTTGGCGCGCTGGCATATGCGCGCCTTGGGGCGCGAGCTTGATGCCAAGGTTGACGAGGCCGCCCGAGCATTGGGCTATTACCAACTTTCCAGCAAAAAAGATTTTCAGCGCGAGAACGATTGCTGGCGTTTAACCCTGACGCTGACCCCAGGGCCGGTAGTTAGCTACGACGAAGTGAATGTGAATATTGTTGGCGACGGAAAAGACAACCGGCGCCTGCTTAAAGCGCGTTCGAGCAACCCTTTGCGGGTAGGAAGCCCGCTTAATCACGGTCGTTACGAAGCTTACAAAAGTAGTTTGCTAAAGGCGGCGAATGTCCAAGGATACTTTGATGCCGACTTTAATCGCGCCGAAGTCTTGGTAAGTCGGGAGCACAACACCGCGCGGGTTAACCTAGAGATGGATACCAGCAGTCGCTATCGCTTGGGCGACATTACGGTTAAACATGATATTTTAAATGACGATTTGATTAATCGGTACGTGACGCTTGAAGAGGGCGATGAGTACAACTCCGATGATTTAGTACGTTTAAAAAGTGAATTGCAGGCGAGCAATTATTTTGAAACTGTCAATGTAGTGCCGCAAATGCAGTCGTTGCAAGATGGTACGGTACCGGTAAATATTGACCTGGGTGCCGGCCCTAAGCACAGTTACTCGGCGGGTATTGGTTATGCCTCGGACACTGGCCCACGGATCTTGCTGGGTTATGAAAATCGCTACTTAAACGATCGCGGCCACAAGCTCGATGTGAATATTAACGCCTCGGAAGTGATTACCACCTATATGGTGAGTTACTCGATCCCCATGGCGCGCCCCGCCTACCAAACACTGCGCGGTTATACCGGTTTTACGCAAGAAAAAATTAACGACTCCACCAGTAATCGTCTGGTTACCGGGGCCAACTATTCCAGCTGGGAAAACAGCGCCTGGCTCAACAATTACGGCCTTAGCTACGAGCAAGAAGACTACTCCTTTGGCGACGACCCGGCGCGCAGCTCAGAATTAATTATTCCGTTGTACAGCACCTCGTACTCTAGCGCCAAAGACGTAAACTACCCCCGCCGCGGCTGGAATGTCACGATGCGCCTCAAAGGCGCGAGTGAGTCGCTGATCTCTAGCACGGATTTTTTGCAAGCCTATGGCCGACTTAAAATGATTCTCCCGTTAGGTGAGGATGGCCGCGTGTTATTACGCGGTGAGGCGGGTATTACCGAAATAGATGACTTTGATAAATTGCCCATCTCATTGCGGTTTTTTGCCGGCGGTGACTCGAGCGTACGTGGCTATGGCTATAAAACCTTGGGTCCCACCAATGACGACGACATTGTCATTGGTGGTTCACGTTTAATAACTGGCAGCGTCGAGTACGACCATCGCATATTTGGCGACTTTAGCGTGGCGACCTTTTACGACGAAGGGACTGCGTTTAATGAAGGCTACCTCGACCGTTATCGTGGTGTTGGTGTCGGGGTTCGTTGGATCTCGCCGGTGGGCCCGGTGCGCGCCGATCTCGCTCGCGCCCTCGATGGTGACGAAGGCTGGCGTATCCATTTAAGTGTGGGGCCTGATTTGTGATAAAGCGGTTATTGTTGCGAGCGCTGTTATCGCTTGCTGTTGTCCTGATGACCTTAATCAGCGTTGCTACTTTAGTGTTAGTAACGGAGCCGGGTACGCGCTGGCTGCTCGATCAGGTGCGCGGTGCCACGGCCTTTAATTATCAGCAGCTCGACGGCAACCTCATGACCGGTGTGCGTTTGGGGCAAGTCGAGTACATCATGCCTGGGGGCGAGTATCGCGCCGACGCCATCGAATTGAGCTGGCACCCGGCCGGTGTTATGTGGGGGGCGCTAGTGGTTGATGCCCTTGCGGTAAGTGGTTTGGATATTCAAATTACTAGCTCGCCTGAGACCGATACCGCTGAACCTGAAGCCGCGTTTAGCTGGCCTGAGTTGGGGGTGCCGGTGGCTATTATCGTGCGCGATTTAAACCTTGAACGTGGTTATGTTGCGGTTAACGATCAGGGCTATTACCTGGATGCCGCCCATGCCAGTGCGCGCTATGGGCCGGGTAGTCTTGTCATTGATGAATTGACCGTGCGCACGGCCGACAGCCAGGCAACCTTAAGTGGCAGTGCGGAGCTAAGTTACCCCTACGCCTTTGACGCCGAACTCAGCTGGGACTTGCAACCGCTAGCGGCCGGCGCAAATGCCGCTGATGTCATGCATTTTGTGCCCGCTGAGGTTTTAAACCGCGCACCTGCCGGGCGTTTAGCGCTGAATGGCGATCTGGAAACGCTAGGTGTTAATGCGACATTAGCTCGCCCGGTCCAGTTGTCGCTGGCTGGTGATTACGCCACCGGCGTGGGCGATCAGTCGGCGGGTATCGATGCCGAGCTGTCGTGGCCTCGCCAGCCACTGGCAGCATTGGGCATTGAGGTTGCGGCGCTAGCGGGCAGTGACGTGGCCGGCGCTCTTGCGGTTAAAGGGTGGCTCGATGATTACCACGCCACGCTCACCGGGGATTTTATCCACCCCAACTATCCGAGCTTAGCGATCGAGGCTGATATCACCGGCGACACTCAGCACTTGACGCTGAAAGACTCGACATTTGCCGCAGCCAAAACTCGCTTGCAAGCCACTGGCGGGCTCGATTGGGCTGACGGCTTAGGTTGGGATTTGGCGCTGACCGCCGAGCACCTGGATCCGCAGCTGGTGTTGCGTGATTGGCCCGGCGATATTGACGCCGAAGTCACCACCGCGGGGTCACAGCGCAATGGCGCGTTGGATGTAAGCCTTGATATTAACGCGATGGCAGGTCAGCTACGTGGCTTGGCGCTTAACGGTCAGGGCGCGCTAGCCTACCACGGCGAGCGCTGGCAGTTCAGCGATTTAGCGGTCTCCCTTGGCGCCAATCGCGTGGCCGTAAATGGCAGTTTCAGTGATCAGTACAATATTAACTGGGATCTGCAGGCGCCCATTCTGGCTCAGATAGACCCAAGCTTAGGCGGTAGCTTAACCGCGCAAGGCCAGCTGACGGGTACGCTTGCAAGCCCCAAAGTCCAGCTGAGCGCCGAGGGGCAAGACTTACATTGGCAGGATTACCAAATTGCCAATGTAAGTTTGCAATCCAAATCCGTGAACCTTAAAAAAGGCCAGCTAGCGTTAACCGCGGAGGCGCGTGATTTGCTGTTAGCGGGCGTTGAGTTGGCGGCGGTCAGTGCTGTTATCGATGGTGGCGCCGAGCAACACACTCTGTCGCTGGATGTTGTGCAGGACACGCAAAACCAACTGCAGTTGGCGCTTGCCGGTGGATGGGATGGCGAGTCGTGGCGTGGAACCCTCGAGCAATTACAACTGCGCTCATCATATGCCCGCACCATGAACTTGCGCCAGAGTGCGGCACTGGAGCTCGCGGCCGACCGGGCGCAGCTTGAATCTCTGTGTTTGATTAATCGGGGCAATGAGCGGGGGCAGCGCGCTGATGCCGATACGGCTTCAGCGGCGGTTGACGGCGACCCCAAACCTGACAATGCCGCGGCGGCCACGCCCGCTGCGCTGGCCGCTAGGCGAGAAAGTGCAAGGCGAGAGCAGCCGGACGACTCGGTGCCGCACAACGCCGGCACCGATTTATGTTTGGATGGCCAGTGGCAGGCACAAGGGTTAACCGAGGCCAGTTTAACCATCAACCGTTTGCCGCTGGCATTGTTGCGCCGCTGGTTAAAAGAAGAGGTGGATGTCGACGGGTTTATTCACGGTAAAGGTACATTGCGCTGGCCTGCCGGTGAACCTCAGGTAATGGATGTCGAATTGGCGGCGCAAGATGCGGTGTTTATTTATAACCTTGAAGAGGGAGAGCCCGATCAATATCCCGTTGAAGATTTACACGTAACGGCAAACTTTCAATCGCAACAGTTGAACGCCGACGTGGGGCTGACGTTTATCGACTACGGTCAATTACAGGGCACGCTCAGTGCCCATACGGGCGATCGCTCGCTAAACGGCAAGCTCAATATTGGCCTCGATAACCTCTCGCCCCTTGAGGCGCTATTACCGGCAATTAGCAATGTGCATGGCTCGTTAAAAGGCGCGTTAAACATCGCCGGTACTTTGGATGCACCGAGCGCCGCCGTAGATTTAACCTTAGCCGATGGCGGTTTGGAGCTGCCGTCACTCGGGGTTAATTTGGCCGCCCTCAATGCGACCGTAAAAGGCGATCATCAGCGGTTGTTGCTCGATGCCAACGCGAGTGCCGGTGAAGGGACGCTAACGGTAAAAGGGGAGGGACGCGATTTACTGTCGTCCAACTGGCAGGTGGAGGCGAGCGTCGCTGGCGAGCGCGCCAAGCTTATGAATATCCCCGCGTTAACCTTGCTGCTAACACCCGATGTTGCTATTAAAGTGGATGCCGATACCTTTGATATTTCCGGTAGCGCGAAAGTGCCCGAGGCCCACGCAACGATCAGTACGCTGCCGGTAACGGCAACCAAAGTGTCCGACGACGTGGTTGTGGTTGATGCCGATACAGGCACCGGGCAGTCTCCAGGTATGGAGCTGCACATGAACTTAGACGTTGCCCTGGGTGATAAAGTTACGTTGGATGCGGCTGGGTTTAAAGCGCGTATTGGCGGCAATCTGTCACTGAATAAAGTACCGGAACGGGCGATGTATGCCGTGGGGAATATTCACATTATTGACGGTCGTTATCAGTCGTACGGGCAAGATTTAAGTATCGAGAAAGGGACTTTGTCATTCCAAGGGCCGTTAGATGACCCCGGCCTTAACGTTACCGCTACCCGAGAAGTGGAAGAGACGACTGTAGGGCTGATTATTGGCGGGACATTGCAAGCGCCGGTGACCGAAATATTCTCGCGCCCGCAAGTGAGCGACAGTAATGCTATGTCGATGTTGTTTACCGGTAAACCACTGGATGGCGCATCGTCAGGAGAGGGGGCAATTTTGGTCAATGCCATTGCCAAACTTGGGATAAAACGGGGTCAGTTTCTGGCCGATGATATTGCCAGTCGTTTTGGTTTAGATGAGCTCACCATTAAAGCCGAAGATGATGTGAAAGACAGTCGCTTGTGGCTTGGCAAATATATTACCGAAGACCTTTATGTGCATTACGCTATTGGTTTGTTCGACAGTTTGTCGAGTGTTGGCTTGACCTATTTTTTAAACGATAACTTCCGTATCGAGGCCGAGTCGGGCGAGGTGCAAAGTGCCGACTTGATTTTCCGAATGCAGCGGTAGTGAATGCTTACGCCAAAAAAAAAGGGCCGCAACAGCGGCCCTTTTTTTACGATCACACTAAGGTGTAAAAACCACTTTCACACTGCCGTCGACATCGGCCGGGGTGACGTAACCCACCGCGCCGGGTGTACTGGCAACCGCAGCTTTTACCGCGGCGGTTGAACCTAGCGTGCGCGGTGGCTGGCCTTTGCCGGTAAATACCTGCTTAGACCAGAAAGCGTTTAACTGTGCCTGGGAGCGACCGGTAACGCCACTGTGAAATTCTTCACGCAGCGCATCGCCACTTTCAAGGTCGATGGGATCGGCACTTTGGCCATTCGGCAGTTGCTTGCTGCGACCAATATATAAGTCCCGAACCTGATCTTTCTCCATAGCGTCGGGGCCCGATGGATGGGTGATCACGACAAAGTCCGCCAGTGCCATTGGTGTGATTAGCAGGAGCGATAAAAGTAAATGTTTCATGGTAACAGTGCTCCTTAAAAGGCCGAGTCGATTTTGATGGAGTAAACATCGGCGTCGTCATAGGCGATCGCGGGGGCAAAGTTGCCGTCGAGTCCGCCGCCGGTGCTGCCAAAGTCGCTGGCGCGGGTTACGTCAAACTTAACCGCGACATTGCTCATAACATCCCAGCGCACGCCTAGGCTGTAGGCTTTGCGTTCTAAGTTAGCGACTTCCGAGCCCGACAACACATCGGTATTGCCAAAAAACGGACTGCCCGGTGTGGTCAGCGCGGCAAAGGCCGCTTGCCGGCTAAGCGGACGTTCGCTGTCGTCGGTGCTCTCGGTCATGGCGATAGTGGCGTAGGGGCTAAAGGCACCAAAGGTACGGGCAAGGGTGATGTAGCCTGATTCTGTGTCGGCGGTGGGGCCGTCAATCTCAAGGCTGGTGAATTCGGAAATCACCTGCCAAGTGCCGTCGTTGTAACTAAAACCGACCCCCATAAAGGTGGTGTCGAGTTTGTCCCCGCCGGTGGTAATTTCGGCTTGGGCAACGTTGGCCCGTAGCGTCCAGATAAAGTCAGTCCAGGTGGCGGAGCCGCCCACTAAATCATTAACGGCCAAACGTGCGACTTGGCCGCCCGGCAAAGCAATGGTTTCGTCGGACTCACCGAGAAACCCCTGCAGTGACAGCGTCGAGTTGTTTAGTGAGATATCGTATAAGCCATCGACACCGGTGTAGCTGGTAACCGGCACAGCGCCGTACACTTCTACCGGCGGGCGAATCCATGGTTGCGCATAGCCCACTTCCAGTGAGTCGGAATACATAAACAGCGGCAAGCGCATTTTACCGGCACGCATTTTAAACGACGGCGTGAATTGATGGCTGATGTAAGCCCACTCGATGGCCGGGTCCCAGTCTTCGCGTCCGCGTCCGACTAACTGCATTGTGACTTCGGTGTCGTCGGTTAGGGTAAAGGCGCCCTGCAAGCCAAACAGGCTGTCGTTGTTAAAAGTGCCTTCTTCGGTGTAACCGGCGTAGCCACCATCGTTACTGGCAACACCGTAGGCCAGGCTCAAAAAGCCGTTAAAACGCAGGCGATCTTGTCCGGTTTTGTTGCTGCTAACTTGCGATTGTAAATTCGCAACTTGTTGTTCCAGCTGCTTGAGACGCTCTTCGTCGGATTGTGCGTTAACGGTATTGGCGCACAGCAAAAGGCAAGTCAGGCTTGCCATGGTTGCGGTGGATTTGTAGATGCGTTGAGCCATGAGTGGCAACTCCTTGTGTGAAAAATAAATCAAACTTTAAATTGTGCTGCGATATGGCCGAGGCGTTTGGATATGTCGTCGATATCTTGGCAAATTTCATTGGTCTCGCTGGTGCTGTCTGTGACAGTCTCGGTATTTTGATGAATGCTGGTAACGTGGCTTACCACCTCATTAAAGGTAGCACTTTGTTCGTGAGTTGCCGCCGCGATTTGATCATTAAAGCTGCTGATTTGCTGCACGCTGGCTAAAATGGTGCGCAGCGCAAGCTCTGACTCTTGAGTGGCGGCCACACCCGTGTTGGCGCGCTCGACACTCGATTGCATCGAGTTGACGGCATTTTGCGAAACACTCTGCAGCTCGCTAATAACGCTGTGAATTTCTTCGGTGGCCTGGCGGGTGCGCACCGCGAGTTGGCGCACTTCATCGGCGACCACCGCAAAACCGCGGCCGTGCTCGCCGGCACGAGCGGCCTCAATGGCGGCGTTAAGGGCCAGCAAGTTGGTTTGTTCGGCTACGTTTTGAATGGTGTTAAGCAGCTTGCCAACATCGGCACTAAAACCGTCAAACTGATTAACCACATCGGCCGATTCTTTGACGTCGCCGGCCAAGGCGGTAATGGTGGTGACGTTGGTATTGAGAGTGGCCTGGCCCTGTTCGGCGGCTTGATTAATTTCGGTGGCTTGGCTCGAGGCATTGCTGGCAAACTCGGCGACTTCGTGCACGCTGCTCATCAATTCTTCAATGGCGTGGCGGGTGGAGGCGATCGCCTCAGCTTGCGCGGCAATTTCGCTGACATTGCGCGAGCTGGTGTCGGTCAGCCGCGCCGATA
Source organism: Gilvimarinus japonicus (assembly GCF_042847215.1). GTDB lineage: Bacteria > Pseudomonadota > Gammaproteobacteria > Pseudomonadales > Cellvibrionaceae > Gilvimarinus > Gilvimarinus japonicus. The sequence goes on from NZ_AP031500.1 coordinate 519,393, forward strand.
CGGTGCTGAGCGCAGTAACGTCGTTAAGCATCTCGGCAAACGAGCTGTGGAGTTTTTCGACAAAGGCGTTGAAGTTATTGGCCAGCTCTAAAATCTCGTCGTGGCCGCGATAGTCGATACGCGAGGTTAAGTCGCCCTCGCCAGAGGCCATGATGCGCAGAGAGTCGGATACCTGTGCGATATTGCGGGTGATGGAGCGGCCGATCACGAGGCTTAAGCCGAGCAATAGGGTCATGGTGGTGATCGCAATGGCGAGCGAGATACGCCCGGCACTGGCAGATTCAGCCAGTGTCTGGGCAATAGACTGGGTAAAGCGCTCTTTGGTGGCGAGCTTCATTTGTTCAAGCTGGCTGCGCAGATCCTCTAACCGCTGGGCATTTTTACGTGCCTGCTCGGCAACGCTGGAGAAATCGACCGTGCCATCGATAAAACTCTGGGCAATATCTTTGGCGGTTTGGTACCAAAGCGCGAACTGCTCGCTAGCGAGCTCGCTGTCGTTGCTAATAGCCGCGTCGATCTCGCTTAGCTCCTGCAAATTTGACTGTATCAGTGTGTGCTGTTGCTCGGCCTGCGCCAGCAGATCCGTGTCCCCGGTGGTGACGGCAGCATTAATATTTTGTTCCATCAACAATAGAGTACCGAGGTTAACGGTGTTTAACTCAAGCGCGGGGTAGAGTTTGGTTTGCACGGCCATTAGACGCCCGGCGTTGGCGCGCTCTACCCACACTGAGTGTCCCTGAGAAATAATAAAGGCCACCAGGGCGATAGCGACCATCAGTAAGAGCTTGTGAGAAATTTTTAATCGCAGCACGACGTCATCCAAGGTTGTCAGCTAATTTTCAGCTTGCTTAAAAGGAGCGGTAGTAAAACGTTTACTTCTATAGTTATAGAGGTTAACGGCAGAAGTGACCTAATGTTGAGTGGATATTGGCAGGATTTAGGGTGAATACGTCGATAAGGGCGCCATTTTAGCGTATAGGTAACAACTATTAAAGAGATAGCTGCAATTACTTGGTGCTATTTGTTGGGAGTGATTACTATTTACCTGTAGGCAATAATCTCATCACGTACCGGAGGCGACCATGTTAAAAACTTTATCTTTTGCTGTATTGCACTTTACGGTCGCGTTTACGGTGACTTACCTGTTAACCGGCGACATTGTAATTGGCGGTGCGGTTGCCATGATCGAGCCCGCAGTTAACACCGTCGTGTTTTACTTTCACGAGCTGGGCTGGAATCGTTGGGGAGAGGACCGCGATGCACTGCTTGAGGTGTTTGCCGAGCGCGCCTAAAACACAGCAACTAAGCGCCGGTTAGTCGGCGCTGTTATTGTCCTGGCTTTGCTCGCGGTCGTCTTGCGGATCGGCCTCTTTGCGCCGCCGATACAAAATGCGACCAAAGAAAATACCTGTCTCGAATAGTAGCCACATAGGCAGCGCCAGCAAAGTTTGCGAGATCACGTCGGGTGGCGTGAGCAGCATGCCAATCACAAAGCAACCAACAACCACATAAGGGCGCTTTTTGGCCATGCCGTCGGGTGTAATCGCGCCGCTTAAGATTAATAAAATGGCAGCAATGGGGATCTCAAAGGCGACGCCAAAGGCAAAAAACAGTTTTAGGACAAAGTCTAAATAGCGGCTAATGTCGGTCATAATCGCGACGTTGGCCGGCCCCACCGAGGTAAAAAAGCCAAACACCAGCGGGAACACCACAAAGTAGGCGAACGCCATGCCAGCGTAAAACAGCACGATGCTGGAGGCCAACAGCGGCATGGCCAGTTGTTTCTCGTGGCGGTATAGCCCAGGCGCAATAAAAGCCCAGAGCTGATACAAAATATAGGGTGCGCTTAAAATAAAAGCGACAAATAAGGTGAGCTTAAAAGGCGTTAAAAACGGCGAGGCCACATCGGTGGCAATCATAGTGCTGGATTCGGGCAGGTACACTTGCAGCGGCGCCGAGGCCAGCTCGTAAATCTCGGCGCTAAAGCTTAGCAGGGCGGCGCAAATAACCCCGACCACTAACAGCGCACGCAACAAACGGTTGCGTAGCTCGATCAGGTGTTGCACTAAGGGGAGTTCTTTATCGGTCGATTCGGTCATGGTTTGCCGGTATCAGAGTCGGTGCCAGTGGCGTCAGCATCGGCGGCGGGCGTTTGCGGCTCTTGCGTGTGGGCGTGATCGGGCAGCTCGTCGGTGTGCTCGTAACGCGCGGAGTCGAGCCGGCGCGCCCGCTCTGGGTCCATGATGTCGTTTACTTCCGCCTTGACATCGTCAAGTTCCCGGCGAGTCGCCTCTAGGTTGCGCATGATTTGCTCGTTGTGCAGCTGGCGACGGATATCGTCGGCGCCAATTTGGCGCTCGATCTCGCTGCGGGTCTCGCGCAGGCTGCGTTTTAGGCGGCCTACCCATAGGCTAACAGAGCGCACTGTGTCGGGCAGGCGCTCAGGGCCAATCACCAACAGAGAGACAATGGCAATTAGCATCAGCTCAAAAAAGCCCATATCAAACATAAAGTAAGCTGCGCTTAGTGAGTCTTAGACTTGTTTTTGTCGGCTGTGCTGTCGGTTTGACTCGCATCAGCCGAGTCGGGGGCTTCGACTTTTTTGGGGTCGGTATCCGCATCGGTTTTGTCGTCATCACCGACGGATTTTTTAAAGCCTTTAATCGCTTCGCCTAGATCTGAGCCCATGCCGCGCAGGCGCTTGGTGCCAAACAGCATGATGACAATGGCCAGAACAATCAGTAACTGCCAGGGACTAATGCCCATGATGAAATCCTCTTAATTCTTAATCATTAATGGCTGGTGCGGGATGCTTTTTCGTCGTGACCGGACACATTAAACCGTCGGCCCAGCTCGGCCAGCACACTGTCGGCATTTTCACCCAGGTGCGAGAGCATTACCAGCGAGTGAAACCATAAGTCGGCGGTTTCACCAATAAGTTCGGCGTTGTCACCGCTCGCGGCGGCGTCTTTGGCGGCGATGATGGTTTCGGTGCACTCCTCGCCGACCTTCTCTAAAATCTTGTTTAGGCCCTTTTGATGCAAGCTTGCCACGTACGAGCTGTCGGCATCGGCGGCGTTTTTTCGCGCCTCAAGGATCTTGGTTAATTCGCTGAGTATATCGCTCATGGTGGCACTCTTTACTTGTGTTCGATATTGGCGGGCGAGGCCCTTAGCCGTAAATATCTTTGGGGTCTTTAATGACAGGCTCAACACTGCGCCACTGGTCATCTTTTAATACGCGATAAAAGCAACTCTCGCGGCCGGTATGACAGGCGATGCCGCCGAGTTGTTCCACGCTTAGGACAATAACATCGGCATCGCAGTCGAGCCGGATCTCGTGCACTTTTTGTACGTGACCAGAGCTTTCGCCCTTGGGCCATAAGCGTTGGCGCGAGCGCGAGTAGTATACCGCAGTGTATTGCCGGGCGGTCAGCGCCAGTGCCTCGCGGTCCATCCAGGCCATCATCAGGATGCGGCCAGTTTGGTGATCTTGGGCGATGGCCGGCACTAGGCCTTGGGCGTCCCACTTTACGTCGTCGAGCCAGGCCGGCTCGTGGCTGTTGCTCATGATCGTTCTCCTGCCAGTGCAGCCAGCGCTGCGCGGGCTTGTTGTACGTTGTCATCCAGATGTGCGGGGTTAATGGTGCCAATAATGGCGGCGCTTACGCCTGGGTGGGCAAAGGCAAACTCTAAGCTGGCGCGCACCGGGTTGCTATGGTCGCCAGTTTGGCACAAATGGCCGCTGGCGAGGGCTTTTTTAAGCAGCGTGCCACGCCCCAGCCGCAGACATTCGTCCAGCACTGGTTGTTCATCGAGGTGGGCCGGGTTGTAGGTGGCCATCACGCAATCGGATTCGCGCGCCGCCAGTAGGCCGCCGGCCACGGTTTTGGTGGACATGCCAAAAGCGCGGATCTTGCCTTCGCGCTTAAACTGCTGCAGCACTGAAAACACCTCGGTGTTCTCGATAATATCCACGTCGTTGCCGTCGGAGTGGACCAGCACGATGTCGATACGGTCGGTGTTCAACCGCTTTAAGCTGCGCTCAATGCTCAGGCGCGTGTGCGCAGCGGAAAAGTCAAAATGGCTAACCCCCGCGTTAAATTCCTCGCCAACTTTAGAGCAAATCACCCAGTCATCGCGCTGGCCGGCAAGCAACGGGCCCAGGCGCTCTTCGCTGGTGCCATAGGCGGGGGCGGTATCGATTAGGTTAATCCCCAGCTCCCGGGCGCGGTTAATAAGGGCATGGGCTTCGGTGTCGCTGGGCAGCTCGAAGCCGCTGGGGTACTTAACCCCTTGGTTGCGCCCGAGTTTGACTGTGCCTAAGCCCACAGCGCTAATGGCGATGCCGGTGGCACCGAGTGAGCGCGAGGCAAACGAGGTGGCTGGTATAGCTTTAGTCATGTTTGGCCTCCCAGGGCAGTGGGGCAATAACGGGCGCGGGTAGCCGTTGCGCTAAATGGTTTAGGGCCGCATTGCTGGCAATCGCCGCATCGGGCTCAGGCAGTTGCGCTAAAATTTGGTTGGCCAAGTTAGGTGCCAGTGTCAGCTTTGTGGGCCAGCCTACCAGAACATTGGCAATATTGGCGGCCGGCTGGGCAAAGGCGTTGTCGGGCCGGGCAAAATCTTTTTGCCGGGGCTCGGCGCGTGCAATGGGCAGCGTCGAGAAATCGGCGTCAGCAAAATCCAGCCAAGGGAATAGCTCGGCCAGCTCTTTTTTGCCGGCGGCGATAAGTTCAGCGGCGCTCATGTTTGCGCCTTTCTCGGCCAGCGAGCCGCCTAAGTACCACACGGTGTCATCGCTAGTGGTGGGGTGAGTGCTAATGGTTAAGCGCGGGGTTTTGTCCGCCCCCAAGCAGTGGCCAAAAAACGGGTAAGGGTGGCGGTGGCGCACCACCAGTTGTTGTAGCGGGCGCAGTTGCATGGCCGGCTGTTGGCAGCCGAGCGCGCTTAATAATTCGGCGTTGCCTTTGCCGGCGGTAAAAATCCAACGTTTGGCGCGCACGGTGGTGGGCTTGTCGTTATTGTCTAGGCATAGATAGGCGTTGTTGGCGGTATCTTTGTGTAGCCGGTGGGCGATCTGATCCAGCTGAAAAATATAGCCTTGGTTGTTAGCCGCCAGGTTAGCCAATAGCGAGGGCACATCCAACACCCGGTCGACCAAGCGATACAAGCTGCCTTTAAACTGCGAATTTTGCAGTAGCGCCGGGCGCTCGCTGGCGGGCACTTTATCAACCCGCCCGCGCACCGCGCGGCTGGCAAAAAAGCCAGTGAGCTTACCCATGGTAGAGTTAGACCACATGTAAAAGTGGTCGCTGAGGCAGTTGGTGTGGGTTAAGTCGACATCGCCCGTGCCCTGTAAACATTGGCGCCAGTACTCGGGCATATCGGCAATTGTCTCAGAGGCTTGGTTGAGTGCGCCGCTTAAGGTGTACTTAATGCCGCCGTGAATCATCCCTTGCGAGGCGAGGGTTTGGCCTTCACCTAGGGGCCGGTCGGTGAGCAGTGCCACGTTATAGCCTGCGCTACGCAGACGATCGAGAGTCCATAAGCCGGCAATGCCGCCGCCAATAATAATAGCGTCGAACATAAAGCTGTCATTACTGGCTGGGGGGGCACTCGCGTTATTCATAACTCACTCGTTGTGGGCAACCGCTGCGGTAATATTGGGGATTTTCAATGGCGGCTAGTATATCGGTTCCTGTCGGGGTTTGCCCCCTGTTAGCAGGTTTCCTTATAATTTAAAAAACGTTGTTAAAAACTAACGGTTTGCACAAAAACAACAAATAACAAGGAATAGGGATGAAAGGACGATCACGATTTGCCGCTGTGATGATTGTGGCATTTTCTGTCTTGGCGCTTGGGTTGTATCTGTGGGTCGGTGCCAAGCGTGCGCAATTACCGGGTTACGGTTTTATGCACGAGGATGGCCAGCAACTGGCGGTTAATTTTGGTTCGCATATTGTTTGGCTCGATGCCGCTGGACGCGAGCAAGCCGCTATTGATTTGGCTGAGCTCGATATTGTCCCAGTGGGTGACTTTGGTTTTTTTTCCGATGGTGATCTTTTGCTGTATCACCGTGCTGAGCGTTTATCGTTTTGGGATAACCTTGCCGCATTTTTGCGTTTGCGATCAACGCGAACCTCCGGTGCCAGCAGTGAAGACGGCTTCTATCGCTGTGAATTAGCGCTTGAGCGGTGTCAGCCGTTGGCGCAGAGCGAGCAGTACCCGGCACGTAGTTTTCGGTTATTACTTGAGCCGGCAAGCGATATTATTTACCTGGCTGATACCGCCAGCCATGCCCTCTACAAACTCAGTCCCGAGGGGCGTGAGCTTGCCAAAAATGATCGCGACTTTAGGTTTCCCAATCAGTTGCTATGGCACAAAGGCGATGTGTGGCTGGCGGATACCAATCATCACCGGGTGGTGCGGGTTGCTACGGCTACAGATCAATTTGGTCGCGAGCGACAGGCTTTTACGGCACGTTTAAACGGCGAGTATCGCTGGCCCCATCAATTGGCAGCCGATGGTGATGGGATGTGGGTTTTGATTGGCAATAGCGCTATGGCGGAAGGGCGCCTGCAATTGTATTCGTGGGCGGGGGAGCCGCTAACGGCGTTGGTGTTGTCCGGACTTACCGATCCGCTGGCTATTTATAGCTGGAGCAAGCATCTTTGGGTAAACGATTTTGCCGAACCGATATTGCTGAAAGTCGAGCCCAAAACCGGTGTGACGGAGCGTGTTGAGTCGCCCACGTTGGCACGTTTAAGCGCGCAAGTGCGGCACGACAAACATTATTTGCGCCGTTTTGAGTGGCTGGCAATAGGATTATTTGGCTGTGTATTGTTCGGCGGCTTTGCGGCCGCTTGGATCTTGGAGAAAGACCAAACCCGGCGGCGGCTTAAAACATTGGGCGAGTCGGCGGTAGATATGTCGAGCGCGGGAGAGATTGAGCCTACCGGGCAGCGAGATATTATGTGGATCGCCAGTCGCATCAAATGGTATCACTGGTGGCTGGCTCGTTCCTGTTGGGTGATGGCGGCCGCCATGCTGGTTATCTTGGGGGTGAATTATCGGAGCCTTATTAGCATGCCATCTATTGTTTGGGTAAGTGTCGGCACCGCCGCGTTTATGGCGATGGCGGGTGTTATGGCGACGCAACTGTTGGCGAGTATTGCCGGTGCTAAGCTGGGCGTGATCGGCGAGTCGTTGGTGCTAGTGTCGGCCAAGGGCGCGCGAACCATTGCGCGCGGTACAGATTTAGCCTACAGCCCGCAGTTTATTTTTGCCGAGGGTGTGGCGGTTGCGTTGGGTAACCCGCAAATGCGCTTTTGGGATGAGCAAGCGTTACAGCGTTGGGTGTATCCGCGCTTAAAGGCCGCGCAAAAGCTAACGGGCGCTCAGCAGACAAAGCGTCTGTGGCGCTTGCGTCACCCACAGTTAATGTGGCCTGTGGCGCTTGGGGCGGTAATGGTGCTGGCAGCGTTAGCCCTCAAACTTTACACCTGATTGCCTGTTGTCCAGTTTGGGTGTTCGGTGTACAATTTTGCGCAGCCAGCGAACGTTTAGTTGGCTGCACTCGATAAATTAAAAGTGACTAATAAAGTTTCTAGTTTTGGCGACTTATTTAGTAAAGCATTAACGGTTGCGATGATACCCATGAACACATTTACCAACATATTTAATAGCCAGTGGCTATTTACCGCGCGTTGCTTCGCAATGCATGCGAGTGTTGTCCGGTGTTCGCAGCTGTCTGGATTTATCTGAAAATAATACAGGCCGCGCACCGATCGCGGCCTTAAGTGTTCCCCCTTCATTTACCCTTAAGTTTCGCGCTCGTGTTGTGGCCACAACATGGAGTGTTTTGCTGTGGGCTTATTACACAGGTGGCAGGCATTTTGGGCCGGTCGCAAGAAAAAAACCGGTGCAGATGATAACGCGGTGGCGCCCTTGGCGCAGGATGCGGGCATTCGTGTGACGCGAATTAGCTTGCCGTCGGGGCGGGTGGTAACCATTGTTCACAAAGAAACTGATCAATAGTGCGGGCGCGCCTCTTAACGGCTTGCGGTGGGCGCCGTACAATAACCGGCCATATAACCGGATTAGGACAAAGTGATGATCACAGTGGCTCGGCAATATTTGGTGTTCGGGGTGTGGCTCTTGTGCGCGGTATCGGTGCAGGCGCTGGAGGTGTCACCGAGCAGTGAGGCCATCAGTTATCGCGGCCGGATCGATTTTAGCGATCCGGCTGCGCCAGTTTTCAGCTGGCCGGCAACTCGTATCGACGTTAACTTTCACGGCGAGTCGGTGGCGGTAACGCTGGATGATGAGCTGGGTAAAAACTATTACAGCGCTTTTATCGATGGTGACTGGAAGCGACCCATTGTTTTGGGGTTGCACAAAGGTCAGCACAGGTACGAGGTGATTGATGATCTTGCCGCGGGCGATCATACCTTAACGCTGGTAAAGCGCACCGAGGGCGAGGAGGGCGCTACCCGCTTTTTGGGGTTAAATTTTAACGAGGGCGCTAAGTTGTTGCCCGCGTCTAAGTTGCCGCAACGACGGCTGGAGATCTACGGCGACTCGATTACCAGCGGTATGGGCGCTATGGCCCCGCTTAACGGCGAGGATGGCCGGCTGCTCGATAAAAACAGTTTTATGTCGTATGGGGCTATCACCGCCCGGGCTTTGGGGGCCGACTATCGCAGCATCTCGCAAAGTGGTATCGGCATAATGGTGAGCTGGTTTGACTTCACGATGCCAGATTTTTACGACCAGCTCAGCGCCGTGGGTGATAACGACAGTGTGTGGGATTTTAGCCGTTGGACGCCGCAGGTCGTGGTGATTAACCTATTGCAAAACGATAGCTGGCTGGTGGACAAGCGCCTCGACCCGGTGCCGACTGACGCCGAACGGGTTCAGGCTTACTATGATTTTATCGATCGCATTCACAAACGTTACCCCAAAGCTCTGTTGATTGGTGCGCTGGGCAGTATGGATGCCACACAAGCCGACTCTCCTTGGCCGGGCTATATTCAATCGGCAGTGGAAAACTATCGGCGCGATCACCCCAAAGCGCAACTGGCAACCATCGTTTTTCCGTTTACTGGCTATGGTCAGCACCCGCGGGTTGTTCATCACCAAGCTAACGCGGCTAAGCTGACCGCTTTTATCCGTGAGCGTATGGATTGGTAGTGGCCAAAAGCGCAAGAAAAGTAAAGTTTTTATAAAGGGCTTGTTTTGTTTATCATGTGCCCTTATATACAAGGTAAGAGCACAAAAAGGCTTGTTGCTTTTTTGGCTTACAACCGCGAGATTTAGCAAACCTGATGAACATCGCCCGCATTCATACTGTCAGCACCGCCGCTACCGTCGCCCTAACCCGGGCAGCGCGTTGGTTGTGCTTGCCGTTGTTGTTGATTGCGGTTGTATCGGCAGGCCATCAAACTAAGACAGATGACAACCACGCGGTCTTTTCGCAATTTGTGGTTGACCTTAGTGCGATCGACGCTAATCCTGCCGATGGTTCCGACAACCCAGATCACGATGCCTTTACGGCAAGCGGTCCTGCTGTCGTTACGGTACCGGCGCTCGCTCTTCAGCCTCAGGCGGTACGCGCTCCGGCGGTTACCGTTGCTCACGCTTTTGCGCCGCGCGCGCCCCCTGTCTCCGCAAACATCTAAAGAAACCCTCTTTCTAAAATGTTTGTAACTTGCCGCAGCTAGCAGTGCTTGTGGCAAAGGAGATTATGATGAAACCCGTACCTAGTATTGCGTTATCCCGCTTAAACCACAGCCTGACATTAAGTAATGTCGAGTCGCCCGAGATCAAGCTATCCAGCCCTGCTGATAAAGTGTTTCTGGATTTTGATAGCCGCCAGCCTATGGTGCTTGACCAGGGTGTTAGCGTTGATGATGCCGCGTATTTAATGCGTATTACCCACGCTAAAATTAAGCTGATTGTGGATCGTAACAACCAGTTTCGTGGGATTGTCAGCTTGCGTGACATCGACAGCGTCAAGGTGCTTGCCACCGCATCGGCCATGGGCGTTGCCCGGGCTGACTTAACCGTAAAAGACATCATGACACCCACGGTGCGGCTGCAGGGGATCAACCGTGGTGTGCTGGCCAAAGCCACGATCTCTGATCTGATTGAAGCGCTGGAGTTTGAAGGCCAGCGGTTCTTGCTGGTGCTGGACGATGAAGAGCGTATTTGCGGCTTGGTCAGTGCCGATGAGATCTCTCATCGTTTAGGGCGCCACCTGGATATCGAACCGGTGGCCCACAGCTTTAATGACGTCTTTAGCGCTTTGCGAGTTGGCTCGCTGTAGGTTGTATGCGGGGCTGATACAGCCCCTTTCAATTTAAAATCATTACGGCGGCCTTTATCTTGGCCGCCGGCCTCGCTATCCTGATGGTCCTTTGTCTTCAGCCTTGGCCATTAGATACATGCGCGCACTCTACTGCATCATTTTTTACCTGCTTTTGCCTTTTGTCCTTTTGCGCGTGCTGTGGCGTGCGCGGCACAATCGCGGCCACTTAAAACGTTTGCACGAACGCTTTGGCTATGTCGCGCCTATAACCGGCAAGCGCACGCGAATTTGGATACACACGGTGTCGGTGGGCGAGTTTCTGGGCGCCTTGCCGCTTATTCGTGAGCTAATAACGCGACAGGATTCCGAGTTAATTGTCACCTGCATGACCTTGACTGGCTCCGAGCGTATTGAGCAAACCCTGGGGGGCAAAGTGCATCACTTTTACATGCCCTACGATCTTCCCGGCGCCTTGCGCCGCTTTATTAAAATCGTCGACCCCGACCTGTTAATTATTATGGAAACCGAGCTGTGGCCCAACACCTTGGCAGCGTGTAAGGCCCACGGGGTGCCCACAGTGCTGATTAACGCGCGCTTGTCGGAGCGCTCGGCCCGAGGGTATCGGCGTATCAGCGGGCTGACGCGGGCAATGTTGTCGCGCTTAAGCGCCGCCGCGGTGCAGCACCGTGCGGATGCTGAACGCTTTATCGAGCTGGGCTTAGCCGATACCCGGCTGACCGTCACCGGTAATATTAAATTTGATATTGATTTTGACGATGAGCAGCAAGAGCTGGCAGTGCGATTAAAAAACGAATGGTCCAACAGTGGTCCGCGGCTGGTATGGATTGCCGCCAGTACTCACAGCGGCGAAGATGAGGTTGTTTTGCAAGCGCTGCGCCAGCTGCGCGACCAAGGTTTACAGCCCGAGCAGCTGTTGTTGGTGTTGATACCGCGCCACCCCGAACGGTTTGATGCGGTCGCGAGCTTGTGTGAAAAATCAGGTTTTAGCCTCGTCCGCCGCAGTGCAGGAGAGGCGCCAAGTTTAGCGACTGATATTCTGCTGGGCGATACCATGGGCGAGCAGCAGTTGATGTTTGGCGCCGCCGACATCGTGTTTATGGGTGGCTCTCTGGTGGACGTCGGCGGTCACAACTTTATCGAGGCAGCAGCGTGGGGGCAGCCGTTAATCAGTGGGCCGAGCTTGTATAACTTTGCCGAGGTATCGCGTTTATTGCGCGAGGCTGGGGCGCTGGAGATTGTCGAAAGTGCGCAGCAAATGGCCACTGCGGTGCAGCGTTTGGCCGAGGATGAAGACCTGCGATCACTGACCGGCGCTAAGGCGCAAGAGGTGGCCGAGGAAAATCGCGGCGCGTTAGCACGTACCCGAGAAGTGATTGAAAAGTTGCTTTAGTAAAAAGTCGGCGGGGAACGGGGAACGGCTAATAGGTGGACTCGCTCATCTAGCGTCTCACCCTGCCGTACCCCGTATCTAGTTAAAGCCCGTAATCGCTACGACGCACCATTTCATTTTGCTTTAAGAAATCGTCAATGCGTTCTACGTCGGCGGGTGTCAGCATGCCGGCCGCTTGACGTAGGCGAGTGTTCTGGATGATGTAATCGTACAGCGCGTTGGAGTAATCGCGTTGGGCTTGATAGAGCGAGCGCTGCGCCAATAACACTTCTACTAAGTTACGGGTGCCCACCTCAAAACCCGACTGGGTGGCTTTTACCGCACTTTGGTTAGAAATAATGGCTTGATAGCGCGCTTTTACCCGAGCCACGCCAGTCTCTACCGCTAAGTGTAGCGAGCGAGTGTCTTGAATAACGTTACGCTGTAGCAGGTTGAACTCTTCGCGCGCTTGCATTGACTGCGCGTAGGCTTGGCGGCGCACACCCGAGGTGCGCAAACCACTAAACAGCGGAACTCGTAATTCTAAACTCGCTGAGTAGCCTTCTCGCTCGTAATCATCCACTAATGCATCGGCGCCGGTTTTGTTCTCGGTGTCGGTGTCGGTGTAGCCCGCTTGTGCGCTTAGAGTGGGGTAGTGGTTAGCTTTAGCGGCTGATGCGCGGCGCTCGGCGGCAACGGCGCCTTGGCCGGCGGCTTTTAGAGAAAAGTTGTTCTCTAGGGCAAACTCAACCCACGAGTGACGGTCGGCTGGTTGTGGCGCAACCACCGGGAAGTCTTCATCCAGTGGGGCGATGGCGTCGTGCGTGCGTCCGGTCAGTACTTCTAGCGCTTCATAGCTAATACCTAACTGGCCACGGCCTTCCAGTGTCGCCGCGGTGGCGCTGTCGTAGGCGGCCTGCGCGTCGTGCACGTCAGTAATCGGTGTTAAGCCCACTTCAAAGCGCTGCTTGGTTTGCTCTAACTGTTGCTCAAGGGCTTTTTCTTCAGCGATGTTTGCTTGCAAATTATCAACGGCGCGTAACACGTTGAAGTAAGCCTCGGCGACACGGACAATCAAGCTTTGCTCATCAGAAGAGTACTGGGCAACGGCTTGCTCGCTCAGGGCGGAGCCTTGTTTGTAGGTGTACCAGGCGTTCATGTCGATCAGCGCTTGGCTCAGGTTTAGGCCCCAGCTGGTTTGCTCGCCGTCTACATCCAGCTCGTTGCCGGGAAGTTGCTGACCGTCGCGGGCGTTGTACACGGTTTCGTTGTCCGAGATTGTGTAGCTGCCGCTGGCGCTGATTTGCGGCAACAGCGCGGCGCGATTGATGGTGCGGTTTTCGAGCCCAGCCTGATAGGCGGCGTAATCGGCCTTAAGTTGAGGGTCGTTTTCCACGGCCATTTCGTAAATTTCGAGAATGGAGTTTGCCTGGGCGCTGCCACTGCAAGCGATCAGGGCGGCTAAGAGATAGCGTTTCGTCTTCTTCATTTGGTCTTCCAGTTCGTCATGCGTCCGTAAAAAGAGCGAGTGGTCTGCCACATTTTCCGCAACCTGAAAACGGCTGTCTGCAAAGAGCAGCGCCAATGTTGTTAGCAGGTCTTAGTGTGACGCGCCAACGGCTGCGTTGGATGCAGTGTCGGGCAAAGCCGATGTTGTACGCGTTATTTCAGGCCTGAGTTTAGCGGTTTGTCTGCTTAAGGTACAGATGAATAGTCGTTCATTTTGTCTTGGGTGGGTAAAAAACCGTAAAAACCACCGCTTTACAGGCCCGTGCGACTTCTCTAGACTGCGAATCTTTCTTGTCGGGGTGCAATTTTGCGTAAGCGAAATCGCTGAGAGAGTCCCGTCGACCTGATCCGGTTAGTACCGGCGTAGGGAACGAGAGCACGTCTACGATGAAAGTCACATCTATTGTATCTCTGGCACCGCTCGGTGCTGATGTCGCGCAAGCGTTGAGCAATCATTGCCTGGCGGTGTGTTTGCGTGTCGACTTTAACGGCTCTACTCCTGCGATTACCCCGTGGAGCCTACAATGCCCGACACCCCCCTTAAAGCCCGAGTAACGCCCACCGCGCTCACTATTGCCGGCAGCGACAGTGGCGGTGGCGCTGGGATTCAGGCCGACTTAAAAACCTTTGCTGCCCACGGTGTTTACGGCGCATCTGCGGTGAGTGCCCTTACGGCGCAAAACACGCTCGGGGTGCAGGGTGTTATGCCGGTGTCGGCGGAGTTTTTAGCCGCGCAGGTGCAATCAGTGTTGAGCGATTTGCCGGTCGCCGCGATCAAAACGGGCATGCTGGCCGATGCCGCTGCTATTAGAGCTGTGGTGGTCGCACTGCGCGATGTGTCCGCGCCACTGGTGGTGGACCCGGTAATGGTGGCCACCAGTGGTGACCGGCTGTTGCCCGCCTCGGCCGTCAGTGCGCTGCGCGATACCTTACTGCCACTGGCACATTTGCTGACTCCTAATCTTCCCGAGGCTGCGGTGTTACTGGGCGCCGATGTCGCGACCGATGTTGACCAGATGTTGCTGCAGGCTAAATCGCTACTGGCATTCGGCCCCCGCGCGGTGCTGCTTAAAGGTGGCCACCTGCCATCCGCTGATGCGGTGGACGTTTACTGCGATTCTCGCGGTTGCCAGCTGTTGCGCGCGCCCCGAGTTGCTACTCACAACACCCACGGCACCGGTTGCACCTTGGCCGCCGCCGCTTGCGCGCGTCTGGCTTTGGGCGATAGCGCCGAGCTTGCCGCCCGCCACGCCAAATCCTATTTATACCAAGCCCTGTGTCACGCCGATAAAGTTGCCGTAGGCGCTGGCGCCGGTCCTGTTCATCACTTTTTCTTTCACACTGCCTACGAGGTTAGCCATGAGTAACCGCAATGATAATAATGCTATCGCACTGAGCGAGCGCGCCGAGGTTGATAATGCATCCATACAGCCGTTTCCGCGCTCGGAGAAAATTTATGTACAGGGCTCGCGCGCCGATATTCGGGTGCCCATGCGGGAGATTAGCTTAGACGATACCGGCACCGACTTTGGCGGTGAGAAGAACCCACCGGTGCGGGTGTACGACACCTCCGGTCCCTATACTGACCCGGCGGCGCGGGTGGATGTGCGCGCTGGTATCAGTGACATCCGCCACGAGTGGATTCTTGAGCGGGACGATACCGAGCTACTGGCCGGGACTTGCTCAGAGTTTACTCGCGAGCGCAGCGGCGATGATTCGTTAAAACATTTGCGTTTTAAACATGTGCGGCAACCGCGTCGCGCCAAAGCAGGCGCCAATGTCAGCCAGATGCACTACGCCCGCCAAGGCATCATTACCCCCGAGATGGAGTACATCGCCATCCGCGAGAACATGGCGTTGGCGCAGGCTCGCGAGCAGGGCATTTTGGGTAAGCAGCACAAAGGTAACGACTTTGGGGCGGCCATCCCGGAGGAGATCACTCCCGAGTTTGTGCGCGATGAGGTGGCCCGTGGTCGGGCGATTATCCCCGCCAATATTAACCATCCGGAATTAGAGCCGATGATTATCGGCCGCAACTTCTTGGTCAAAATTAACGGCAATATCGGTAACTCGGCGGTAACCAGCTCGATTGAAGAAGAGGTGGAAAAACTTACCTGGGGCACCCGCTGGGGTGCCGATACCATTATGGATTTATCGACGGGTAAGAATATTCACGAAACCCGCGAGTGGATCATTCGTAACTCTCACGTGCCTATCGGTACCGTGCCGATTTATCAGGCGTTGGAAAAAGTCGATGGCGTGGCCGAAGACCTCACCTGGGAGATCTTTCGCGATACCTTGATTGAACAGGCCGAACAGGGCGTGGATTACTTCACTATCCACGCCGGCGTCTTGCTGCGCTACGTGCCCATGACCGCCAAGCGGGTGACCGGCATCGTCAGTCGCGGTGGCTCGATTATGGCTAAGTGGTGCTTGGCGCATCACCAAGAGAGCTTTCTGTACACGCACTTTGAAGATATTTGCGAGATCATGAAAGCCTACGATGTGTCCTTCTCACTGGGTGACGGTTTGCGCCCCGGCTCGATCGCCGATGCCAACGATGAAGCCCAGTTTGGCGAATTGGAAACCTTGGGCGAGCTGACCAAAATCGCCTGGCAGCACGATGTTCAGGTAATGATCGAAGGCCCCGGCCACGTGCCCATGCATATGATCAAAGAGAACATGGAAAAGCAGTTAGAGTGCTGCGACGAAGCGCCGTTTTATACGTTGGGGCCGCTTACTACCGACATCGCCCCTGGCTACGATCACATCACCTCGGGTATTGGCGCGGCCATGATTGGCTGGTACGGTTGCGCCATGCTCTGTTATGTAACGCCCAAAGAGCATTTAGGGCTGCCCAACAAAGCGGACGTTAAAGAGGGTATCATTACCTATAAGATCGCCGCCCACGCGGCCGACTTGGCCAAAGGCCATCCGGGCGCGCAGCTCAGGGATGACGCGCTATCAAAGGCGCGCTTTGAATTTCGCTGGGACGATCAGTTTAATTTGGGGTTGGACCCCGACACCGCTCGGGCTTATCATGATGAAACCCTGCCCAAGGATTCGGCCAAGGTGGCGCACTTTTGCTCCATGTGTGGCCCTAAATTCTGCTCCATGAAAATCTCCCAAGAAGTGCGGGAATACGCCGCTCAAGAAGGATCTACACCGGTATTGGACGACGGTGAAGAGGTAGTGCGTATGATCGACGTCGAGGCCGAGATGAAGGCCAAGGCCCGCGAGTTTCGCGAGTCGGGCTCGGAGCTGTATCACAAAGTGTAAACCGGACGAGGTAAATGACCCAGCAGCACAATACTGAGCAACACACCGAGAGCCGCGCGGAGCCTAAGGGCGCCGCGCCGGTTTTTGCCCGCAATGATGTCGAGGTGATCGATCGGCAAGAGCTGTATCGCGGTTTTTTTCACGCCGAGGCGGTGCAGTTGCGTCACCGTTTGTTTCGCACCCGTGAGTGGTCAGAGCCGATGCGGCGCGAGATTTTATATCGCGGTGAGGCGGTGGGGGTGGTGTTGTACGACCCCGCGCGCGATGAAGTGGCGTTGGTTGAGCAGTTTCGCGTAGGGGCGCTTGATGAACCGCAGGGCCCCTGGTGCCTCGAGGTGGTGGCAGGTATGGTCGAGCCTGGGGAGACGCCGCTGGATGTCGCAAAGCGCGAGCTCGTCGAGGAGGCCGGCATCGAGCAAGTCGAGTTGAGTTACATAGGTAACTACTTAGCCAGCCCTGGTGGTTGTGATGAAAAACTGCACCTGTACTGCGGGTTGTGCGACCTAACGGGTGTGGGTGGTGTTTTTGGGCTGCCGGAAGAGCACGAGGACATCAAAGTACACGTGTTGGCGGCGGCGGATGTGTTTGCCGAGCTTTATACGGGGCGTTGTAACAACCCTGCGGCGTTAATTGGTTTGCAGTGGCTACAGTTAAATCGCGAGCATTTGCGCGCAGCGGCGCTAGAGCAGGTGGGTAGCGAATGAAGCAACCCCTAAAAAAAGATCGTTACAAAGTTAACTTTCCGCTGCAGATGGCTCAGTGCGAAGCCAACTATCTATTGCTGAGCAAGCTTACCCCCGAATTGGCAGTGCGCGATGCGTGGCAGTTTGCCGTAGAACGTGCCGGCAAAAGCTGGGAAATGCGCATTGAAGTGACAGAGCGGATGCGCTACACCACCACGGTGCGAGTGGCGCGCCAAGACGAGCGCGATAGCAGTTGGTTGCAGCTGCCGCAGTTGACTGTGCGTTTGTATCACGATGCGCAGTTGGCGGAGGTGTTGGCCTGGGAGGGGCACCGCCGTTTACAGGTGCGCTACAGCTACCCCAACCGAGACATGTATCAAGCGGACGAGAAAGCTCAGTTTAATCGCTTTTTTGGGGAGTGGCTGACGCATTGTTTGCAGCATGGTCATTCACTGCACGATATTTCGCTGTTGGTTAAATAGTCTTTTCTGCTTAACGGGCCGTCGGCAATCTTTGCTGTGTCGCCTCAATTTCCACTTTGGCACCTAAATTTTCCATCGAAACCGATAAAAATCCTTTAAAAAGTGGGTTCGCGATCAAACTTTGCCCAGATGGTGCCCTTTGGGGGCTGGCGCGCGTTGCCATAAGCGTTTATCGTTATTGGCGATACGATGGATGGTCCCGATTGAAGGATTTGCGAACGCTATGGTGCCGACAGCATCACCCGATAAAGCTCCTGGCACTCCCGCCCGGCTTATTCAAATTACCGATACTCATCTTGGTCCCGCCGACGGCGAGACGTTGCTGGGACTCAATACCGATCAAAGCTTGGCCGATGTGCTGGTGCTGATCGAGGCCGAGCAGCGCGCGGTTGATGCGGTGGTGTGTACTGGTGATGTCGCCAGCAACCCAGAGCCCAGTTGTTATTTGCGTTACATCGATACCATGCGCGACTACTTTGACTGCCCGCTCGGGTGGTTGCCGGGCAATCATGACATCACCTCGGTGATGCAGCAGCTTCGCCATCCACACCTGCCGGCCATGCGCACTATGAGGGTGGGTGATTGGTTGCTGGTGCTACTCGACTCCAGTGTTGCCGATCATGTACACGGCGCCTTGAGCGACGACGAGCTGGCATTTTTACAGCAAACCCTCGCGAGCCACACGGCAGTGCCAACCTTGGTCATGCTGCATCACCAGCCGGTCCAGGTGGGCAGTGACTGGATCGACCAATACCAAGTGCGTAACCACGACGCCTTTTTTGCCATTATCGACCAACACCCGCAGGTAAAAGCGATTAGCTGGGGGCATGTTCACCAGGCGTTCGAGCTAACCCGTGGCCAGCAAGCACTGTTTGCCACCCCGTCCACTTGTGTACAATTTAAACCCGAGTGTGACGACTTTACCGTGGATACCTCCATGCCGGGGTATCGCTGGTTTGATTTGTACCCCGATGGCCGATTAGAGACCGGTGTATCGCGCGTCACCGATAAAGACTATCGTATCGATTATCGCTCGGCCGGTTACTAACCTCACCCTAGTTGCCGGCCTTTGAACAGGACACGGTAATATGCCCGCAGTTGTCTACCTGCACGGTTTTTTAAGCTCACCCGGTTCGCACAAAGCGCAACGGTTAAAGAGCTGGATTGCACAAAACGCACCCGAGTTGAGTTTTCACTGTCCACACCTGACGCCCTACCCGGCACAAACCCGTCGCGAGCTGGATGCTTTACTGGAGTTTTTGCAGCCGGAACCTGTGTGGGTTATCGGCAGTTCGCTGGGTGGCTTTTGGGCCACATGGTTGGTCGAGCACTACGGTGTGCCGGCTGTAATTATCAATCCCTCGGTAAGGCCCTGGGATTTTATGCCAGAGTATTTGGGAGTTGACCTCGCCTCCTATCACACCGATGATAGCTACCGGCTGGGTGCCGCCCATATAGATGAAATTAAAGCGGTTGATTGCACCCCAATAAAACGACCGCACAATTATTGGCTGATGGTGCAAACGGGCGATGAAACATTAGACTATCGTCAAGCGGTCGAAAAATACCGTGAGTGCCGACAATTGGTTGAACCCGAAGGCGATCACAGCTTTGTTGGCTTTGAACACCACATCGCCGATATTATTGAATTTTTTCGCGCTTTCTCCGCTGCGCGGTAAGCGATACCCGCCGGCGACAAGCCGGCTACCTCCTATAACAGTTAACGGCGCGTTACACATAAAAGACACTTTATGGCTAATTATTCTGCAGAAGATATTGAAGTTCTCACGGGGCTAGATCCGGTTAAAAAACGCCCCGGCATGTACACCGATACCACGCGGCCCAATCATCTGGCACAAGAGATCATCGACAACAGCGTCGATGAAGCACTGGCCGGGCACGCCAAGCAAATCGATGTTATTTTACACAAAGACCAATCTATTACCGTCTCCGACGACGGTCGTGGTATGCCGGTGGATATTCACCCCGAGCAAGGCAAGCCGGGGGTCGAGGTCATTCTCTCGACGTTGCACGCCGGGGGTAAGTTCTCTAACAAAAACTACCAGTTCTCGGGCGGTTTGCACGGGGTGGGTGTGTCGGTGGTCAATGCGCTATCCGAGCGGCTTGAGGTCACTATCCGGCGCGATGCACAAGTGCATCGCATTGTGTTTGCCGATGGTGAAAAAATATCCGATCTAGAAGTGATCGACACCTGCGGCAAACGCAACACCGGTACCAGCGCGCACTTTTGGCCCAACGCCTCGTACTTTGACAGCAATAAGTTCTCGGTGAGCAAGTTGCGTCATGTGCTGCGAGCCAAAGCGGTATTGTGCCCAGGGTTAACCGTTACCTTTAAAGATGAAACCTCGGGCGAAAAAGACACTTGGTTTTACGAAGATGGTCTAAAAGATTACTTGCGCGGCAACACTCAAGGGTGGGAAGTTTTACCCGAGGCCCCTTTTGTTGGCGAGTTTTCGGGTAAAACCGAAGGCGTCAATTGGGCCGTACAATGGTTGCCCGAGGGTGGCGAGCTTACCCAAGAAAGCTACGTAAACCTTATTCCCACCGCTCAGGGCGGCACCCACGTTAACGGCTTGCGCACCGGCTTATTGGATGCGTTGCGCGATTATTGTGAGTTTCGCAACTTAGTGCCGCGGGGCGTCAAGCTTGCCCCCGAAGATGTCTGGAGCCAGTGCTGTTATGTGTTGTCATCCAAGCTGGCCGACCCACAATTTTCCGGTCAAACCAAAGAGCGTTTAAGCTCGCGCGAAGCAGCGGCGTTTGTCTCGGGTGTGGCAAAAGACGCTTTTGCACTGTGGCTTAACCAGCACACCGAAGAGGGCGACAAGCTTGCCGAGCTGTGCATTAACAATGCGCAAAAGCGTGTGCGCTCTAGTAAAAAAGTTGCGCGAAAAAAAATCACCCAAGGGCCTGCCTTGCCGGGTAAATTAGCCGATTGTTCTAACAATGATCCATTTACCAGTGAGTTGTTTTTAGTAGAGGGCGATTCGGCTGGCGGCTCGGCCAAGCAGGCGCGCGATCGCGAGTATCAGGCCATCATGCCGCTGCGCGGAAAAATCTTAAACACGTGGGAGGTGGATTCGGGGCAAATTTTGGCCAGCCAAGAAGTACACGATATTTCTGTGGCGCTGGGTATCGATCCGGCAACCGAATCGCTAGAGGGGCTGCGCTATAACAAAATTTGTATTCTCGCCGATGCTGACTCCGATGGCTTACACATCGCCACCTTGTTGTGCGCTTTATTTGTTCGCCACTTTCGGCCGTTAGTCGCCCAGGGGCATGTGTATGTCGCGATGCCGCCTTTGTATCGCATTGATGTGGGTAAAGACGTTTACTACGCACTGGACGATAGCGAAAAGGCTGGCGTGCTTGAGCGCATTGAAGCCGAAAACAAAAAAGGCAAGGTAAACGTCCAGCGCTTTAAAGGTTTGGGTGAGATGAACCCGCTACAGCTGCGAGAAACCACTATGGCCCGCGATACTCGTCGCTTGGTACAGCTGCGCATTGAAGACGGCGACGACACAATGCAAATCATGGATATGTTGCTCGCAAAAAAACGCGCCTCAGACCGCAAAGCCTGGCTGGAAGAAAAAGGTAATTTAGCGGAGATTATTGCGTAGTTGAAAATCCGCGTATAAGTTTGAATAACGCGACTTGGGCTGGGTAGAGCCTTTCAATGATATAGAGTTGTGGGGACAGGCACCTAGTCGATCGGCGACGTCGGTTATTGCATCCCCACGCTCGACAATCTGTTTGGATGCGTCTTCTTTACGCGGCAGTGTGTACAGTTCTTCCTTGTGCACAAGGTCTCCTTTGTAAGCGGCACTGTGATTATTTTAAATCACTAGCAAAGTTTGAGACGTCCGTTTGCGCTTGTGTGTTATCGCTAAAATAAAGAGTCGACAGGGCTTCTAGTGCCGGCACGACGCTCCCCAATGACATGGGTATATATCTCAGTGGTTCTCAAGTCAGAATGCCCTAATAACTCCTGTACTGTGCGTATGTCACTGCCATTTAACAGTAAATTTGTGGCAAACGAATGGCGAAAGGTATGCGCTGTTACGCGTTTATGAATATTGCTGGCTTTAACGGCCTTTCGTAAATGTTTGGCATAGGCGGTACTGTGTAGATGATGCCTGCAGATATAATTGTCATAGGGATGCTGGCAACGAGTTGTCGAGGGAAAGAGGTATTGCCAGGCGAAATCGGTTAACGCTTTACCATATTTGCGGTATAACGCTGGCGGCACCGAAGTAGAACCATAGCCTTCAGCAAGGTCGGCTTCATGAACATGTTGTGCCTCTTGCATTTGATGCTGTATTGAAGCAACCAATATTTCAGGTAACAATGTGTAGCGATCTTTTCGGCCCTTACCCCGGAAAATAAAAATAGAGCGATTATGAGGGTCGATATCTTTAATTCGCAGAGACAGAGCTTCATGTATGCGAAAACCGCAACCGTAGAGTAAGGCGGTAATCAACCAATATTTACCCTTCAACTGGTTTAGTATGGCCGTGACCTCATTGGGCGCCAGTACGGTCGGCACATTTTGGGGCCGTTTTGCGAAGCCATAGCTCAAGTTCTCAGTGTCTCGCTGAATGATGTAGCGGTATAGAAACACAATGGCACATAAAGCCTGATTTTGTGTGGCAGCACTAACCTTCCGGTTAACTGCCAGGTAACTAAGAAATCGTTCAATATCAGCGTTGCCCATCACCTCGGGGTGTCGTTTATCATTGAATAATATGAAATGCCGAATCCAATACAGATAAGTCTTTTCGGTTTGCAAGCTGTAGTGGCGGGTACGAAGTTCGGATCTAACCCGTTCAATAAAGAGTGAACGCTTCATAAACTGCTCCCTTGCTGTAGTTATATGGGTCTTCCCTAATTCAGGTGGGCGGGAATTAAACACAGCCCTCCCAATTGAAACAGTATGGCCGTCTTAAACCGTTCCTTATTTCTGAATCCTCGCGCACGTACCTTCAACAGTTTTATTCTGCTATTGATACTTTCTGCTCCAGCATTGCTTTTTCTATGAACGATCGCGTTGATGATTCCCCAGAGATTCTTCTTAATGCTAGCCGCCACTGTTTTAATCGGAGTTAGCCTGGAGCGGGCCGCCCATCCGTACCAACGAGCCCAAGCTCTCTGAGCCCAACCTCGAGTAGAATAGTTCCATAACTGCATGGCGTATTGCCTAATTGCCCATGCTCGAGCGGTTTTCTTTGCCACTTTAGACAGTGAGTTGATAGTGTCCCAGTGATGGCTTTTTAACTTACCTTCGGAGCGCAACCAGTTAAAGCGGGATAGGTGCAAAGGCCTTCTTTGATCAGCTGGGGCGAACCGCATCTCTCCCTTTCTGACAGAATCGACGGCTTTGTTTAAATCCATCGCTACGTGGAATTTATCAAAGCAGATTTTTTGTTCCCAGCCATCCACATGTTCTTTGGTGGCCGAAAGGTAGGCCGGCGACATGTCCATGCTAACGGTTTGAATTGAGTCGAGTTCTCGCTCCGATAAGCTCGTATAGAAGGCCGCAAGGCTGCTCTTTGAGCGGTCATCCTGGACATCGACGACCTGGCCTGATTCATTGGAGACAATGGTTATGTATTTGTGGCCTTTCTTGCTACTAACTTCATCCACGGCTATATGCTGGTAGTCCACCGACTCACGGGCCGAAAGCCCCCGCGCCACGGCACGACGCATAATTCCATCAGTGGCGTTCCAGCTCAGCCCAAGGCGGCGGCTCACTGCGTTAATGCTGGCCTCTTTAAGCCACTGAATCGCCATTGCTTCGAACAGTAACGTAAAGCGTGAATTTCTTTCGGCCCACGGGACATTGACCTGCAAAACACCGTGCTCGGGGCATTTTGCTCTGGGTACAGCGCCATGAACAATGGTCTGAAACTGGCAAGTGTCTAGGTGCCGCCAACTCTTATCGCGGGTATCGTACCGGGGACATGCGCAACCGCACTCAGGGCATAGGGTCTCAGCATCCCGGTCGTGCTCGGTGTAGACATGGACCACCCCGTCCTTAGACAGCTCGACATGCTCAACTGCCCAAGGCTCTTGAAGCCCAAGAATGCTCTCGTAAAGTGATAGCTCGTCCATTAGTTGTCCAAGGATCAAATATGACAAATTCGAGCTTGGTATTTTAGATGGAGAGTGAGGAGATGGCTATGATTCCACCCGAATAGGGGAAGACCCAGTTATATACAGTTATAATTTAGGTGTAGGAAAAAGCAAGGGCAGGGTTTTATGAGTACCGAAATGAAGTGTCTCTGTTATCCCTTGTGTCACTTTGTAATCCCCCCAGAAATTAACAGGGGCCAAAAGTAGAATTTTCTCGTATTATTTGCGCAGGAGATTTTGCATGAAAAAGTCGAAGTATTCAGATAGCCAGATCATGGCCATTCTTAAGCAAGCTGAGGCCGGAACCCCGGTCCCAGAGCTGTGTCGCGAGCACGGCATGAGCTCTGCCACCTTCTACAAGTGGCGCAGCAAGTACGGCGGAATGGACGCTTCTATGATGGCCAGGCTCAAGGAGCTGCAGGAGGAAAACCGGCGTTTAAAGAAGATGTACGCTGAAGAGCGCCTGAAGGCCGAGATTGTCCAGGAAGCGCTTCAAAAAAAGTGGTGAAGCCATCTCGACTCAAAGAGGTGGCGCAGGATGCAGTTAAGCACAAAGGCGCCAGTATACGTGTGGCTTGTGCGGCCGTTGGCATCAGTGATACCTGCTACCGCTATCAGCCCAAACTCAGCAGCGAAAACGCCGAGATTGCCGATTGGTTGATCCGGTTAACCCATAATCAGCGCAACTGGGGTTTTGGGCTCTGTTATCTGTACCTGAGAAACGTCAAGGGCTATGGCTGGAACCACAAGCGTGTTTACCGGATATACAAGGCGTTAGAACTTAATCTGCGCATCAAGCCGAAGAAGCGGCTTGTGAGAGAGAAACCGGAAGCGTTATCGGTGCCCGAGGCTGTGAATGACTGCTGGTCAATGGACTTTATGCACGACCAGCTTGAAGATGGTCGAAGTTACCGGCTATTCAATGTGATTGATGACTTTAATCGTGAAGGCTTGGCGATCGAAGTGGACTTTTCCTTACCGGCAGCGCGGGTAATACGCGCCTTGGATCAGATCATTGAATGGCGCGGCAAGCCCAAGCAGCTACGTTGTGACAACGGTCCCGAGTACATTAGCGGTTTATTGGCGACTTGGGCGGAAAACCGTGGTGTTGAGTTGGAGTTTATCCAGCCCGGCAACCCACAGCAGAATGCTTATATCGAACGCTACAACCGCACAGTTCGCTATGACTGGCTGGGGCAATACCTCTTCAGTTGCATCGAAGAGGTTCAGCAACACGCTACCAACTGGTTGTGGACTTATAACAACGAAAGGCCGAACATGGCCTTGGGTGGCATAACGCCAATACAAAAACTGGCGTTAGCCGCATAGCCTTCTACTTTTAGCTTCGGTTAAAAATGGGGGGATTACAGCTCGGCCGTTGCTTTGGGCGTTAAATTGCTCCAGAGGGCCCGTCATGGGAAGACGATATAGGCGAGGTAGATCTAGAAATTCAATCGTTTCAGATTCTGTTTTTATAGGATCTCGGCTTCCTTGGTGGGGCGCAGTTTTATTTGGTGCGGTTACATTTGTGATGTTCTATTTCATCGCTCCGGCGTGGTTTGAATCAAAGCTGTTAGCTCAAGAAACCAGTAGATTCTATCCAATGCTAGAGGCCGTTTTCGGTCGCCGAATTCATTGGTTTAAATGGTTGGGTGTAGCTTGCGGTCTTATAGGGTTGTTTTTTGGTATTCGTAATTACTTTGTCTCAAGTCGCGCTGGTCATAGTGAGCGTGGTATTGTTTCATTGCTTTCAAAACTATTCGGTAAAGGATTGGAGTGAATGCAATTTAACAAGGCCATCAAAAACCGGCCGCAAAATGCGCGGCCTACGACGCTCCTGTCGTCGCGCGTTTTATGGCGGCGTTACGGCCCATAGAAACCGGGAGAACTTGTGGAAATCCTAACCTTAATCGCAATATTTCTTGGGCCAATCGTAGCTGTCCAAGTAAGTCAGTATTTAGAGCGTCGGCGTCAAAAACATGCGGGCAAAGAATGGGTTTTCAAAACTCTAATGAGGACTCGCTCAACAGTGATGAATCCAGCCCATATTGAAGCTCTCAACATGATAGACGTTGAGTTTTACAGCAGGAATAAGAAAGATCGTTCGGTTGTTGCTGCTTGGAAACTATATCTTGATAACCTTGGAGATTACCGGACTCCAGACGATGTTAAATATGCCAAGAGAAACGATCTGTTTCTTGATTTGCTCTACTCCATGGCACAGGCTTTGAACTACGACTTTGATAAAGAACACATCAAGAACACAAGTTATATCCCTCAGGGGTATGTAGACGTTGAGAAAGACCAGCATCTCATTCGCAAGGGAATGCTCGGAATACTGAAAGGAGATATGGTCGTGCCAATCCACGTTACGAACGGCGGTGGCGGTGATCAGCCGTAACAAGGCAGTCAACCGGACACCCAAAAAGCGTGCCGCTTTTTGGGTTCCCTCCGCTGCGCTCCGGCGCCGGTTACTTCAGCGTTATGAAATCATGAATATCGACTTCGAAAAGCAATTTCCGACAATTATCAAAATTAAAAGGTGGCTGGCTTCTTTGGGGGCCTCAGATCGTATGAGCCTGATAAGTACGGTTATTGCTGTTTTAGCTTTTACTGAAGCGAGGATTACATCAGGTGAAATGGCCGAGCTTACCAAGTCAATCTCTAGCCATGAAAGGGATAAGGCTCTCTACGAATCAAGGGTTGAAATTGCCTCATATATGAGAGAGGTTTCCTGTCTAATCGAAACAGCGAATGTTTCTCTTAGCTCTGAACAAATATCTATGTTAAAGGTCTTCAATATTGAATTAGATAACAGATTTAATGATTACAAAGTATTTAATGGAAACTACTTTAGTGATCCCAAATATGATTATGATGTTGCGGCAGTTCGTTATGGAAACCATAGGCTTGATAGGTACATACATATCCATCAAATTATCCGTAACCTAAAGTCTCAAGTGCCAGTTGAACAGCTGACTCATGTTAATAATGTATGCAGCATATAACAAAGCCAAGCACGAATTCCCGCAAAAATCGCGGGCAGGACGGCCTACACTATGTTTCGGCCGCCCGTGTTGGCGGCGTTAATAAGCTGGTTCGTGCTTCAGGCTGTGTTCCTATAGCGGTTCTTTGAGGCAGATCCAACAATCTATATTTTTTGGCTTGGGGCTGGACATTGGTGTCAGAATTGGGCAAGTTGGCACTGAATAAGGTTTACCGTCAGGAAGCAAGGAGCGGCTTCAAATTCCCCCTCCTTTTCAATTCCTTCGGCCAACCTCTGGCTACGCTAGTGCTGCGCAGAGTAGCTCCGGCGCATTTGGGAGGCCAGCTTTATTAACCAGCGGTTTTAGTAAAGCCGCTAAACGCGGCGGGACGGCTTACGCTTCGCTCCAGCCGCCCCTAAACCGGGCGTTAGAGGGCCAGCCAATGAAGAAAGTGCTAGCGTTTATTATCTTGGTTCCGTCGATTTGCTTGGGCCAAAATATCAGTTCAATTTACTGGTCTTATGGTTGCGACGGATACATATACCACTTCTCACCAGAAGAAGATAAATATCAGATATATACGAAGCTACAGGTTAAGGATAAGAAGTCAGGCGATTACTACAACTCCTATCAAATGACAGAGGGGCAGCTGGTAAAGTCAGGCAAAGATACCTATTCCTTGATCAATAAGGATATGCCAGGCAAAGCTACTATTGATTTCTCTGATATGGAGTTGGCAGTTCTAAGTTCTGATCAATACGGGCAAGCGCGCTTGTGGCCATGTGATAAAGAAAAAGCTGAACTATTAATAAAAGAGGCTAATGCGCACTTTAAGGTTTGCGATAAAAATACCTTAAACTGCACAAGCCTCTAACAAAGCCAAGCATCTGACGGCTTTTCCGTTGCTTGGCTTATGCGCTTGACGCTAGGCTAGCGCAACACCAACCAACTACAAAGCCGCAGCTGTTGGCTGCGTTAGGCATAGGTATATGAAACGTATAGCAATAATATCTTTAGCTTATTTATTTTCGATAAACAATGTGTCAGCTCAAGATAGCTGGCTTTCTCCTTATTCAGGGAGAATAAATGCAGACGTTGAGCGAATTGAAGTTCCGGTCAAATCATATTTTGAGGTGCCAGCTTCCAAGTTGGGGACCGCAGAATATTGGTTGTCCGACTCCAACTATTTAATTAGAAATATAAATGAGTATTTTGGTTACGTTGATTTTCAGTGTTTGGATAATGAAAAAATGTTTTTAATAAGAGCATTGTATGAGAATGGAGGTACGGGTCGGTATAGGTTGTATTGGGTGAATTCAAGCCTTATCGTTTCCCATGCTTCACTAGGTAAAAGTAGTCCTCCAAAAAAATCAGCCTTAGTGGTTTGTTTGTCCAAAAAACCCAATGCAGTTTACAGCTCCTTATCCGGTGCCATCTAAATGCCTAACAAACAAAGGCACAATCGCCCGCAAAAATCGCGGGCTGGACTCGCTATCGCTCGCCTGTGCTTTGGGCGTTGAGACTGTAGAAAAACTCCAAAAAATAGGTGTTTTTTGCTAAAATTTGCCATCGCATAAGGGATCATTGCCATGCCAAACTTCAAAAAGTATAACTACAGCCAAGATGCCATGGTTGTGATTAATTTCGAAGAGCAAATTCAGCCAAATACGTTTGAATTTACGTTACACCACCTGATCGATCAACATATCGACCTCTCAGCTTTCCACGAACATTATAATAACGATGCCGGTGGTCGCTCGGCGTATGACCCCGCCATTCTTCTAAAGATTATTTTGTTCGCCTATGCCAAAGGCATTACGTCGAGCCGAGAGATTCAGTGGCAGTGCGAGCATAATATTATTTTCAAAGCCCTTTCCTGCGACTCAGTCCCTCATTTTACCGGCATTGCGAGCTTTGTGAGTCGCTACCCGGAGGCGATCGAGTCTGTCTTTGAACAGGTTCTTTTGGTGTGTGACGAGCAGGGGCTTCTGGGCAATGAGTTGTTTGCCATTGATGGTTGTAACATGTCTTCCAATGACGCGAAGGAGCACTCCGGCACCTTGCCTGAGCTGGAGGCCAAGCGTGACAAAATACAACGAAAAATTCGAGCGTGCCTGAAAGAGCATAAAAAGCTGGATGGCCGAAAGCCCGCCGAGCGAGAAAGAAAAAAGCAGCTGGAAAGCGCATCAGTGACGCTCGGACAGGAGTTCGAAAGGATCGACAAGTTCCTAAAGACGGCAACCCCACGGATGGGGCAGGGTAAAAAACCAAAAGAAGTCAAAAGCAATATCACCGATAATGAATCGGCTAAGATGACCACCAGTAAGGGCACTATCCAAGGCTATAACGGTGTCGCTGCAGTGGATAAGAAACATCAAATCATTATTGAAGCGCAAGCGTTTGGCGAAGGCCAGGAGCACCACACACTAGAGCCCATGCTCAGCGGCATTAAACAACGCTACGCCCGCACCGGCATCAGCCCGGACATTCTCAAAGATCAAGCGATTATTACCGCCGACACCGGCTTCTCGAACGATGAGAACAATGAATACCTTCGCCGTGAAGGTGTTAATGCGTATATTCCCGACAATCAGTTCCGCTCACGAGACAAGATCTTCGCCCAACAGAAAGACAAATACGGCAAGCGCCACCGAGACACGGTAAAAGGCGTGAAGGCTGTAATTCCTGCTAGAGAATTTATCTTTAATAGAAAGAAGAAAACGTGTCGCTGTCCAGCCGGCAAAGAGATGTGGTTGAAAAATGAAGTCATTATCTCGGATGAAAAACGTAAATTGTTCTTTGAAGGAAAGCTGACTGACTGTCGCCACTGCGAACTCAAACACCAGTGTATGCGCAACCCAAGTTCGGCGGATACGCGAGAGGGGCACGGTCGGCAGGTTTCTATTACCTACACCAATGGTCGCACTGCGACCGACTGGATGAAGCGACGAGTGGACAGCCGATACGGAAAGGCGATATACGGCCATCGTATGTCTACCGTCGAGCCGGTTTTTGCGAACATGGGTACGCAAAAGAGGCTTAACCGGTTCTCGTTGCGTGGAAAAACGAAAGTTCAGGGGCAATGGCGGTTATTCTGTTTAGTGCATAACATTGAGAAATTAGCGAATTACGGCGCGATTGCTTAACCACAGCCTTATCCACAACCACCTAAGCTGCACCGCGCAGAATAGGTGATTATGTTAAGCGAATGTGGTTGAATGATGATCAAACAAAAATCAAAGAAGACGGCTGTGGTGTATGTTTGTGAAAAATGTATTTCTACGGTCTCGTTATGTGTAATAAATGAATATTGGAATCTTTGAAGTTCTAATGATTGTTTTCATACCGGCAGGCACTTTTCTACTAAATGCCTGGCGTAAAAGGATCAGTTGTTCAAATAGGTGTCCACAAATCGCATACTTATTTGTTTCATTAATAATGGCGGGAGCGCCGCTAATTTACGTGCAAAGTATTGAACCAAATCACACTGCATTAGGCGTTGTTCTATCGGGTGTTGCGCTGTTTTGGTTTGCTATAGTGGGGGCTCGTCGTGCAAACACATAACAAGGCGGTGTTGTCGCCTTCGGCTGGGACTGCCATTCCGCTGGCGCTCCATGTCAGCCCCAAACCGCGGCGTTAGGGGCAACCAATGAAGACAGTACTAGCGTTTATTATCTTGGTTCCGTCGATTTGCTTGGGTCAAAATATCAGTTCAATTTACTGGTCTTATGGTTGCGATGGATACATATACCACTTCTCACCAGAAGAAGATAAATATCAGATATATACGAAGCTACAGGTTAAGGATAAGAAGTCAGGCGATTACTACAACACCTATCAAATGACAGAGGGGCAGCTGGTAAAGTCAGGCAAAGATACCTATTCCTTGATCAATAAGGATATGCCAGGTAAAGCTACTATTGATTTCCCTGATATGGAGTTAGCAGTTCTAAATTCCGATCAATACGGGCAAGCGCGCTTGTTGCCATGTGATAAAGAAAAAGCTGAAATATTAATAAAAGAGGCTAATGAGCACTTTAAGGTTTGCGATAAAAATACCTTAAACTGCCGAAGCCTCTAACAAAGCCAAGCATCTGACGGATTTTCCGTTGCTTGGCTTATGCGCTTGACGCTACGCTAGTGCAACA
This sequence comes from Gilvimarinus japonicus, assembly GCF_042847215.1. Lineage (GTDB taxonomy): Bacteria > Pseudomonadota > Gammaproteobacteria > Pseudomonadales > Cellvibrionaceae > Gilvimarinus > Gilvimarinus japonicus. The sequence continues at coordinate 550,335 of NZ_AP031500.1, forward strand.
CCAACCAACTACAAAGCCGCAGCTGTTGGCGGCGTTAGAATGGTGATCATGGGTTTGCGCAAGATATTTTGTATATCCTTCATCGTTTCTTCCCTGATGGCATTTGGTGCTGGGATTATCTTGCATGACTGGCTCGTCGCGGTGTTGGTGTTTTTTGTTGTAATAATTCCGTCCATTCATATCGCCTTCAATAAGAGCCGCCCTCTTATTGCTGGTGGCTATGGCGGGGCTGTGGCAGGGCTTGGCATTGCTTTACTGTTTATTTTCTTTGGTCCGATAAAATTCTATGCATGAAAATTTAACGAACCAATGCGGCGGGAGATATTATGCTTCGCTGCGCTCAAAACGCAAAATATTCCCCTTTTTGGGGCGTCATGAATCGTCGAGGAAACAAATCATGAAGAGAAAATTTTTTCAAGAAGTAGTTTTTTTATTAACCGTAGGCTTGTTTTCTCAACAGGCATTGTCGTCAGATATTATTGAGGTTGAGAGCAAGTTTGATCCTGATGAAATTTCTTGGGTAAAGAAAGAAGGAGCTGCAATCGTTGAGGGGGAGGCGTACATTAAGCTTGAGGATGGAAGCTACAAAGGTTGTTCTGCGTTTAGCGTCGAGCTTTTGCCAGTTTCAGATTACTCGGATGAAAGAATTTATAAGACTTACGGCAGCAATAAAAGCGGACAAATTCTTATAAAGGAAAATCCGCCTAAATTTACTCCGGATCATAAGTTGTATCATGACCTAGTAATTAAGAGCACGTGTGATTCGGAAAACAGATTTTCATTTTCTAATGTGCATCCTGGAGATTACTATATTATGGCTTTCATTATATGGAATGGTACAGAGGGTGGTGGAGTAATGAAAAGAGTATCTCTAAAGGATGGCAGTAAAGTAAGAACGGTGCTTAGAGAAAAATAAATTGCATAACAAGCCACAACACGCTGGCGCGTGCTGCGCTGCTAGGTTTTGCATGCCTCTGCGCCTCATTTTACGTAAAAACGTTCATTACAGAACGCGAAGGTGAGTGGGACGTTAAGCCTAATTCTGGGCATAATCTAAATCAATGGAATGAATATGAAAAATGTAGTTTTAGCATTGGGCATCATCTTTATCGGCTTTGCTCTGCCAGCCCAAGCAGGCGACGGTAAAAAGATTCTGATCATAGCCTCAAATCTGGAGGATATGGGCGACTCTGATAAGCATGACGCTAGAAATAACCTTTGGGAGTACGCACCTCCGTACCATATCTTTATTTCTCATGGCTATGCAGTTGATTTTGCTTCTCCGGCCGGAGGAGTAGTGCCATTTATGATGGACCCCCTCGGTATCAGCAGTTACACAATAAAGTATGAAGGTTTTTTGGACAGGGCTAGTAGCTCACTGAATCCGAGTCAGGTTAACCCTGAGGATTATGCGGCTGTCTTTATCGGTGGGGGCTACGGGACGCTGTTTGACGTGGCTTCGAATCAAAAGCTACTTGATATAATGGCGAAAATTTATGAAGGCGGTGGGGTGATCGGGAGTAGTGGTCACGGAGCGGGCGCTTTTGCGAATGTAAAACTAAAAAATGGCAAGTTTTTGGTTCAGGGAAAGCGAGTTGCGGGCTTCCCTAACTCGACGGAAGTGGAAAAGTCTTGGGCTAAGCAGGGTACTTTGCTGTCATTTCTCGTTGAAGATCAGCTTCGTAAAAACGGTGCACTAGCAATCAATAAAGACAATGTTGCCGATAAGCATGAGGTCATTATAGATGCACGTATAGTGTCAACGATGTTTTTGCCACCTGCTGCATTGGTCGCAAAAGAAATGCTTATCTTGCTCGAGCAAGGCGAAAAGCTTAACAAATCAGTACAGCCGACCGCTAACGCGTCGGCTGATTGAAGCGTTAGATACCCAAGTTACCCATGAAAAGTAAACACCCTGTATAATTATATGGACTTCCCACGATATTGAGGACGGTTTTATGATTGATAATAAACTGCCCAAGTGGAGGGGCTATGGACAAGCAATACGATGATGAACCTCGCAAAGAGGCTATTTAACGATTTGACAAGTTCGGCGCGTTCAAGATTGGGTTGCGAAGGGTTTTGGTGTCAATCGGCGGCCATACAATGGTTCTATACTCCTTGCTCTAGTCGCTTCTCTGCGAAGTGAAATGTACTTAATCTGATGCTGAGTTTTGCTGTATCATGCTAGTTTTAGGTTTTTTTTCAATCTTATCGCGGCTTCGCAGTAGTAGTTAATTGGTTGGGTTACTTAAAATACTATGCGCTTATACAATAAGCAGGTAAGCGCGCAAGGAGAATCTTTTGGCGTTTTTGAAAAACTTGGGACTTTTATTTGTTTTGGCTTGCAGTATGGTTGGTTGCGAGAAGGGCGTTGATGAGAAGCCGAAGAGTGAGTCGAACATTGCTAAGCCTTATGTCGCACCGGACTCGGGCTATATAAAGAACCCGTTGTTTGTTGCGAACGACAGTGGTGAGATGGCTGATTGGAAGCTTTTTCAGCACGCCAGTAATACTTCTTATCGTGTTAGTGTCGATGAGAGCGTCTTGGCGCTTACCAGAGTCGGCGTTGAGCCGTGGGGAAAAATAAGCCAGCGGTACCGTAAAAAGGATATCGAGCCGCTGCTGGGTAAAACGCTGGAGTTCTCGGTGGATGTGAAGGCCGAGTATACAGAAGAGTATGGTGAGCCGATGGAGCCGCCTTCTGTAGCCGTAAAAGTTCGAGGCTTAAGAAAGGGCACTCCTGCCATGATGGGCAGTTCGAACTTATTCTTTAAAAGTGAGCCGATAGTGGAGACGTCGGGTCTGGCTCAGTGGCATCGATATCATGTTAAATTTAATGTACCGGAACCAAAAGATGCCCAAGTGGTGGAAGTAGAGATTTCGGTTGTTATGACGATGGGAGGCACCTTGTGGATGCGGGGCCCCGCATTGGTTGAGTCGCCCTCTGAGTGATTAACGTCGGCAGGCTAGCGGGCTACGCCAGCCGATGCACTGCTGACAAAGTCTGTAATATTTACATCTCTTGGGCTCGCACCGCCTCGCGAGCTAATAGCTTCGCATTGCTTTTTTCAATATTCAGCAGCTGCGCTAGTGTGCGGCGGCTGGATTCGCATTCGGCACGTTCGTGCAAATGTTCATACAAATCCACCAGTTGTGCATGGGTATCACTGATTTCCGCACAAATTTTTTCGCAGTCTAAGTTTTTAAAGTCGGCCTCACGCGGGTCGCGCAAGGTGATTGGGTGGCGGTCAGTATAAGCGTAAAACCACGTGTTGAGTGGCCCCAGCGCTTCTTGTTGGCGGAAAAAAGCCAGAGTTTCGGCGAGTTTTTGCTCGTGCGTTGCAAGATAGTTTAACAACAGTTGCTCGCGCTCCGGTGCGCCGCTATCGGCGCAGTCCACCAAGTGTGCCGCTAAGCCGGTGTGAAATTGTTCAATGGCGGATAACAGTTCATCCATTGTTTTGGGTACCATTGCCATTGTGTCTCCTTAGCCTCATCAAGGCTTGTCTTTGTTTTTTACGCATGTTCATAATTAATGTTCGTTCATAGGCTTAAGCAGGATCAGTGCCAGAGCGTTTATGGTGACGGTGAATGTGGGAGTTTCCCACCACTAGATATAGGAGCCTTTGTGTTTAGATTCAGTTTGTTTGACCGGCGATTGCCACACTTAAGTCCGCGGCATATTGAGATTAGCTCCCGGTATGACTTTTTTTACGCAATAAATGATTTGCTGGCCGGTGTTTTATTTATCGTGGGAAGTGTGTTGTTTTTTAAAGCCGAGACAGAGTATGCCGCCACTTGGTTCTTTTTAGTTGGTTCGGTTTTGTTTACTGTGCGTCCTGCAATCCGGGTAGTTCGCAACCTTCACCTGCAGCGAGTGAATGGAGGTACCGCGTCGGTTAGCGAGGGGCCGTAAGGGTTGTTTGCGCGCTGAATTAAAATTTTGGCGTAATTCTCTGCGTAAATGTGCAGTTTTTAGTAAAACGTGATCAGCTCGTGATACTTCTGTGAGGATTCGACTGTGTGCTCCCCTGACAATGGGTTATCGGCATTATTTCTGCCGTATTCCATATTTATGTCGAACAGGGAGAACACGATGAAGAGATTATCTGCACTGGCGAGCTTAATGATACTGGCCGCCACGGGCGCTAACGGCGCTGAGTACACTGTCGAAATTCAAAACCTAACACGCAGCACGTTTTTTACCCCATTACTGGTGGCCGCGCACCCGGCAGAGAACCACTTGTTTGCCGTGGGTGGTGAGGCCTCGTTACCGCTGCAGACGATGGCTGAGGGTGGCAACATTGAGCCTTTGGTGGGCGAGATAGATGGCCTTGGTGGTATTGCTGTCGCCAACCCCGCGGGAGGGCTGTTGGCGGCTGGCGCATCTGCGACCGCCATGTTTAACAATGACGATGCCCCCGATAATAATCACCTTTCAATTGTGGCTATGTTGCTGCCGACTAACGATGGTTTTGTGGGGTTGGATGCTATGTGGCTGCCTACTGAACCGGGCACCTATCAGTACATGCTTAAAGGCTACGATGCCGGCACCGAGGCCAACGATGAACTGCGTGGCAGTGGGATGCCGGGCGAGCCGGGAATGCCCGTGCCGCCACCGCTAGACCTTCAGCTGGGCAATAACGGTACCGGAATGCCCGGCGAAGCAGAGGGGTTTGTGCATATTCACCGCGGCGTGTTGGGCGATACCGACAGCGTTGCAGGCGGTAGCGATATCGACGCCACCCGCCACCGTTGGTTAAACCCCGTTGCCCGCGTCACTATCACCGTAGAGTAAGGAGACCGCTATGAACAAACAATATCTAATCGCGGGTTTGTGCGTTCTGACACTGGCTTTGGCCGGTTGCGGTAGCGACGATGACGACAGCCCTATGGGGATGACGCCTACCCCTGAGCCGATGCCTGAACCTGAATCCATGACGTTTACCTATGCGGTTAACATTACCAATATGACTCGCGGTCAGCCGTTGTCACCACTGGCCGCTATGGTTTTTGATGGCGAGTTTCAGATGGCAAAAATTGGTGAGCCGGTCAGCGTAGCGTTAGAGGTGTTAGCTGAAAGTGGCGACAATAGCCAGTTACTGGACGCCGCCATGGGCAGCGAACATGTTTATCTGGCACGCTCTGCCGAAGGCGGACCCTTGATGCCGGGTTTAAGTCAGACCATGACGCTAGAGGTAAATACGGGCACCGATTCGCCCGAGGGTATGTATATTGGGCTAGTCTCCATGCTGGCGAATACCAACGACGGTATTACTATGCTCAGCGGCAAAGACCTCGGGGGGCTGCAAGTAGATGACACCATTACCTTTGAGACCCTAAGCTACGATACCGGCACAGAGCGTAATAGCGAAAGCGCCGATACCATTATTGGTCCGGCTGCCGCCGGTGGCTTGCAAGAAGGCTTTAATGCCGAACGCGATGACTTCGTCGACGAACTTAGGCTGCACAGTGGCGTGGTATCGTTTGATGACGGGATGGCGAGCTCGGCATTAAGCGAGGCCCAGCGCTTTGACAACCCTGTGATGCAAGTAGAGATAACGCGCATGCAGTAAGCGCGGGGCTGTGGCCGTGCTTTGCGGGGCTGTCACGGCATCAGTTTTTGGGCTTGCGCGCCCGCGTGGTGAATTTTGTAACATTCGCCACGCGGGTGCGTCTGTTTGTTATTCACCTCTGGTTGCCATTTTGCGAGCGAGGACTGCCCATGGTCGATAATGTCCGTTTAGCCTACGTTAATAAAAAACCACCCCAGCCTCAGGCGCGCAAACGTTTTTTGGTGGTGGAGGACGAACAAGATCTGGCCGAGCTGATCCGGATGCATTTGTCTGAGCTGGATGCCGAGGTTGAGGTGTGCCACCGTGGCGACGATGCGTTACCGCTGGCGCTGCGGCAAACCTGGCACGCTATTGTGTTGGATCTATCGCTGCCGGGCATCGATGGCCTGGATATCTGTCGCGAATTACGCAGTCAGGGCGTACTTACCCCGGTGCTTATATTAACCTCGCGCTCCACCGAGCTGGACCGAGTGTTGGGCTTAGAGCTGGGCGCCGATGACTACCTCACCAAACCCTTTAGCACGTTGGAGCTGATGGCGCGCGTCAAGGCACTGTTGCGCCGCGCCGAGCACAATAAGACCCCCGCTAACAAACCCGCGCAGGTCATCACCGTAGAGGGCTTGCATATCGATCAAGCGCAGCGCAGCGTAAGCGTTAATGGTGAGCCGGTCGAGTTAACCGCCCGCGAATTTGAACTTATGTGGTATTTTGTCTCGCACCCAGGGCGCGTGTTTCGCCGCTCGGAGTTGCTGGATGCGGTGTGGGGGTATGGCCACGATGGTTACGAGCACACCGTAAACAGCCATATTAATCGGCTGCGCGGCAAAATAGAGCACAACCCTGCCGAGCCGTACTATTTAAAAACTGTGTGGGGGGTAGGGTATAAATTTTGTGGCGAGCCGTGCGCCGAGGTGACCCCGTGAGCCGCTGGTTTAGCACGCTTTATGCGCGTATGTCGCTGGTACTTATCGTGTTGTTTGCCAGCATCGGCGTGGCCTATTTAGTGTTGGTGTACTGGAGCAGCAACCGCTACTACCAAGAGATGACCCAAAGCCTAAATCGCAGTTTGGGGATGTATATTGTCAATCGTGCGCCTTTGATTGATAACGGTGTAGTGAACCACGCCGCCATGCAAGAGCTGGCCGAGTTGGTGATGGTGGTTAACCCCATTGTCGAGGTGTACCTAACGGATGCCTCGGGAAAAATCCTGGACCACGCTTTTCCTGAGTCCGAGCTGGTCCAGCCGCGTATTGATGTGGCGCCCATTGAAGCGTGGTTGAATGATGAGCGCCCGCTGCCGATTACCGGCACCGATCCGCGCACCGGCCGAACAGACAAGGTGTTCTCGGCTTGGCCGGTTGAAGACGATGGTCAGCGTGTGGGTTATTTATATGTGGTGCTGGGCGGCAAGTTGTACCAATCGCTGCGCGACTCCTTAACCGAGAGTTACGTGTTGCGTTTAAGTTTAGGCGGGTTAATTGCCATCGTGCTTTTTGCATTGATAACCGCGGTGTTAATTTTTGCGGCGATGACCAAGCCCTTGCGCCGCCTTGCCCGTGATATGCAAAACTTTCAGCGTGTGGAGCTGAATGTCGCGCACAGTGGCGCTGCATCCGGTGATGAGATTGCCTATTTGCACGATACCTTTCACCGCATGCAAGCAAAAATTCACGATCAATTACAGCGGCTAGAGCAAACCGACCGGCTGCGGCGCGAATTAGTATCTAATGTCTCGCACGATTTGCGTACGCCTTTGGCATCGATGCAGGGTTACTTAGAGACTTTGGCCATTCGTGACGAAAAACTCAGTGACGTCGAACGCACCCGTTATTTAAAAATTGCTTACACGCACTGCCGGCGCTTAACCAAATTAGTGCAAGAGCTGTTTGAGCTAAGCAAGCTGGACACCGGCCGCACCGAGCTGAGTTGCGAAACCTTTTTGTTGGCCGAGCTATTACAAGATGTTTTGCAAAAATTTGAGCTTAAAGCCAGCCAGCGCAATATTACCGTCAATGCCGATTTAGCGCGGCGCCCTTATGCGGTAACCGCCGATATTGCGTTAATGGAGCGTGTGTTTGAAAACTTAATCGACAACGCTTTATGTTACACCCCCGACGGCGGCAGTATTACCGTATCGTTAGCGGCGGGCGATAACGGTGTGGCGGTCGATGTGGCCGACACCGGCGTCGGCGTGGCCAAAGATAAACTGCCACGTATTTTTGAGCGCTATTATCAAGCCAAAGGCCAGCGATTTGCGCAGGGCGAGGGCACCGGCCTTGGACTCGCCATTGTTAAGCGCATATTGGATCTACACCAGTGCCAAATCTCGGTGACCTCGGAGGAGGGCGCGGGCACTTGTTTTTCTTTCGAGTTGCCGCGCGCTAACGTCGGGTAAGTGGCCGCAGATCGCCCATAAAAAACCGGACGGTGGGCGTCCGGATTTTGGTTGACTTGATGCGTTGAGGCTGACGTTAAGGGTTTGGCGCCACCAGAATATCTTTCTCTGGCCCCCAGCTGCCTTGCTCTCGGTTGTACACACCAAACGAGCCGTTATCGTCCCACACGGTAGCGGCGATACCATACTGAGTGGCAAAGTTAACGTGAGCGCGTAAATATTCTAACCGGTCGGCTTGGTTGCAAATGTTCTCAGGGTGTTCGTAATCTTCGTGGGCTGCGCCAAATTCATTAACGGTTACCGGCACCTCGTTGGTTTGTGCCCAGGTGCTGGCGGTTTGGTATACGCTTTCTAGCTCGTTTTTATCTGCCGTTGTGCCCCAGTCTCGGGTGCATTGGCCGGCAAACTCCCATGGGTCGTAGGAGTGAAAGTTGGCAATAAGCTTATTGTCGGCAGGCAGCTCAATATCGGCCAAAGTATCCACCGGGGTATAGCCACTACCGGCAATCACAACCAGTCGGTCGGGGTTGTTGGCTCGGATAATATCCAGTATGCGCGGGTTTAAGTCATTGCTTTGTGCGGGCGTCATACCGTTTGGCTCGTTGAGGATCTCAAACACCAAGCGCGCCGACTTGTGCGCAAAACGCTCGGCAATCTGTGTCCAAATGGCGTCAAAGCGCTCGCGGTTGGCGGCGTTTTGGTAATCCTGCTTTAGCCAGATCTCGTGGTGGGCGTTTAACACAACGTAGTAGCCTTGGGCCAAGGCCCAGTCTACCACCTGCTCGGTACGGTCCATGCGCGATGTGTCTACCGCGTAAGGCTCGCTGGTGGCTGTGTGGTTGTCCCAGGTGGCGGGTATGCGCACGTGGTCAAAGCCTGCATCGGCAAACGCGATTAGGTAAGACTCTTGCGCCGCCGGTGCCCAGTCGCCTTCGTTGGGGTAGGCATCGAGCGTGTTGCCAAGGTTAATGCCAATGCCCATTTGCGCTACCGCCTCGTGGGGCGTGTACTGGGTCGGCTCATCGTAGTGCAACTCTAGGTAATCGAGCGCGGCGCCTGCTTGGGCAAAGTTTAGCGCTATGGTTTGTGGGCCGTCGGTCAAATACACCGCTGCTGTGCTTACATCTTGCCACTCGGGCGCTTCGCTCGCGGCCAGCTCGACCTCACTGTTGCTTATTGTTTGTCCGCCGGCCGCTAACGCCCAACGGCTACTGCTGTTGCTGGCACGTGCCCGGTAGGTCACGGTGTATAGCCCCGAGGTTTGCACATCGACCCGGTAATCTAGGGAGCTGCCGGTGTCGCTAATAGCAAGCCCGCCCGAAAGCGCATCGTCGGCCTCGGTGGTTTTGCTTTGCTCGCTGCAACTGCTGTAGTGCTCGGCCTCAAGCCGGGTAGTGGTTGTGCCGATGGTGGCCGCCACGTCTGGTGCGCACCCGCCGGCCTCAGAGCTGCTGGATGCAACACCGCTAGAAACTGAGCTACTACTAGCACTGGATGCGATGCTGCTCGACGCATCGCTAGAGGTTGAGCTGCTAGAGGCTACGCTGCTAGCGCTGGATGACGCTGTGGGGGGCTCTGACTTAGTGCCGCCGCTGCTGCCGCAAGCGGTTAACACGCTAATGCTGGCGATTAAACCGGTACGTAAAAACAGTTTCGACCACTTGGGTTCAAGCTGGGTTTGCATAGTGAGACCTGTTATTAATATGTCTATCGGCACAATGGCAGGTGCAGCGTTAAGCCGCCCCTGCCATTGTGGGTGCTAATGTTTAAGCGTAGAAGTTAGTGGGGCACATACTCCAAATAATCGTAATAGGCCCACGTGTTTTCCCAGAAGTACTCTTGTGGAAAGTACATACCAGATGCTGAGTTGTCGCCATGCCAGTGGTTGAGCATGATGCGGGTTGGATCCTGAGGCCAAGCGTACTGGGGGATTTCGTTATTGGCCACATAGCCATCGCCATTATCTTTGTACAGAGTGCGGATCACTTGCTGGTTACCCCAAGCATCGTACACATACCACTCAATTTTCCAGCTGGACCAATCAAAGCCGATGGTGACCAGATCTTGGGTGATGTTTAGGCCGTACTGCCCTAAGTCGATGTCTTGCTCCCAGCTCTCGTAGGTGCCGCCTTGGGGTTGGTAAATAACGTTAGTATGAACGACATTGCCCAAGCTTGGCAGAAACTCAATGTCAATCTCCTGCCAGGGGCGCCCGGGTGTGTCGTACCAAGAGGTATAGGTAAAAATCGAGGCTACGGTGCCGGGTGCGTTGCCGGTTTTTAAGCTGCCTTGTATTTTGCCATAACCGAGGTTTTGGTTGGTGCGTAGCTCGGCGCACTGGCCCGGTGTTACACTTAGCGTGATGCCATGGGAGCTGGGGTTGATCATGCTCGGGTCAAACGTGCAACCAAAAGGTGTGCCATTACTGCCGCTGCGGGCTTGCCAAATACTGCTGTTAAAGCCCCAGCTAAAATCATCTTTAAAATAGCCCGATTGGGCGCTGGCGTGAGTGCTCGCCAACAGTGCGATACCGGCGGTAGTCAGTGCGATAGAGCGATAAATATTCTGTAGCATCTTTGACCTCTCGTTATTATCTGTCTTAGTCTTATAGCCTGACCGGCGAGCGCCCTGTGGGAACGGACGACAGGTCTAAGCTTTGTGGGTGGCGTACCTGTACGCTGTGCTAAGCGGCAAGGTGATTGTTGTATCCGCCACAGGTTTACCATAATGCCGGCGCATGAGCGGAGCGCCCGAATGGCCGATGAATCGTGAACTTGGCGCGTCCGACTTTCGGTATTTCTAACTCGGACACCCTGGCCGCGCCCTCTGTGGGCTTGTTGATGCCGGGGTCACTACAATAAGAGACATCACTTTGAGCCACGACTCTCTGCTGTTTAATATTCACGATTTAGTTTTGGTGCTGGCGGCCTCACAGTATGTGATGCTCGCGATCTTGCTGCTGGTCACCCGGCGCAAGGGCGATATTAGCGTGTGCCTATTAGCGGCCATGTTGCTTATAACCGCCGTACAAGAACTGGATACTCTGTTTATTTGGAGCAATACGTTGCGTCAGGCCGTGCTTAACTGGCACCCCAATTTGTTGTTTTTGGGTAGTTTTAGCTACTGGCTGCAGGGGCCGTTACTGTATGGGTTTGTGGCGAGCGTGCTCTATAAGCAGCGGCCCATTCGCAAGCGCTATCTCTTGCATCTGCTGCCCGCGCTGATTGCTGGCGTCCTGTTAATCAGCCACTATTACGTTTTGCCCCGGGCCGACAAAATTGCGGCAATGGCCGATTTGGCGTTTATGTGGACGCCGTTGATGACCCACTTTATGACCGTGTGGCACTTAAGCGTACTGGCCTATGGTGGCGCTAGCTTGTGGCTGCTGTGGCACTACCGGCGCCAGCTGTTAGAGCGCTACGCCAACGTCGAGGTTAGCGAGCGGCGCTGGTTACTGTGGGTGGTGCTCGGTTTTATGTTTATCGCGCTTTGGAAGCTTACGGTGCACTTGCTGGGTGAGCGGGTGGGGGAGGGGCTATCCAATATCCTGGGTATCGCCAGCCACTATATGGCGTTTATCTTTGTTAACGCATTGGTGTTTATTAGCATCCGTTATACGCACTTGTTTGGCGGCCTAGGTGCCGAGCCCACCGGCGGCGAGCCCGAACCCTATAAACCCGAGCAAGTGACACGGGTGAGTGAGTACATGCACACCGATAAGCCCTACTTGTCAGCCGACATATCGCTCGAGTTGTTAGCCAAGCGCTTATCGTTGCCCGAGCGCACGCTGTCGCGCATTTTAAATCAGCATTTTGGCAAAAACTTTTTTGAGTTTATTAACAGTTATCGGGTGGAGCAGACTAAGCATTTATTAAAAGAGCCTGATAAACAACACTGGACGATGCTGCAAATATTGGCTGAGTCTGGTTTTACCAGCAAATCAACCTTTAACGCGATTTTTAAAAAACAGGTGGGTAAAACGCCCTCGCAATATCGCAAAGAGCAAGGTCTGTAGCGAACGTAACCCGGCAATTAAGTAATTTAACGGAGTGAGTGTGGCAAAAAGTAAAACAGCGTTTGTGTGCAACGAGTGTGGTGCCGATTTTGGTAAGTGGCAGGGTCAGTGCAGCGAGTGCGGCACCTGGAACTCTGTGGTTGAGATGAAGCTTGGCCCTGCGCCTAAAGGGGGTGCACGGGGCGCAGAATTCTCGGGTTATGCTGGCAGCACCCAAGCGCAAGTACAAACTTTGGCCGAGATTAGCTTAGAGGATTTACCGCGCCTTTCGAGTGGTACTGGTGAGTTTGACCGGGTGTTGGGGGGCGGCTTAGTGCCCGGCTCGGTGGTGTTAATTGGCGGTCATCCGGGGGCGGGTAAAAGTACGCTGTTGTTGCAAACGCTGTGTAAGCTTGCCGAGTCAACGCCCGCGCTTTACGTTACCGGTGAAGAATCGTTGCAGCAAGTGGCCATGCGCGCAAAACGCTTGGGGCTGCCCACCGATAAACTGCAAATGCTCAGCGAAACTAGCGTCGAACTTATTTGTATGAGCGCCGAAAAAGTTCGACCTAAAGTATTGGTGGTGGATTCGATTCAGGTGGTGCATTTAAGCGATATCCAATCGGCGCCCGGTTCGGTATCGCAAGTGCGCGAGGCGGCGGCTTTTTTAACCCGCTTTGCCAAGCAAACCGGCACAGTCGTTATTTTGGTGGGCCACGTGACTAAAGACGGCTCGCTGGCCGGCCCCAAAGTGCTAGAGCATATGATCGATTGCTCGATTTTATTAGAGGGCTCACACGACTCACGCTTTCGAACCCTGCGCGGTAGCAAAAACCGCTTTGGCGCGGTTAACGAATTGGGCGTATTTGCCATGACCGAGCAAGGTATGAAAGAGGTCAGCAACCCCTCGGCGATTTTCTTGCAACGCGGTGAGGATGTCTCATCCGGCTCGGTGGTGATGGTGATGTGGGAGGGCACCCGCCCGTTGCTGGTCGAGATCCAAGCGCTGGTAGACGACAGCCATTTAGGTAATCCGCGGCGGGTAGCCGTGGGGCTCGATCAAAACCGCCTATCGATGTTGCTCGCCGTATTACACCGCCACGGCGGCATCATGGTGGGTGATCAAGATGTATTCGTCAACGTCGTCGGCGGCGTACGCGTCGCTGAAACCAGCGCTGACTTGGCGTTGTTGTTGGCGATTGTATCCAGCTTTCGTGACCGCCCATTACCACGGGATCTAATGGTATTCGGCGAGGTCGGCTTGGCTGGCGAAATTCGTCCCGTACCCAGTGGTCAGGAGCGTTTGCGCGAAGCCTCTAAACACGGTTTTAAGCGCGCGATTGTGCCGGCAGGCAATGCGCCGCAAAAAACTATTCCGGGGTTTGAGGTGGTTGGTGTAAGTAATTTGACCGAAGCGCTGGAGGCGATTGATTAGGCTGTTCGAACTTGTTGAGCGTTGTCACCCCTAGGGTTCGGTGTCTATCGGGAGGGGGCGAGGATGGGCAACACGAGCAGGAATGCTACATGATATTTTGTAAACGATTACCTTTAATATTTATCTGCACCGCTCTGGCAAGTTGTGGGAGTGATGATAAGCGCGATGATTCAAGCGTGACGTTTACCTCGCTGGCCTGTCCGACCGTGCCGGGAAACTCCTCGATAAAGGAGCCCGAAACTGAAGTGATTAATGACCCTCATCGGTACCTAGAGCGCTACATGAGTGCCGATCTAAACTCCCAGGATAGTCCTCCCCATGTGGATTTTGATACTAGGACGGTACTTGCCGTGTATTCGGGTATGAAAACCTCTGGCGGCCACAGCGTGGCGATAACCGAAATCCGAGAGAGCGATGAAGCGATTACCGTAAATTACGTCGACAAAGAGCCGGGTGGGGCGTGTGGTGTGGATGGGGCGTTAACCTACCCCTATTGTTTTGTCAGTACGGCAAAAATTAATAAGCCGGTTACCTTTTCCAGTAAAACAAAAACGGTTGACTGTGATTAAGTTTTTTAAGCAATTTTAGCCACATTACTGCTGCGCTTGTGTCCGTTACACCACTCCATCACTGGCTTGCATGCCGGGGTCTGCACGGCGTTCGCTGCCCCAGCTGCGGTAGATATAACCTTTGATGGTTTCTAGCTCGTCGATGGTGACGTTTTCGGGCTCGCCACGTTCGAGTGTGTCATAGTGGAAAATATATAAACGCGAGGCAAATAGGGCAACTGGCAAAGATGATTCACCGTAGACTTCGCCGTTGTCAGCGGTATCTACTTTGACGCCGTCGCCCCAGTCTTGCCCGCTGTCGTTATTGGGGTTAAAAAAGTACACCCGCATTTCGCCGCTGGGGTCCAGTGCCACCCGTTGAATAGTAATGGCATGCCAGCCTATAAAACGAGCGGCGCTGTCGGTAACGGCAATGCCTGCTGGCTGTGGATGAATAAGCGGTTGGTTGCCGTTGTAGTAAGGGTGATAATACGCGTAAAAGTGCCGCAAAAAATCATCTAGCGCTGTGAGCTGGCCGGTTGCCACATCGACATTAATACTAAACCCCCGGCCTACCCACCAACCGTGAAACTCGGGGTTAATCCAGCGATGTGGGTCGCCCTCGCGACCAATACACAGCTGGCCCATTTGTGAGTAAACATAATCCAGATGCGGCACTAACAGTAACGATACCGGGTCGAGATCGAAAGGCAATAAACGAGTCGGGTCGTCCAGTAGTGCGCGCGATGAAATAGGTTGGCCTTCAAAGTTCATCACGATTTCATCGTCGCGCACGGCCGAGGCAATAATTTGCAGTAAGTAGTCTGGATCGTTATATGCCCAAATAGAGAGCGCTCGTGCCGATTGGCAAGTCGGGTTATTGCCTTGTCCCACGCCTAATGGCAAACCCAGCATACACAGCACGCCCTCTAATAGTCGTGTTGTTGCTGGGACTTGATTGCCAAATACCAGCTGCAAGCGGTCGTGTGACCATTCGGATAAAACTAAATGCAGTTGCCGCCACAATGATGGCGCAACTGCGGCGCGATAAAGAATGCCGCGTTCAAGCATCATCGCCAGGCCGTAAGCGGCCTGTGCGGTGGCCGGGTGCACCGCTTGCGCGATTAACGCACGGACGAGCTCACGGTAGCACAGTAGGCTGTCGCGTCCGGTGCCAGATAAGCCGAGCGCGTCGACCAATAGGTGATCGTGTTGTTCGTTTAGGTAGCGCAAAAACATGGCGTGATATGGCGACACTAAGCCTGTGTCGTGCATGGCGCGGGCAAAGCCGGTAGCTTCGGCTTGCAGTGCGGCACTGTCAAAGTATTCGATGCGTTGTTGGTATACCTCGACGCCTGGGTCTTCGCGGCACGCCTGGGTGGGGCCAAATAAACTGCTGACTAAGCGCTCGGCGCCTACACCGCTGTTACCCAAATCGACATCGGTACGAGTGCGGCAAATGGCAATTTGGGTAATCATCTGTTTGACTGGGTCAATCTGGATCGGCCGCTGACGGAGGATGCGCCAGATTTCATCGATTAACGTATCAATGACATGTTCATACCCGATGCGGTCGGCCAAGTGACGCACCAGCATCCGTGGCAGCTCGGCTAGGCGGCCCTGAGTTTCACGTTCGGCCTCGCCGGGGGAGGAGAACAGCAGGGTTAAGTTGATCGCTAAAACCTGGGTCAGGTAATGATGTGCTTGCTCGGCCGAGATGCTTGGATGAATGTAATCGCCTTTGGCAGTTGCCAGTAGGCGCAGCTCGCTTAGGGCCTCAATGGCGAGCACGTCGGCGTTATTGCTTTGCAGCGATTGTTGGGTAAGGCTGGGTACCAGGGTGTGCGGATCGGCCCAGTCGGAGCCGGCAAAGCTGCCGGCCTCTTCTATTGTTTGGGCGCGCGACTCAAGTGCCGCTGCGCCGGCCTCGGTTAGCAAAATGCGTCGCGCGGTGTCGAACACCCGACCGACTTTACCGGGTTTGGCAAAGTCGGGGGCGCTGGCAAGCTTGGCGATGGCATCGTCCATCTGTACCAGCAAACGCTGCAATTTGTCGGACTGTGGCAATTGGCTGGTCATAGGTTAGGCTTATCGCTTATAGAGTCCGCAGCTTAGCAAGGCTTCTTCATACATAAAAGTCTAATTCTTCCTGACGCTTGAGTAAGGTGTGCATTTCTTCGGCGTCCTCACCGACAAAGTACAGCAGCCCCCAGTGGGTGCCAAAGGCAGTGCGCTTTGTGACGGTCTCCTCCATGGGGGTACTCAAATCGTGCGATTCAAAATAAGGGTGGTTTTCGGTCTCTTCGGGAATATCTAAATGGCTAACAACCCGGCGGCGTGGATAAACCCCAAAGCAACCGGCATAGCCTTTGGCATCGACAATCTCGCGGGGGAAAAACTCGCTCACTTCCTGGTCGGTGGCTTTGGGGTCAAATGCCAGCATTAGCCCCTGATAGGCGTTAAACCCGTAAACTCGTTCCAGCAGCTCAAACACTTTAAAGCCCGGCGGACGATAGGCAACTTCGCCAAAGTACATTTCGCCATCGTTTGTTAAAAAGTATTCCGGGTGGACAAAACCAAAATCGATATCAAAAACTTTAATTAGTTTTTCTATTTGCTGGCGAATTTGATCGCGATATTTTTCTAGCTCTGGTGATGCTGGCACATACACCGAGTAGCCCAGAGAAACGTATTCAGAGATATTCAAAAAAGCAATTTTGCCGTTGTGTATCCAAGCCTCTACCGCAAATTCCCAACCATCTAAGTGCGATTCTATGAGCGCAGGAAATTCTTCATCGGGAATCGTGGCTACATCGTCGGGTGTGCGAATCACCCGGTGGCCTAAGCAGCCGGCTTTATCAAATGCTTTAAAGTGGATGGGGTCGGTGGGGTCGCCATCGAGTTTTAATAGGGTTTGATTAACACGCTTTAAAAAACGTACCACGTCTTCGTGATCGTGGGCCTCTTCAAAAATACCCACCCGAATGCCACCCAGCTGTGCGCGACGTTTCATGAGTGACTTATCGCGCATCAGCATGGACTGCCCAAGCAAGCGCGGGTTGTCTAGTAATACAGAGTTAATGGCACCGGCCCATTCAACGGTTTCTTCATACAAAGGCACCGCTACATCAACGCCTTCTTCTTTAAGTTTGTTGGCAATCTCAAACGAGCGTTCATTAAGCCGTTCAAAGTTCCAGGACAAATAAGGGATGTTGTGTTGCTCGCAGTACTCCTGCGCCCAATCGGGCGCCACCACGATATAGCGACGGTCGAAGGTTGCCGCAGCCTCTACTGCATTTAGGCTCCAGCCAAGTAGAGCGATATAACCTTTATTCGGATCGATATCCATAACATCCTCGCTTTATAATCAAGTGAACTGAACGGTTGGACCATAACCGGTCACATGGGGAATACATTGGAACAGTAAAGAACTCTGTTCGCCAGACTACCCACGGTACAGGGCATTGGCTGTTACCGCAAATGAATGCGGTTTAAGCGAAGGCTATAACCTGTTTAAAGCGCCACTCTAGGGCAGTAGGCCGCTGTAGCTTTCACACGTGCTACTGCTCGAGGTCACGATCGTCATAAAGTGGCATGGTTTTGCCGGATAACGCCATAACAGTGTCAGCATGGCGTAGCGATTCTCGGCTGGTCGAAAAAATGCCTATGATGTTTTGTTTACGTGTTTCGGGTTAGGTTTAGATGTATTAGGTTAGGGTTAATTTTTTGTCAAGTGAGGGTCGATATAAAGCGTTTAAGCCTTAGTGGTGTTCCTTTTCTTCCTCTGTGCTAGGTTATTTTTGTTAGCTTGAAGTAACGCTAGGGGTTTGATATGAATAAAAATATAAACGTTGGTAAGGTGGAGTGTGTGGGGCTGGTGATTCTCGCAGCGGTGTTTATTCTGTTGTTGGTAATAGCCGATTTTACTGTGGCGATAATGCTTGTATTACCTGCGGGTATAATATTAGAGCTGATGATTTTGGTTTGTAAGGCCAATAAAGCTTCACCGTGATGGCAGGTTTGTTGCGATAAGTTGGATAGTTAAAAATAGCTTAATGTGGATGGTGGCGAGGGCGATTACCTCCTTTTTACTTAAACGTTTTTTTAATGCTTATGATGCTCCGTCGGCCAGTTTACCTCTGGCAAATATTCAAAGCCGGGCCGGGCAAACAGAAAGCCCTGAAACAGATTAAAACCCACGGCACGCAGATACTGATATTCCGCCTCGGTTTCCACGCCCTCGGCGAGTGGCGTTAGGTTTAATTCGGCACACAGGGCTAAGGTGTGGCGGATAATGGCCTGTTTGACGGGGTGGCTATCTATATCGCTGAGTAGCTCGCGGTCTACCTTTACAATATCCGGCTGGAAGGTGGCGAGCATATTTAAGCCAGCATAACCCGCACCAAAGTCGTCCAGTGCCGTACGAAATCCACTTTGCTGATAGTAGCGGATGATATCGCGCAGGTGCGACTTGTCGCGTACGTTCTCCACCTCAGTGATTTCGAACAAAATGCGCTCAATGGGAAAGTTGTAACGGACCGCCGCGTCGAGGGTAGTGCGTATACACAGTTCGGGCCGATAAACCGCGTTGGGAAGAAAATTAATACTGACGTAACCGGTAATACCCAATTGCGCCGCAAGGGCGATTGCTTTGACACGGCAGGTTTGATCAAAGCGATAAAGATTGTGCTCGTTTACCTGCGCCATGACTTGCCCCGCAGATTCGCCGTTCAGGCCTCGCGCTAGCGCCTCGTAGCCCACCACCTTTTGTTGACTAACATCGACGATGGGTTGAAACGCCATGGAAAAATCAAAACCTAGTGCCTGCCCATGGGCGCAAGCGGCACACGTTAGTTCGCTGTAATCGCTGGGAGTTGTACCGCGTTTGGGCATAAGGTAAGTCCGCCTCCTCGTGTGCCGGTGATGAGCTGCTTTGCCATAGTGAGGCAGCTTTGCCGCGTTGACTTTAGCATGTATAGCGGCGGCCTTTTAACCCTGTGTATTGTGGGGCAGTGACACAGGCCTTAGCTGGACAGCGTCGCAGTGCATTAAGTGAAGTATGGTGGAAAGTAACAAGGTTGACCACTCTTAAGGTTTTTAACGACAGGTGCTTTACCTAGCTTTGCTAAGGTGCGGTTTTCAGGCTTACGTTAAGTGCGCAAATGTATCATCGCCGACTAACCTCGCAGCGTGCGCGATGGAGAAAATAGGTGTGAATAGCGGTTCGATCAATAAAGAGCGCGGGGAGCTGTCTGAACTGTCGCAAGAGTTGGTTCGCGGCGCGGCGAACTTGCGAGAAATGACGTCGCAAAATCGGCTAGCCATTGCCGAGTTTAAAACGTAAAAGGGTGGTTTCGTCAAAGGACGCTGAGGTTTACGGGCTTAGGTTGCGCTTGTGAGCGTTGCTTGCGTCTTTAGAGCAGCTCATGCAGCTCTCGCTCGGCGGCTTCGGCACCGATGTTTAGCTCCAGCATGCGGCGCAGGTGGCGAATGCTGGTTACATCAATCGAGGTGCAGTTAAGGCCGGTGTGGTCGCTCTCGCGGTGTGCCACTTGAGTTTGCATACAGATCTCCTGTTGCTCTGAAAGTGCAATCTCGGCGCGCACCGGGGCGTCGGGGTCGACCTCTTCGGGCAAAGCGCCCTCTACGAGTAACCCTTTTAAAGAGATATCAAACAGCTGGGCATGCCAATGAAAACCGGCCTGAGATAGGATGACCTCTGTGTGAAACGGAATACGATGAAAGTGGCGGCGCTCTGAGTCAGTCATGGGGTGATCCGTTATTGGTTTCGCCATAATTGTAGTCGATCTGCACGGCTCTTGCCGGCTGTTATAATGGCCTTTACAACAGCTAGCCTGCGACACCGCAACGAGACAAGTTATGACGCAATTACGAGTAGGCATTGATCTGGGCGGCACCAAAACCGAGATCATTGTGCTAAACAATACCAGCGAGGAGCTTTATCGCAAGCGTATTCCCACTTATCGCGATGATTATCAGCGTACCTTGGCGGACCTTGCGCTGTTGGTCAAAGAGGCCGAGGCGGCGGTGGGGGTCAGTGAGATTCCGGTGGGTTTGGGGATTCCGGGTACCGTATCGCGTAAAACCGGATTCGTTAAAAACGCTAATTCGACGTGGTTGAATGGCCAGCCGTTGCAAAAGGATATCTCCGCGCAGCTTAAGCGCGATGTTCAGGTCACCAACGATGCCAACTGTTTGGCGGTTTCGGAGGCGACCGACGGCGCCGGCGCCGGGTACGATTTTGTGTTTGCGGCGATTTTAGGCACCGGCTGCGGCGGCGGAGTGTGTTATCGGGCGGCGCCCTTGGCGGGGCCTAATGGTGTGGGTGGCGAATGGGGCCATAACCCGCTGCCTTGGACCCCCGAGCCACAACTGAATGCACGGCCCTGCTATTGCGGCCGCTACGGCTGCCAAGAGACGTTTATATCGGGCACAGGGGTTGCCGAAACGTATCGCTTAGCGACAGGTGCGCGCCTAAGTGGCCCAGAGATACTGGCCGCCAGCGATAGTGGCGATACGACCGCACTGCAGGTGGTCGATGCCTATATGGAGCACCTGGCTCGTGCGTTTGCGGCGGTAATTAACGTGCTGGACCCGGATGCCATTGTGTTGGGCGGCGGCGCCTCCAATGTCAGCGCTATTTACCGTGAGCTGCCTAAAAGGCTGCCACGCTACGTATTTGGCGGCGAGTGCGATACCCCGATTTTACAGGCGCAACACGGCGACTCCAGCGGCGTGCGCGGCGCCGCGTGGCTGAACCCGCTGTAGTATACCTAGGCACAAAAAAGCCCGGCAGGCGCTAACCTGTCGGGCTTTTTTGTGGCTAGCCGTATCGGTTAAAACAAGTGGGCGTTAATCCACATATGGGTGACGATACTGCCGACGTAACCCAGCGCAATTACCGGTGCCCACTTGAGATGACCGGCAAAAGTGTAGTGGCCACGGGCTTGGCCCATTAGTGCCACACCGGCGGCGGAGCCTACTGACAACAAGCTACCACCGACCCCGGCCGTGAGTGTAATCAGTAGCCACTGGCCGTGGGACATATCAGGCTCCATACTCAGCACCGCAAACATCACCGGAATGTTGTCTACCACCGAGGACATTAGCCCTAAAAACACGTTGGCGTAGGTTGGGTCCCAACTGGAGTAAAGGGTGTCTGACAGCATGGCGAGGTAGCCCATATAGCCCAAACCGCCCACGCACATCACCACACCGTAAAAGAACAACAACGTGTCCCACTCGGCACGCGCGACTTTGCTGAATACGTCAAACGGGATGACGCCCCCTAAACGCTCCAGCGCGCGCGAGTCGCCGGCGCGCTCGGCACGGGCGCGTTTGCGGGCCAGTGAACCGGGCAGGGTACGGCGTAAAAAGTAACCAAAAAACTGCAGGTAGCCAAGGCCGGTCATCATCCCCAGTACCGGCGGTAGGTTAAGCACCAGGTGGCACAGCACGGCAGTAATGATGGTAAGCACAAACAGCGACAGGATACGCAGCGCACCGCGTTTAAGCTCCACCTCTTCGTTGACTGTGCCGGGTTTACGGTTGGCGACAAAAAAGCTCATGATCAGTGCCGGTATGCCGTAATTGACCAGCGAGGGCACAAACAGCGCTAAGAACTCGTGAAAATCGACCAAGCCCGCCTGCCAAACCATCAAGGTGGTGATATCACCAAAGGGGCTAAATGAGCCGCCCGCGTTGGAGGCGACCACCACGTTAATGCAGCACAGGCTAATAAAGCGCGAGTCGTCACCGGCTACTTTTAAAATTACCGCGCACATCAGCATCGCGGTGGTCAGGTTGTTGGCAAACGATGAGATAAAAAAGGCGAGTATGCCGGTCAGCCAAAACAGCGTGCGTAGCTTAAAGCCCTTACGTACCATCCAGGCGCGCAGCACATCAAACAGGCGGCGCTCTTCTAGGGCGTTGATGTAGGTCATTGCTACCAGCAAAAACAGCAATAGCTCGGCGTATTCCAGCAGGGTATGGCGAAAGGCCGCTTCCGATTCGTGCGGCAGGCCCGCTTGGGTGTACACCCAGCCGATTAGCATCCAGATAATACCGGCGGCAACCAACACCGGCTTGGACTTTCGCAGGTGCAGCTTTTCTTCCAACATTACGACGATGTAAGCAATCACAAACAGAAAGATTGCGATGTAACCAACCACCGAGTGGGTTAGGTTAATCTCACCGGTTTCGGCAAGAGCTGAAGGCGATATGATGCACAAACATATCCCCAATAACGCGAGCGCGCGGGAGTATAGGTTAGACATTGTGGCTACCAGATTTTAGTTTTTGAGGGGGCGTGGTGCGCGGGTAGGGGTCTAGGCCTTCAAGTGCACCAATAACGCGCGCGTATATTACCACAGTGTTTCACCGAGAACAGCGGGCAAAGCCGTTAGCGGCGGGCTTTTACGGCTTGTTAAGCGATGAAAGCGCTACCATGCACAATTTAATGAATGCTCGTCGCCTCTTGCTTCTTTGCCGGCTCGTGGTTGCGCACAGTGTTGGCTAAATCACACTTTGCAAAAACTGCCGGTGCTAAGGTGAATTCACTCACATAAAAGACCTGTGCTGGAGTTCGCTATGTTGTTTAACCGCAAAAACCCACAAGCTGCCACCGAAACTTTGCGCCACGCCGGTGCGGGTGCGGCCCCCGTCACTCCAGCCAGCCCTTTGCCCAACAAGCGCGACAAGCGTATTGCCGACGTTCCGGTTTCTCGCCTCAGCACGCACGCTCGCTGGCAGCCCGCAGGTAATTGGAGCGGTATTTTTGATCTGGCCGTCTGGTTGCGTCTGCCTCAGGGCAGTGCCCACCCCCTGCAATTAGCGCTGCGTTATACCGATCAAAAAGGCGAGAAAACCGTGCTGGTGGATATCTGCAAGCCAGGGACTTACAAAAGTGCCCTGCTCAATGGCAGCGTAATGATTGAAGCGCAAGGCCGGGTTCGCGATATGGGTTTATTTTTACTGGGTCTGCCGGGGGATATCCCCATGGGCCTCGAAGAGTGGCACTTCTTGCCGCAGCTTAAGCGGGCGGTATAGGCCTCGTTTGTTTGACTCCCCTTCCTGAATCTTCCCCTTCGTCACGACCGCCGGAGCACCCTTTAGGCGCTGGCAGGTATTTCTTTATTAGGCTGCTATACTCACCCGTAGGTCGCGCGATTAAGCGATCGATTGCCGTTTTGTAAGGGACTGCTAAACCCCGCTGGTGGTCGATATAGCCGTTAAAAACAAATGCGCGCCGGTATGAAAGGATCTAACCGGATGACTGTACGCTTTACTCGAATTTTACCGCTGCCCTTTTTATGGTTATTACTGTGCTGCCACGCCGATGCGCGCGCAGATGCCGCTGTGCCCTCAGTCCGCGTGGTACTGGGCACCAACACCCCATCGGCCTACAGCGCCGATAAAACCTCCAATAGCCTCGGCCAATCTGCCGAGCTGGTACGCTGCGTTTTTGCCCACCTACCCTTCGAGGTCAGTTTGCATGTGCAGCCGTGGCGGCGCGTACAGCAAGAGGTGCTAACCGGTGCCTCTGATGGCTTCTTTACCGCCATGTCAGATCCGCAAGTAGATCAGTATGCGGCGCTTACGGACCCCCTTGTGCTAGAGAAGTGGTATTGGTTTAGTCGCTCTGATACGCCGCGCGATGCCAACCCAATCAGGTTGCGCAGCGGCACCATACTCGGCAGTCAGCAGCAGCTGTGGTACGAGCTCAATGGTCACTCCAGCACCTTATCGGCACAAGATTTACCCCAGCTTATTAAACTGCTGCTCGCCGGCCGTATCGACGTGATTCTCGCCGATCGCGAACACTTTATTGAAGCTGCCAGCGCTTTGGGCGTGACGGCTGAGCGCTATCAGGCACAGTTTTTTCGCTATGTGCCTCTGGGGGTTTACCTCGGGCGGGAGTTTCTTGCCGATAACGCCGACTTTATTGCGCACTTTAATCAAAAAATACCCTTATGCGTTCCCGAAGGGTTTGCGTTGAACCCCCGCGAAGAGGCCATTATTCGCCAGCGTGTTGAGCCGGTAGTAAACCGCTGGTTAGCGTCGCCAGCACTGGCAGGGGTACTGGCTGAGTACAATCAAAAGCGAGCTCGTTTAACCGACTCGCATATTCAGCAGCGCGACCATTTTTGGCGCGAGGCATACCGCCGGGCAGATACCGAATCGCTCGATGACATGCTGGCGCCGACATTGATGGCTGAGCTGGCACAGTGGTACGGCGAGGATGCCACGGGGTATATCAGTGAAATTATCATTACCGGTGCGCGGGGGCTTAACCTTGCCGCAGTACCTTATAGCTCGGACTACTGGCAGGGGGACGAAGCAAAGTTTCGCCAAGCTGTGGTGCAGCCGGCCGGGCAGTGGTTTTTTGACGAGGTTGTGTTTGATAGTTCCACCCATCGCTTTCAGGTGCAGGTAAGTCTGCCCGTTATGGTTGCGGAGGCCGTCGCCGGAGTTATTACGGTAGGGGTTGATATCGAGCGGGTGTTACACGAGGTCGATGGCTAAGCTGTTAGCGGTCGCGAGATGGCCCCATTAAGGCGGCCATTTTGTAAACTTTTCACTTGGCTCTGTTTTTTACGTCGTTATTTGTCTAATTCACCCGCGATAGCGGGGATTTAAATCGGCCCCAATTTTGCTCTGTAGTTAACACGGTAATGGACTAAACCTTCACAACAGAGCGTACTATGACGGATAAAACTCATAAACCCACAGTCATTATTACCGGCTGCGCCGGCAACTTGGGCAGCAGCTTAGTAGCCACGTTAAAGCAAGGTTACACAGTGATTGGCCTCGACCAAGATGAGTCG
This sequence comes from Gilvimarinus japonicus, assembly GCF_042847215.1. GTDB lineage: Bacteria > Pseudomonadota > Gammaproteobacteria > Pseudomonadales > Cellvibrionaceae > Gilvimarinus > Gilvimarinus japonicus. The sequence goes on from NZ_AP031500.1 coordinate 575,133, forward strand.
CCGTTAGCCGACGCAAGCTTTCAGGTGGATTTGACCTCGGCCGACTCGGTGCAGCTCGCCCTCGAGCGATTTGCCCGAGAGTACGGGCACGAGGTCGCCGCTGTCATTCATTTAGCCGCTTACTTTGATTTCTCGGGCGAGAAATCGCCGCTCTACGATGCCGTGAACGTCCAAGGGACTAAGCATTTATTGCAAGCACTTAAAGATTTCACGGTCGAGCGCTTTGTGTATTCAGGCACAATGTTGGTACATAAACCCGGTGTGCCGGGGCAAAAGATCACCGAGCAAACCCCCATCGCACCCGGCTGGGCTTATCCCGAATCTAAAGCGGAGACAGAAACGGTCATTGCCGAGCACGCCAGCATGCCTTATAGCTTGCTACATCTGGCCGGTCTGTACGATGAGCAAACCGCTGTTCCTACGTTGTCCCACCAGATAGCGCGTGTTTATGAGGACAGTTTAAAAAGTCATGTGTACGCCGGCAACGTCGGTGCGGGCCAAGCGTGTATTCACCGCGATGACTTAATGGCGCTATTTGCCCAAGTGATCGAGAAACGCAACGACTTACCGCGCGAGCACGTCTTGCTCGCCGGCGAAGAACACACCGTTAGTTACGAGGCGCTGCAAAATCACATAGGTGCACTTTTACATGGTGAGGACAGTTGGTATACCCGCTCGGTGCCCGAGGGGGTAGCAAAAGCGGGTGCTTGGTTAGAGGCGCGGTCAGAGCCGGTGGTGCCAGATGATTTCGACAAAGGCGAGAAGCCTTTCATTCGCGCCTTTATGATCGACATGGCCTCCGATCACTATGAGCTGGATTGCACCAAAGCCAGGCAAGAGCTTGATTGGCAGGCACAAAAAAATGTATACGATGAGCTGAAAGTTTTAGTAAAAAACCTAAAGGCAAACCCGCTTGAATGGTACAAAGCAAACGGTATAACGCCTCCCGACTGGATGACCTCGGCGGCGCAAAAAAAGCAAAACCCCGATACGCTGTTAAATAACTATCACGACTATATTGCGCGCGCCCACTACCAAAACCTGTGGGCGCCTTTTTTGACCATTGCACTGGGGGCCTGGTTGGTTACCTCCCCCGAGGCGATGGGATATGGCGATTCGCCCCTAGCCATTAGTGATCGTATTAGCGGTGCATTGTTAGGCTTGTTTGGCACCTTGGCGATTAGCTGGCGTATGCGACTGGTACGCTGGGCCAGTGTGTTGGTGGGGTTGTGGCTGATGTTCGCGCCGTTAGTATTCTGGACGCCCAGTGCCGCCGCGTATTTAAATGGCACGGTTATCGGCATTTTGGTGATTGGTTTTGCCGCACTCGTACCGCCTATTGTTGGTGTGTCGCCAGCGGCCGAAATGAGCGGGCCAACGATTCCACCGGGCTGGCGTGTTAATCCATCCAGCTGGTTTCAGCGCGCGCCGATTATTGCCTTGGCCTTAGTAGGCTTTTTAATTTCTCGTTATTTAACCGCGTATCAGTTAGGGCATATTGATGGCGTATGGGAGCCATTTTTTAGCGGGCCAAACTCCCCTGACAAAAACGGTACCGAAGAGATTATTACCTCTAGTGTCTCTGAGGCGTGGCCAGTGCCCGATGCGGGGCTCGGCGCTCTTACCTACGCGTTAGAGATTTTAACCGGCTTGCTCGGTTCTACCCGACGCTGGCGCACCATGCCGTGGTTGGTGGTATTGTTTGGGTTTATGATTGTGCCGCTTGGTATTGTCTCTATCACGTTTATCATTATTCAGCCTATTGTTATTGGCACTTGGTGCACTCTGTGTCTGCTTGGCGCTCTGGCGATGTTGATTCAAATCCCCTACTCATTGGATGAGCTGATTGCCACGGGGCAGTTTTTAAAGCGCTGTAAAAAAGCCGGTAAACCCGTACTAAAAATATTCTTTGTTGGCGATACCGATGAGGGCAAGAGCACCAAGGCGCCCGACGATTTTACCCGCTCGCCTTTAACCGTTATTAAAGACATGGTCGGTGGCGGTATTACCGTGCCGTTAAGCTTGCTCGCAGCCATACTGATAGGTGTTTGGTTAATGTTTACCCGCTTAACCTTAGGGCATGCCGATCAATTGGCTAACTGGGAGCATTTAATCGGCGCGTTGGTGGTTACTGTCAGTGTCTGCGCTTTTGCTGAGGTGGCAAGGCCGATGCGTTACGGATTGGTAGTGCTTGCGCTTATGCTCTTACCCGCGCCGTTTTTTGCCGGTGCTGGTATGCTGGCCTATGCAAGCTCGGGTATTTGTGCCGCCGCACTCATTGGTTTGGCGCTGGTGCCTTTGTCGGTGCGCGGAGAGTATGGCAGCTGGAACAAACTATTGCGGCGGGAGAAGGTTTATAGCGAGTCAAGCGCACCTAATAGTAACCATTGATACAGTTTTTCTTTGACGCCGCTCGGGGCCGCTAACGCCATGCGCGCCAGTTCATCACGGTATTGCTGTTGATTGGCGCTCAGGCCGCAGCGCAACAATGTGGCTGTGGCTTTGTTAGCGCCGGCGCTTTCTGAGAGCAGCGTTAACGCCCGGCTTAACCTTTGCTCAGTGGCGGTAAAATCGCTGCCCAGAGGAAAGTGCTTGAGTGAACCGCTATCAAAACCGCTTTTCAGTGCGCTGTGTAACCGCTCTGGCGTGTTGTGGCAAAACGCCGCGGGGACTTGATAGCTCTGGGGTAATTTTCCACGGGCTTTCGCTTCGTTAAGCAATGACTCTTGAAAGCGGGAGTCGGCAATCTCAATCATCGCGGCAATCACCTCGGCATCGCTTTTTCCTCGCAAGTCAGCGACACCGTATTCGGTGACGACAATGTCGCGTAGGTGGCGAGGAATTGTGGTATGGCCGTAGTGGGTAACGATATTAGACGATAGCTTGCCGCCGCGTTTGCGTGTGGCCCGCACCGTGATTATAGAACGCGCATTTTTTAACGCGTGAGCTTGTGCCACAAAATTATATTGTCCGCCCACACCGCTAATCACCTGGCCGTTTTCTAAGCCGTCGGATGTGACGGCACCGTCGGTGGTAGCAATCATGGCACAGTTGATAAACCGCGCGTTTTGTCGGGCTTGGCGTTTATCCTGCTCGCTGCCAAGCGCATGACCATAGGCATCGTTGATAAAGTTAACTGGCATCATCGCGATTTGCTCGCGCTTATTTTGCGGAAGCGCTTGCAGTTGTCGGTAAAACAACGGGCTTCCCATAAAAAACCCCGCATGCAGGCAGTAGCCGTTTACTGTACGGGTAAGAATACCCGCTTCTATCAGTTCGACAAACCCTTCGACGAGCATTTCACTTAAACCGTACAGACCTTGTTTAAACGGCCCGCTCTCACCTTTAGACCAGCTGGCGGCGCACTGCAATTGGTGTGTGAGTTGTTTGAACTCCTGTGGTGATTGCTGGCGCAGCACGAGTGCAGCGGCAATGGCATCGCCGATGGAGCCGATACCAATTTGCAAGGTTCCGCCGTCGGGTATTAAACGGGCGCAGTGTAGCGCTATGGCATGATCGGCGTAGCTTACCGGTTGGTGCGGCGGCATAAAAAGCGCAAAGTCGTAGGCCCGCTCGTCCAGTACTAAATCTAGCTCGTCGCTTGCGCGTATAGCGGCGCCGCCTAAAAATGGCAGTTGCCGATTAACTTGCACTGCCATTAAAAAGTCTATTTCGCCACGGCTGCGTTTGTCGAGTAGGTCGACCGTTATATCGGGATTACAGCTTAAACTGTAACTCGCGCCCAATGGCGCGGACGAGCTCTCTGGGGCAACTTGTTGAGTAATAACATTCACACCGGCGCTAATCAGGTAGTCCAAAGCATCGGTGTAGTTAATGGAGGTGTAGTTCTGTTGCACAAGGTCGCAGCCGATCCAGCCTGCAGGCTGCAAAAAAAACTCGGTTACCGATATATTGTTGGGCAGGTTTTTTTCTTTTAATGCTTGGGCGTACTCAAGGCGCGGGTAACCGCCAAAAAAGCGCTTTGAAATTGGCGCTAAGAAACGCCGGCCGAGCTCATTGGGCGCCGTAGGCGGCTCAAGTGTCAGGGCGGTAAAAATATCGAGGGTTAGGCTGCTGTCTTGGCGGGCTCGCTGGTACAAAGCATTCACTAAGTGGTTGGCTTTGCCCAAACCGAGCGGTAGGCCAAGCACAATGTGCTTGCCTACTCGCTCAATTATGTCGTCAACTAGCGCGTCGGGGGTGTGGCAGTGCTTCATTATGTCTCGGAAGACCAGCCCGCGTCAGGGGTGTAGCGCTCCCCGTGCTGCGCTGCTAATTTTTCTAGCTCGGCTTTAATTGCTGCGTGACCTCGGGCTTGACTGTAGTGCATGGGGCCACCACGGAAGGGCGCAAACCCGGTGCCAAAAATCATAGCGCCATCGAGTAAGTCGGCGTCGTCAATTACGCCTTCGCGCAAGCAACCCATACAGGTGTTTAGCATAGGCAGTAGCAAACGGTCGGTTAGGTTGTCCGGCCCGGAGGCGGCGTTGTCCGACTTTTTAGGTTTGCCTTTTTCCCACACGTACAAACCTTTGCCGGCTTTTTTACCTAAATCGCCTTTGGCGACTTTGTCCGCTAGCCACTGGGGTACCGCTGGCATGGGCTGTTCGAGTCCTGCGTTAAGCATCTCGGCCACGCCCATGCAAATATCCAAGCCGACCACATCGGCCAGCTCGACCGGCCCCATGGGCATGCCAAACTTCTCCGCAGCCCGGTCGATGGTTTCGGGGGCGATGCCCTCGTCCATCAGTACCATGGCTTCGAGCAAGTAGGGTGTTAGTGCACGGTTTACTAAAAAGCCAGGGGTGCCGGTCACGGGAGTGGGTAAGCGTTTAATTTGTCCGGCAAACGCCAGTGCTTTTTGGTAGGTGGCGTCACTGAGCTTGCTGTGGCGCACAATCTCTAGTAGCTGCATTTGCGATACCGGGTTAAAAAAGTGCAGCCCCACTAAACGGCTTGGGTCTTGTAGCTCTTGCTGTAAATCGTCCAGCGGAATACTCGAGGTGTTGGTGGCCAAAATTGCCCCGTCTTTTAACAGTGGCTCGACTTGGCTGTACACCTGCCGCTTGATCTCGATTTTTTCGGGCACCGCCTCAATGATTATATCCGCGTGGCGTGCGCCGTCGTGGGTTAAATCGGGAATCAAGCGATCGAGTACGGCGTGTTTGGCTGCGACACTCATGCGTTTTTTGTCGCACAGCTTGGCGGCGCGGGCCACAGCTTTACCGATGATTTCAGCTTTCATATCGAACAGGGTAACGGTTAAACCCTGCAGGGCACACCAACCGGCAATATCGCCGCCCATGGCGCCGGCCCCGATCACGTGCACGTGTTTGGCTTTCTCTACGCTCTCGATATTACTGGCGAGTTTTTTCATTTTTTCTTGCAAAAAGAAAACCCGCACTAAGTTGCGCGAGGCGTCGGTAAGTAGCAGCTCGGAGAATGAGTCCACCTCGGCGGCCAGCATTTTTTTGGGGTCGCCATCGGCGTTTTCCCATAAATCAATGAGCTTGCCCGGGGCGGGGTAGTGTGCCGGCGGCGCTTTAGCGGCGGCTTGGTCGCGCATTTTTTTGGCAATAAACTTGCGGGCCGGGCCGGTGTTCATCAGTTTGGTTTTAAGGCCTGGCTGTTTGTGCTTAAGCTTACCGGAAATGGCCGCGTCGATGGCGCCGTATACATGGCGCTCGGGCACCAGCGCATCAATAAGCCCGAGGCTTTTAGCGCGTTTATCGCGCACGGTTTTTCCGGTGAGCATCATGGTCATGGCCTCTACCGGGTCGATTAGCTTAACGCTGCGACCGGTGCCGCCAAGGCCTGGGTGTAAGCCTAGTAAAATTTCGGGAAAGCCGAAGCTGGCCCCAAAAACACCCACGCGGTAATCGCACACTAATGCCAATTCTAGGCCGCCACCAAAACAGTGGCCGTGTACCACCGCGACTTTGGTAAACGGGAGTGCGGCGAAGCGGTTAGCTACCGTGTGGGCGGCCTGCAATTTGTCGCGCGCGGCATTGAGGGGGTCGATTTGGCGAAATTCTTTAATGTCGGCGCCCACGCAAAAACTGCCGGCTTTGGCCGAACGCAACACCAGCGCTTTAGGCTTGTCGGCTTCAAGGGCCATTACCACTTCGTCTAGCTCTTGGAGTGCGGCTTGCGACAATACGTTGACCTCGGCGTCGGCGCAGTCGAACATTAACCAAGCGACACCATCATCGGCGACGCGCAACTGCCAGTGCTGCCACGCTGTGGCGACGTGACCACCAGCTTCACTAAATGGGCCTATGGCTTTTGCCCGGTCGCTCAGGGTTTTAAGTACTAATCCGTTCATAAGTTTCTCCTGGCTTAGAGCATTTCGATCAGCATGGCGCCGGCTTGGCCGCCGCCGATACACTGGGTGGCAATACCGCGTTTGAGGCCTTTTCGCTCCAGCGCGTTTACCAAGTGCAACACTATGCGGTTGCCGCTGGTGCCTACTGGATGACCAAGGCTGATGGCACCGCCATCAATATTAAGCCGTTCGCGGTCAAATTCACCCAATACACCGTCAATGCCAAATACACCGTGGCAAAAGTCTTTGTCGTTCCAGGCGGCAAGACAGCCAAGCACCTGCGCGGCAAAGGCTTCGTTTAGCTCCAGCAACTCGATGTCGTCGAGGGTCATGTTGTTGCGAAGGGCCAGGCGACCAACGCTGACGGCAGGCCCCAGTCCCATAATTTCGGGCTCTAGCCCCGACCACTCGCTGTCGCGAATTACGGCTTTGGGTTTTAAGCCGTGTTTTTTAACGGCCTCTTCGGAGGCGAGAATTACCCAGGAGGCGCCGTCGGTGATTTGCGAGCTGTTGCCAGCGGTGACCTTGCCGTAGGGCCGCTCGAATACTGGCTTAAGCTTGGCTAGGTGCTCCTCTGAGCTGTCGGGGCGCACCCCGTCATCATGGGTGTAGACGCTGCCATCGCTGGCCACCATGGGCATCACTTCGTTATCGAGCCAGCCGGCTTTTTGCGCCTCGGCCAGACGCAGATGGCTGCGCACCGCATAGGCATCGGCATCGGCTCGGCTGATATTAAATAAGTTGGCGACTACCTCGGCAGTCTGGCCCATATTTAACTCCACCACCGGGTCGGTCAGGCCTTTTTTAAGGCTGATCTCGGGTTTGAAGTAACCGGGCTTGAGTTTGAGTAGATGCTTGAGTTTGTCGGGTAGTGAGCGCGCTTGCCCTAATTCGGCCAACCACTTGGTGGCGTCATCTTGCAAGATGAGTGGCGCGTGGCTAAGCGCTTCGGCGCCGCCGGCCAAAATTAAATCGTCGTTGCCCTCGCTGATGTAGCGAAACGCGGTTTCGATCGATTGCATGCCCGAGCCGCAGTTAATTTGCATAGTAAAGGCGGGCATAGTCTCGCCAAGGCCCAGGCGCAACGCGGCAATACGTGCCGGGTTCATCTCGGCGGCAATTACGTTAACACAACCCAAAATGACGCGGTTGAAGTTCTCGGCGGCTACCGGCTGACGCAACAACAAAGGCCGGCCAGCCTGGACGGCTAAGTCGACCGGGGTAAAGGGGCCGGGTTTGCCCCGTGCTTTGATAAACGGGGTGCGCGCCCCGTCGACGATATAAACCGGGCGGCCGCCGTTGGTGCTGGCCTGGGTGTGCAAGCTCATAGAGGTTCCTTTTTGTTGTCCACTCACAGGGTTTCAGTATGGCAGCAAAACCATGATTATGCAGATATTGTAAGCCACCTGAGCGCCCATTAGACGCTTACATTGCTGTCTTGTTTGGCGCCGTAAGGTGGTAGCGTTTGTGATAAAGGTAGCAGGATTGATGCCGATTTGGCGCCTTTGTCGGTTTGCCCGCCGGAGCGGCCCAGTGGGCGGCCTAGCTCGCTGGCACCTAAACCGGAGCTTATCTCGGGCTAAGAATATTGCAAAATTTACCAGTTACGGTGTTCTCTACAAGATTTAAGTCGCCATAGTAAGCCCGCAGCGAGGCCTGGCCGCGAGCGGCGTGCTGGCATGGTGTTTGCGAAACTGCTGGGGAAGGCATTGGTTCGTTGTGGGTTCGACTCCGCTGCACCAATGGTAACGCGTAATAGCAAACAGGAGAGCGCAATGAAAGTTCAAGATGTAATGACGCAGAAGCCTGAATATTTAGATGTTAACGCCAGTATCCGCGAAGCCGCTTTGGGGATGCGTGAGTCCGGTCGCGGTTTTACCCCGGTAGCCGATCATGAAAAAATTGTGGGTATCGTCACCGATCGCGATATTGCCCTGCGCGCCGTGGCCGAGGGTAAAAATGGCGATGATAACGTCGGCTCTATTACCAGCGGCAAAGTATTGTATTGCTACCAGGGCGATCAGTTATCGGATGTACTGCAAAACATGCAAGATCAGCAAGTGCAACGTTTGATTGTTTTGAACAACGACAAAAACAAAGATTTTGTCGGGGTGGTAAGCTTGGCGGATATTGCCAATCACTGTACAACGGACGATTTAGGCCGCCGCGTGGTTAATGCGTGCCGGCACTATCATTAATATCCCGGTTAATGCTTGGGCCGCTTAGCCAGCCAGCGATCCAAGGCGTTGGCAAAGCGCTGGCGGTCTGCTTGCGACAGCGCGGGTGATCCACCCGTGTCTATGCCACTCGAGCGCAAGTTGTCTAAAAAGTCTCGCATGTTCAACCGCGCTCGAATGTTTTCTTTGGTATAAAGCTCGCCTCGGCTATTAAGTGCCGTAGCGCCTTTGTCGACCACATCGGCGGCCAGCGGAATATCTCCGGTAATGACCAAATCGCCGCTATTCACCCGCTGATGAATCTCGTTGTCGGCCACATCAAAGCCGCGCTCAACTTGGCGGAATTGAATGTAAGGTGACTTGGGTATTTGCAGCGACTGATTGGCCACTAGGGTTACCAGCACCTGAGCACGGTTAGCCGCCTTAAAGAGAATCTCCTTCATGGCGACGGGGCAGGCGTCGGCATCGACCCAGATTTGTGTGGTAGCAAGCTCCGTCACTTATAAGTCAACTTTGCCGCGCAACTGTTTGGTACGCCCGCGCTGAGTTTTTTTGTCCATACGCTTTAATTGCGAGCCGCGGGTGGGCTTGGTCGGGCGCCGCGATTTACGTTGCACACCTGCCTGTTTAACTAGCGCTTGTAAGCGCGCGAGCGCATCGTCCCGGTTTTTTTCCTGCGTGCGAAACTGCTGCGCCTTGATGACGATAACGCCTTCTTTCGTAATGCGTTGATCCGTCATCTTAAGCAGTTGCTGTTTGTAAACATCCGGTAGGCTTGAGCGGCGGATATCAAAACGCAGGTGCACGGCGCTGGAAACTTTATTGACGTTTTGGCCCCCCGCGCCTTGCGCGCGGATGGCGGTCAGCTCGATTTCCCAGTCGGCGATTTGCACATTGTTAGTAATAAATAACATGGCGCTAAAGTATCGCAACCGGGAAGTAAAAGAAAGGCCTTAACTGCGAGCTACATGCTTGGATAGTCGGTATAACCTGCAGCACTGCCGCCGTGAAAGGTGCTCGGGTCGGGCTCGTTTAGCGAAGCATTTTGGGCAAAGCGCTCGGGCAAATCCGGGTTGGCGATAAATTTAACCCCAAAGGCGACGGCGTCGGCTTTGCCTTCGGCCAGCCATTGGTTCGCCTGATCTTTTTCAAAGCCTTCGTTGGCAATGTACACACCGCCAAACAATTGTTTTAAGTCAGGCCCCAAGCTGTCGTCCGCCTCGTGCTCTCGGCTACAAATAAACGCTAGTTGGCGTGTGCCCAGCTCGCGAGCGATATAGCCAAAGGTTTCGGCGGGGTTGTCATCGCCCATATCCTGGCCATCGCCGCGTGGCGCTAAGTGCATGCCGACCCGGCCGGCGGGCCACACCTCTAGCACGGCGTCGGTCACCTCAAGCATCAATCGCGCGCGGTTTTCGAGGGAGCCGCCGTAACGATCGGTGCGCTGGTTGGTGCTGGTTTGTAAAAACTGATCCAGCAAGTAGCCATTGGCGCCATGAATTTCTACCCCGTCAAACCCGGCTTTTTTGGCGTTTTCGGCGCCCTGTTTAAATTGTGCGATTACCTCGGGAATTTCTTCCAGCTCGAGTGCTCGCGGGGTTACGTAATCTTTTTTCGGGCGCACTAAGCTCACGTGCCCGGCCGGCTGAATAGCGCTGGGGGCGACAGGCAATTCACCATCCAGATAAAGTGGGTCGGATATACGTCCTACGTGCCACAATTGCAGCAGTATTTTGCCGCCCTTGGCGTGTACTGCATCGGTAATTTTTTTCCAGCCCGCCACTTGGGCCTCAGACCAAATGCCCGGCGTGTCTGGGTAACCTACGCCCATGGGGGTTACCGAGGTCGCCTCGGTTAAAATCATACCGGCGCTGGCGCGCTGGCTGTAGTACTCCAGCATTAGCTCGTTGGGCACTCGGCCTTCACTGGCGCGACAGCGGGTGAGTGGCGCCATAATAATGCGATTGGCAAGTGTTAGCTCGCCGAGGGTAATTGGATCTTGCAGGCTGGGCATGGTAGCTCTCCGTTCTGGTTGGGGCTAAAGTTCACGCGAGGCAGGTTTCTATCGGTTGCCTGATAATAGATATGGGGCGCATGCCGGTCATATCAATCCTTGACCAGCATGGTTAACGAAACTTGATTGTCGCCCGTAGCAACTTGGTGCGGCTTTATCTGTTGCGCTAAAAGGTGACGCCCAGGTAAACGTAGGCACTTTTTTTACCTGTGTCGGATTCGCCGTAGGCTAGGTAGGTGGGGCCTAGAGGGCTGTCCCAGCCCAAAAATAAGCTGCCGCTGCGAATCAAATCGCTGTAATCAATAGCGTCTTGATCCTGCCATGCGTTGCCCGCCTCGTAAGAGAGGCCAAAATACAGCGGCAGGTTGAGTATGCGATAGTCGTTATCGGCAATTCGATAGGTATATACAACACTTGCAAAACGTGTGTGCTGGCCAGAGATAAAATCGCTCTCATTACCTGATAAGTTTAAAAAACCGCCTAAGCTGTATGAGCCTACCAGTGACAGGGGATCGTCGTTAAATGTGCTTTGCAGTTGTAAGCGACCGCGCAAACTGTGGCGACCAAGCGATAGCGCTTTGTTTACCTCAAGCTCGACTTGAGTGGCGTTATCTTTAGTGCCAAAAAGGCTGATGTTGCTGCGCTTAATGGCCGATAATATCTTCCAGCCGCGCACCGGAAAGCTGGCGTTATCTAGGCTGTCGTAATCGATGGTTAAGACACCACCTTGTTCTCGGTAGTCTACCTCCGGTTGTGCAAGTTCGGCGGCGATAATAGCGGGTAAGGTAAGGTTGCCGTCCGAGTAGGTGTAACCGGTAAAAATATCCAGGCGGTCGTACGAATCCCACCCTACGCCCGTGATCGCGCCGTATTCGTTAGAGATAACCTCGCCAAAGGATTTCCCTTCAAGGGTGTACGAGAATACATCCCGCTCGGCAAGCATTCTGCCGCTGGCGTAAAAGCCAGAGGTTCTAAGTGGCCAGTAGAGTGCGGTGTTAAAGCTTTTCTCAGTGCCGAACGCAGCGGTGGTGTACCACTCGGCGCCGTACGGTGATAGGTTAGTGCGGCGGTATGAGGCGCCCAGCTGGTAGCGACTAAAAGATTTGAGGTTGTCTTCAAACGATAGTTTAAAATCTAAATAGCCTGGGCCCCACTCTTTTTCCTCAACCACAGTATAAAGTCGGTTGCGCTCATCTTGCTCGTCTATGCTGGAGCGAGCGCGAGCGATAGTGCCTTGACCGTATAACCGCTCGATCCCTTTGCGAATCTCCCACGGCGAATAGGCACCGCCGGCGTGGATTTCCATGCGGTGCAGAATATAGTCATCGCTAAGGCGGGTGTGGTTAATCAAGGATATATCGTCAATGGTGATTTTGGCATCGCCACGTAAAGATTTCGCCGGGCTTTTGGGTACGGCACTGCCACTTATTTGCGCAACGCTGGCACTGGTCTCAAAAGCCGCTATGGTTGCATCGTAGCCTTGGTCCGCAGCGCTGGCTGCTTTGTCAAAGCTCAGTAGGGTGACCTCGGTGAGCTCGGGGTGGATAAGCACGTCTTTTTCGGTGAGTAAGTCGATTTGTTGGCGGACGTTTTCTTCAGTTAAAAAGCTGGTGAGTTGCCGCAAAATACTAAGGCCTGATTGTAGGTCGTCACGAGTCATCGCCGGTGAGCCAATGTCTACGGCAATCACCATGTCTGCCCCCATCTCTTGGGCAACGCTAATGGGTAAGTTATTGGCGATACCGCCATCGACAAGCAAGCGTCCATCGCGTTCAATGGGGCGCACCACACCGGGCAGTGACATGGAGGTTTGCAGTGCGGTGGTTAAATCGCCGCGTTTTAGTATGACTTGCTCGCCGGTTTCTATGTCGGCAGCTACTGCGCGAAAGGTGATAGGCAAATCGTCAAAGCTTTTAAAGATAACGTGGGTGCCCATTAGCTCATCAAGCAGTGATTTCATCCCTTGTCCCTGCAGAAAACCTTGGGGCAATTTTAGGCTGTGGCCGTCAAACCCTAAACCTAATTGAATGGGGAACTCGTCAATTTGCCGCTTGCGGCGATTGGGAATTTGGCTGCGCGGTAGGTCGTCGTGGTAGCCGGCGTCCCAATCGGCTTGTTCAAACAGTTGTAGAATTTCGTTGGAGGTTTTACCACTGGCGTAGAGCGCGCCGACAAAGGCGCCAATGCTAGTGCCCACCACAATATCCACCGGGATGCCGCGCTCTTCCAAAGCGCGAATTACCCCGATATGGGCGCCACCGCGGGCGCCGCCGCCACCCAATACCAGCGCGACGCAAGGGCGGTTAAGCTCGGCGGGGCAGGGGGTGGTCGCTGCGTAACTTTGATTGGCGCCGCTGAGACAGAGCAGAAGTGCCAAAAGCATTAACGCGATTCGCTGCATAGGGTAAAGCCTTGCCGACCAAGACAAACGTGTAGCGGTCATTAAATAACGTTAAGGGAGCAATTGCCAGTGCAGTGCTTTAATGATGGGAGTGATATTGGGTCGAGCGGAATAAAAACAAATGCGGCGGATGCCCGTTGCAAGCATCCGCCGCGCGAACGATTAAGCTTTTAACGGTTTGTATTTAACCCGCTTAGGCTGGGCGTCGTTACCCTTACGTTTGACAAAGTCTTCGTGGTAATCGGTGTAGTTACCTTCAAAAAAGACCGCTTCTGAGTCGCCTTCGTACGCCAGAATATGGGTGGCAATCCGATCCAAAAACCAGCGATCGTGCGAAATAACCATCACGCAGCCGGGGAAGGCTAAAATCGCGTCTTCCAGTGCGCGCAAGGTCTCAACGTCCAGGTCGTTTGATGGTTCATCCAGCAGCAAAACGTTGGCGCCTTGCTTTAGGGTGTTGGCCAGATGCAAGCGGCCGCGCTCACCACCGGATAACTCGCCGACGCGCTTTTGCTGATCGGAGCCTTTAAAATTAAAGCGCCCCACGTACGAGCGGCTTGCTACTTCGTAGTTGCCGATGCGCAAAATATCTTGCCCGCCCGAGATTGCCTCCCACACGGTTTGTTTGTCTTGCAGGTTTTCGCGGCTTTGCTCAACGTAGGCCACATTCACGGTTTCACCTAGGGTGATGGTGCCGCTATCGGGTTGTTCGGTGCCGGCAATCATACGGAACAAGGTCGACTTACCTGCACCGTTACCGCCGACAATGCCCACCACGGCGCCTTTGGGTACGCTCATGGTTAGGTTGTCAATCAACAAGCGATCGCCATAGCCTTTGCTGACGTTTTCCAGTTCGATAACTTTATCGCCCAAACGCTCGCCAGGCGGAATGTAAATCTCGTTGGTTTCGTTGCGGGTCTGAAACTCTTGGCTTTGCAGCTCGTCAAACCGTGCCAAACGCGCTTTGCTTTTAGCCTGGCGGCCTTTAGGGTTGGTGCGCACCCACTCAAGCTCGGCTTTAATGGCTTTTTGGTGCGAGGCTTCGGCTTTGGCCTCTTGCTCCAGGCGCTTTTCTTTGGTCTCAAGCCAGTTCGAGTAGTTGCCCTCGTAGGGGATGCCGTAACCGCGGTCCAGCTCTAAAATCCACCCGGCGGCGTTATCCAAAAAGTAGCGGTCGTGGGTAATGGCGACCACGGTGCCACTAAAGGTTTGCAAAAACTGCTCTAACCAGTGAACACTCTCGGCATCCAAATGGTTAGTGGGCTCATCCAATAGCAGCATATCGGGGCGCGATAACAATAACCGGCACAGGGCGACACGGCGGCGCTCACCACCGGATAGTTTGGTGACATCGGCATCCCAGGGGGGCAGGCGCAAGGCGTCGGCGGCGATTTCCAGGGTGTTGTCCAGATTGTGGGCATCCCACGCCTGAATGATATCTTCGCAGCGCGCCTGCTTTTTGGCCAGCTCGTCAAAGTCGGCATCGGGCTCGGCGTAAGCGGTGTAAATACCCTCCAGTTCGGCCAGTGCATCCACGGCCTCGCGCATGCCGTCTTCCACATTACCGCGCACGTCTTTTTCCGGGTCGAGCACCGGCTCCTGCGGCAGGTAACCGATTTTAATGTCGGGCATCGGGCGGGCTTCACCGTTAAATTCGGTGTCAACGCCGGCCATAATGCGCAGCAGGGTAGATTTACCCGAGCCGTTTAAGCCCAGCACGCCGATTTTGGCGCCGGGGAAAAACGACAAAGAGATGTCTTTTAGAATTTCACGCTTAGGCGGGACGACTTTGCCCACCCGATTCATGGTGTATACGTACTGTGCCATTTAGCTTGCCTCGTGCTGGCCGCCAGCGGGCGGATATGGCTGGAGTCGGCCGATTGCAGATAAACGCGCAAGTTACCGAAAGGCGCCGCTTAATTCAATCTTTTATGATCGTTAAACGATCAGCCAGGGGGCTTATTAGCTCACCGATTTGGCGCGTGTGTAGACCGCCGCCACAAACTTGTAACAATCGCTCAGTAGTCTCATGCGCACAATTACCTCTTGGAGTTTGCTATGAGAAAGAGTTTTCCTTATATCTTAGCCGCGTGTAGCACCTTGGCGCTGGTAGGTTGCGGCAGCGATGATGACGACAACATCACTGATGAGCCGGTGGTAGAAACCCCTTCTGGGTTATCGTTGGAATTTGCTGGCCGCTACAGTGCAGGTCAGTTTGATGAAAGCGCTGCGGAGATTCCCGCTTACGATGCCGACAGCCAACGCTTGTTTGTCGTGAATGCCGAAAAAGGCATGCTGGATGTACTGGACTTGTCAGACCCGGCAAACCCGAGCCTGATTGATACGATCGAAGCTGGCAGCGTACTGGCTGACGGCGAGGTGAACTCGGTAGCGGTTAAAAATGGCATCGTCGCGATCGCGATTGAAGCCGATGCAAAAACCGACAACGGTGCCGTGGCGCTATACAATGCCGATGACTTAAGTTTTATATCAAGTGTGGCTGTGGGCGCTCAGCCCGATATGCTGGTATTTACCCCAGACGGAAACTACCTGCTGGCGGCCAACGAGGGGGAGCCGAACGATGATTACAGCATCGACCCAGAGGGCTCGGTTGCGGTTATTGATATCTCTGATATGGCCAACCCAGCCGCGACTCTCGCAGGGTTTACTGCCTTTAATGGCCAGCGCGATGCTCTGCGTGATCAAGGTGTTCGCGTATACGGCCCTAACGCCACGCTCGCTCAAGATCTAGAACCCGAATACATCGCGGTATCGTCCGACAGCGAAACGGCTTGGGTGGTACTGCAAGAGAACAACGCCATCGCGCAGGTTGATATTACGGCGGCCAACGTACAGCGTATTATTCCGTTGGGCTACAAAGATCACGGCATCGATGGCAATGGCATTGATGCCAGCGACGAAGGCCCGGTAGAGATCACCACTTGGCCCGGTGTCCGCGGTTTGTATTTGCCGGATGCGATGGCCGCCTATGAGGTGAACGGTATGACCTATCTGGTTACCGCCAACGAAGGCGATGCCCGTGCCTGGGGTGAAGATAACGACGCCTATTGGGCCGGCGACGCCAGCCAAGGTTTTGTCGAAGAATTTCGCGTTAAGCACTTAGTGCACAAAGATGGCTTTGACCGTCGCGCCGGTGACGATCTGCCGCCGCAACTGCGCCAGCTTGCCGCCGGGGCTCTGCTTAACCCTACCACCTTTAGTTACTGTGGTGCCACCGCCGGTGATCCGGGTGACTGCCGTGATGACGAAATGCTGGGGCGCTTAAACGTTACTTGGACTGAAGGTTATCGTAAAAACGCCGACGGCTCTCCGGTTATGTTTGACGCCGCCGGAAACGAGTCGGCCGACGGTGACCGTTTAATGTACGACAACCTCTACAGCTACGGCGCGCGTTCATTTACCATTTGGGATGACGAAGGTCAGCTGGTGTGGGACTCGGGTGATGCCATCGAGCAGTTTTTGGCAAGCGATGACTGCATGCTAAGCGCAACTCGCGACATTCCCTGTAAAGACTTTTTTAACAGTGCCCACGACGAGGGCGATAGTGCCGACAGCCGCAGCGATGCCAAAGGCCCCGAGCCCGAAGGTATCACTATTGGGCATATCGGCGAGAAAACCTTTGCCTTTATAGGGCTTGAGCGTATGGGCGGTGTATTAGTCTACGACATTAGCAATCCCGATGCGCCTGCATTTCAGGATTACTTAAACACTCGGGAGGATTGGACGACTGAAGATGCCGAAAGTATTCTGGCCAGCATCGGCGATCTTGGCCCGGAGGGCTTAGTGTTTATCTCCGCTGAAGATTCACCTACTGAGGATGCATTAGTGGTGGTGGGCAATGAAGTGAGTGGCACCACAGTAATCTATAAAGTAGTACAAACGTTTGAGTAGGCCTGCGTGCTGAAATTTAAAAAGGGGTGCCGATGTAAGTCGGCGCCCCTTTTTATTGCTTTAAACTGCACTCTTTAACGCGGACGCGCGCTATTTGGACGTGTCTTTTAATGTGGCATAGGTTCGGTTTTCACGATAACGTTACTCGCTGGTAATAAACTTCATTGTAATCAACCGTATACAAATAAAAAATTAAGTCACTATCAGATGCAGTCATTATGGCGTATAGTGCTGCGGTTAGCCTTTTCTTTGTATCGAGCCTACTGGCACACGCCTCTATCCTCCTTATTACACTTTTAGGTAATTTGGGTGCTTAATCAGCACTCTAATTGGTTCTTATTCGTCAGCGCCTAAAGTTGACCCCTAATATCTGTGGTGGTGTTTCTCTGTTCTAGTGAGAATCGCCCGATTTAAATGTATTTCTGTGTTTTTTCAAGCAGTAATCTTCCGCGCACGTGATTCCTATGTATAAGGTGGGTGCGCCTTCTATTTCTTAATTTTTGGAGCGCCATGACGGCCACTAACGAAGAATCCCAAGCGCGACAACCTACGATAATCTCATTTGTTAAAGATTTGCCAAATGTCTGCTCGCTGGCTGGGTTGGCGTGCACGTTACTTGCGATTTATTTCAGTATTATCGGTGTTTTTTATGCGGCCATGATTGGAATGATTTGGGCCGTTGCGTTTGACTGGGCCGATGGCCTAGTGGCTCGAAAGATGAAAGGCCGTACTGGCAGTGATCGGATTTTTGGCGGTCAGCTCGATCTTTTAATCGATATCGTTAGCTACGGCGTTACGCCAGCTATTGTCTTACTGAGCTTTAGTGATTTTAACCCCGTTATGTTGCCTGCCGCGTTTGTTGTGGTCGCCGCTAGTGCCATTCGGTTGAGCTACTTTAGCACTTTTGGTTTATCTGATGAATCAAAGTACACCGGCTTAGCGCTTGATAACAACAGTATCGCATTGGTTTTTGTGTTTCTGTCAGAAAGTGTCCTTCCCGCTGGAGTGTTTGCTTTCGTGCTTTGCACCTGCGCACTGGGGTTGGCAGTGCTCAATGTCTCGCAAATAAAAACCCCCAAGCTTTCTGGTAATCCACGCAATGTATGTTTTCTTGCTGGTTACACGCTGATTATAACAGCCTTGTATTTGTGGAAACTTCTGTAGATCAAAAGTAACACTTAATGTGTCGAAATATTTAAAGCAATTTATAGGAATTAATAAATGATTGTATATACCGTAGGGACCTTTGACTTATTGCATGTAGGTCATCTCGCATTACTTGAATACTGTAAGTCGCTGGGCAGTTCGCTGGCCGTGGGTGTGGCGTCCGACCGCGTGGTAAATTCCTATAAGCCCAATGTTCCCGTTATCCCACTTGCGCAACGGATGGAGATGCTGAGTGCTCTGCGCTGTGTCGATATTGTGCGGTCCTACGATGAGCTGGAGTATGTCTCGGGTTGCCAAGAGATAAACCCCGATATCTTCGTTGTTGGGGAAGACTGGGGCCGCAAACCACATAATCTTGCCGTGGAATCTTATTTAAAGTCAGCCGGTAAGCAAATTAAGCAAGTGCAGTATAACCCGCGCACCTCTTCAAGCTCGATCAAACGTGACGTCATGTCTCAGAAGCGCCCTGTTCAGCGCCTGCACATGGCTGCGGTCTAGGTAAGCTCTTAAAACCACAACTTAACGTTGTCTGCCAGTGATAATAGCAACGCCATCCAAGGCGCGTAGCCTTTGGTCTCGGGTAGCATCGGTTACGCGAACAGATAGCGACCCAGCGATGGTTGCGCTAAGCCGCTAGAGCCGTTTGGCAGGTGTCGATATGTGCCCTAATGATAATACCCCAAAAAATAGGCCATTCGCGCAGCTGCTAAGAGTTTTTCATCGAGCTGATTGAGGTATGTGTAAGCCGATACTGAGCTTAAGGTTGAGCCCGCCGATACAAAAGGATTGTTGTCCAGTTCATAAGCCTCGCCTTCGAATTTAATGCTAATAGCGAATTATTTTTCTGGTTCCACGGCTCCTGTAGTCTTTTAATTTTAATAGAGCTGGCCTTGGACTTACTTGGGGCGTTTTCGAAAATAAAGTCGAGGGCGGAGCTGTTCGAGCGTTCCGTGTTGAGGGTACATTCGGTTGATTCTTATGGGAGTCATACTGCAAACGCGAATCGCGGTGAGCTAAGACTGCTGTCACCAGGTGAAAAGATCGATAGTGTTAATGGGAGGACCGCTGGTAGAGGGAAGTTGCCCGGACGGCGGAAACGACTATGATGTCGGTTAGATTAAATACGGGAGCTTAGCATGAAAAAGAATAGGTGGTTGTTGGTCGGAGGTAGTCTGAGTTTGGTGGCCGCGTTACTGCACCTAGCCATCATTTGGGGTGGTCCCGGCTGGTACCGGGCGTTTGGCGCCGGTGAGCAAATGGCGTTGATGGCCGAGCAGGGCTCCAGTTACCCCGCGCAGATGACCGGTGTTATTGCGTTTGTGTTGGCCAGTTGGGGGCTGTACGGGTTTGCCGGTGCGGGCTTATTGCCACGCATGCCGTTTATGCGTATTGCCTTGGTGCTTATCTCGGTGGTTTACGTGTTGCGCGGCTTGTTGGGTATACCTGCCGTATTGTGGGCCGATCAACCGTACTTTGCCGAGCTTGCGCAAAATATGACGTTTATGGCGGTGTCGTCGGCGGTGTGTTTGCTGCTGGGGGTGTGCTACGCCGTTGGTACTTGGCAGGTTTGGCCGCGCATTAAAAAGCGCGGAGGCTCGGACATTCCGGTTTATTAAGCTGAAGGCGCTTATGGTTTTAGGGTTGTTGCTCCTGAGGGTTGCTAGCGCTGGCACAGGGTAAATCGGCAGGTGCTAATCGCAGTTGCCGGCACAACTTTTCTTGCTCGGTGCTGTGGTCATCGCTTGAGGCGAGGCATGCGGCCAGTCGCATTAACAGTAGCTCGGGGTTTACCTGGCCGGCGCCCGCAGAGTATGTCGCGCCAATACGTTCGCGTAAGGCCAACGGCAAGCGCCATTTAATTTTTAGCTGGTTGCCGTATTGGGCTGCGTGTTTTAGAAGTGCGCTGTTTATTTCCTCGTCGGTAATCGTCTCTCCTCCCGAGTCGAGATAGAGCTGAATCGCCTCTAAAACGGCACAATCCCCGATCTTGACCAGCAACCCTGCGGTATAACAGTTGGCCACATTAAGCTTTAGGCGTTTTGCCAATAGTGCGGCGTATTCGGCAAGCTGTTGCGACTGCTCGGCAAACGTTTTGCTAAGGCTTTGCAGGGTGTCGTGGCGCAGACCGCTCGTATTGGCAAGCGCTAGCGCGAGTACCTGCGTTAGCGCCATCTCGACACCTAAGGTGGCGATGGCATCACGCAGTGTGGTTATGGCGCCACCAGAGCGCCGCATTAAGCTGCTGTTGGCCAAGCGTATTAGTCGAGTTGTAATGGCCATATCGCTTTGCCACTGCTGCGCAAGTTCAAGTGCTGAGGGTTGGTCGGCGTGGGTGATGCTCGACAGTGCCGCCTCGGCCCCAGGCATGATGGTGAGACGGGCCAGTACACTGTCGTGCTGAGCAACAAAGGTTTCTAAGTCCGGATCGTCCGCTGTATTACGGTCGCTGTCGGGCTCAGCTTCAGGCTCAGTCAGGTATCGTTTGAGCCTTTCCATCACCGCACTAGGGTCAAATGGTTTGACGATAAATTCGTTAACTTTGTTGCGCAAGCTATCGGTCACCGTGGCGCGGTCGCCGCGCCCGGTAATCATTACGATGGGCAGCTCGCAGTCTTTAGCCCGAATCGCTTTTACCAGCGTTAACCCCGATTCTTGATTGGGTAGGTTCCAGTCGCACAACAATAAATTAATGGGGTGTTGTCGCCACAAGGTTAATCCAGTAGCGACGGTTTCGGCGTGGTGAATATGTACGCGGCTGTCTAGCCCTCGCAGCAGTGTCGCTAACAGTTCCTGCATGGCGATATCGTCTTCAACCACTAATACGTGCATAGGTTTTACTCTGACGTTGGTATGGCTCGTCGATTATTTGACTGTTTCGACTAGGGCGCTGGTTGTTGTGCCTCCCGGCGCCAGAGACGCTGCGCTGATTAGCGCAATCCATAGACGACGTTTCTCGTCATCTAATTTGGGTGTTTTTTCAACATAACTTAACGTCATCGCTCCGGTTGGCGTATCCACTATACGTTGAACTTGATGCTGCGCTGGATGCTCCTGACAGCCTTGGTGGTGCCACTCTAGAAGCATGTCGTCCGGCTCGGACTTAATAACATCGATCTGGTAAGACTCGCAGGTTTTGGCAAACTGTTTTTCATATACGGTTAGCATGTAGTTGCCAAACCCACCGATTTGTTCAATATGCTGACGGGCGGGGCTGGAAGAGTCAATGACAAAATAAGCGCTGGAAACCAGCTCGCTCCACTCTTTGATGTCCACCCCTTCTGGGACGTACTCTCTTAGTACTTGGGTTTTACTGGCGCCTTTGTTGCCTAGTACCCACGTGCGTTCATCAAAGGTGAAATCCCAGCGTTCACTATCATCAAGTGTTACCTGTTGGTTTTTCTTGAGTTGACCAGGGCATTGGTAAGGGCTTTGTTCTTTAAGCTCTAGGTTGGTGTCGATGTTTGTGATGCGAATGAGAGCGCCGGGAAGGGCGGTGCACAAGGAGTTTCGCACCGAGTAAACAGCGCTACCTTGCGCAATCATAGTGGAGTTGTTGCCTAGTAACTTGCCGTTGTTGTCGAATGCCTGCAATTTATAAGAGCCCGACAGAGTGGTGCATGCTGCCAGCGACACACTCAACGTCATTAGTAAGATTCCTTTCAACATAATATCCTCTTGAGTCTTCGGTATAAGTGTTGTCGCTAATGTTGTTGCGCCCAAGGTGAGTGAAAGCTATCGGCGAATCAGTGCTCTGAGTGTGCTACTTATTGCCCCATATTTTCGCCACTGCCCGATCTTCGCCCAGCAAGCCTACCAGTAAGCCGTAGCCGCCCGCCAAGATGAAGACGATAACGGGAAAGTAGTAGCCTGGGTCGGCGTCGGCGGGAATCAAGTACGCGGCCAGCGCGCCAAGCCCGACAAAGGTCACCCCAAAAAACAGCAAAATTTTGCGACTGAGTGGTTTGTAGTGGTAGGGCTCGGTGCCGGATTCGAGCCCCTTTAGCAGGGGCGCAAAGATTTTACGCAGGGCAGTTTTCACGGCTCGGCTCAAGCCTCTGCTTCAATGGCGTTTTTGTAACCATCGGCATCCAGTGCGTCGTCCAGCTCGGATAAGTCGCTAGGTTTAACTTTAAAAAACCAGCCGTCATCGTAGGGCGATTCGTTGACTTGCTCGGGCGAGTCTTCCAGCGCTTCGTTGACGGCGATGACTTCACCGCTCACCGGTGAGTAGATGTCAGAGGCGGCTTTTACCGATTCAACCACGCCGGCTTCTTCTCCGGCGGTTACGGTAGCGCCGACTTCTGGCGTCTCGACGTAAACCACATCACCCAGACTGTCTTGGGCGTGATCGCTAATGCCGATAGTAACGGTACCGTCTTCTTCGACACGAGCCCACTCGTGGCTGGGCAGGTATTTTAGTTCGTTGCGAATATCGCTCATGGTTGTGTCCTTAAATAAAAAGTAGGCTCAAAAAGTGTAGACGTTAGTGTGCGTTTTGCCGCTAAACAAGCGCATTGCCGTGGCGAACGAAGCAAGGCTTTACCACCTCGACGGCGACTGATTTGTTGCGTAAGTTGACTTCGGCACTGTCACCAATGGCACTGGGTACGCGCGCCAGCGCGACTGAAAAACCCAACGTGGGCGAAAAAGAGCCGCTGGTAATAATGCCAGAGGCGTCGTTGCCGACCACGTTAACGCTTTGTCCTGCGCGCAGTACGCCGCGTTCACGCATTACCAGGCCCACCAGCTTGGTGGCGGGGCCGCCGTTGGCGCGAATCGTCTCGATCGGTTCGCGGCCGATAAAATCGCGCTCCGGGTCTTCCAGAGCTACAGTCCAGCTCATGTTGGCTACCAGCGGTGAGGTGGTATCGTCCATTTCGTGGCCGTAAAGGTTCATGCCCGCCTCTAGACGCAAGGTGTCGCGTGCACCCAGACCGCAGGGGGCGACGCCGGCATCCGTCAGGGTTTGCCACAGGGCGCTGGCGTCATCGGCGCTGAGCATAATCTCTAGGCCGTCTTCACCGGTGTAGCCGGTGCGGGCGATAAACCAGCCTTCGCACTCGACGCCGCAAAAGACTTTTAGGGTGCTAATAGCCTGGGCTTGTGCGTCGCTTGCGGCTTTTTGTACTTGCCCGATAGCCTCGGGACCCTGAATCGCAATCATGGCAAGCTCGGGGCGCTCGGATACCGTTACGTCAAACGGCGCGGCGCAATCGTCCATCCACGCCAGGTCTTTGTCGCGGGTGGCGCAGTTCACTACCACGCGGTACCAACCATCAAGGTGGTAGACGATCAAGTCGTCGATCACGCCGCCCTCATGGTTAAGCATGCCGCTGTACAAGGCTTTGCCTGGTGTGTCGTCGAGTCGCGCGACATCGTTGGCCAGCAGTTTGCGAAGATAGGCGCGGGCGTCGGAGCCGGCGACATCGACAACGGTCATGTGGGATACATCAAACAGCCCCGCGTGGCGGCGCACCTGATGGTGCTCTTCGATTTGCGAGCCGTAGTTGATGGGCATATCCCAGCCGCCAAAATCCACCAGTTTGCCGCCAGCGGCTTTGTGCAGATCGTACAGTGCGGTTTTGTGTCCCATGGAATTTCCTAATGCCAGTGTGGCCTAAAGGGCGTTATTTTAGCGCGAGCAGGGGCGCTATAACCAGCCGTTGAGCGGTTTCGGTGTCATATTTCGCAGCATTTGTGCCGGTAGCGGCTGATAAGTTCCGTTTGCCGGGCACCGGAGTCGTCTTATCGGTGCGCTGGCGCGCAAAAAAGCATTTTCGTCACGCCGCCCCATGGCGACAAATGCTATGCTCAGGCTTTACCCGATTACTCAAGGAGATGGTGGTGAAAACGCTATTAAAGGTACTTGTCGTGTTACTGCTGCTGATTGTGTTGGCTGTGGCGGCGTTGTTTTTCTGGCTCGACCCCAATATCTTTAAGCCCCGAATCAAATCGCTGGCGGCCGAACAAGGCGTCGCGCTGGAGATTGCCGGCGACATTAGCTGGCAGTTTTGGCCCAGTATCGGCATCGAGGTCGAGGATATTACTGTGGCCAGCTTAAGTGCTCCGGATGACCAGCTTGCGCACTTGCGCAGCGCGAGCTTACTGGTGGCCACCCGGCCACTGTTTGATAAACAGCTACAAGTTGAGCATCTAATTATCGACGGCGCCTCCTTGGCGTTTGAGCTCGACGAGTCTGGCGCTAGCAACTGGAGCCGTTTAGCCGACGAAGCTAAACGCAAGGCCGAGCGGGCCGGCGTTGCCGACCCAGCGCAAGTGCCTGCCGACGCGATGGCATCGGCCGACAAAGCCAAAAAAGATGCGACCCCGCCAGTTTCTAACGAGAGCCAAGAGGATGCCGGCAGCAGTGGCGGCGAGCTGCAGCTAGCGGTCGAGGCAATCAGTATTTCGGATGCCCAGGTGAGTTATAGCGATGCTGCGCTTTCGCGCACGGCTGAGTTTAGGGTAAATGCTTTAAAGCTCACTGGGTTTAACACAGAGAACCAGCCCTTCGCGCTAAGTAGCGATTGGCTGGTCAGTGTTAAAGACCCCGCAATGTTTGCCGAGCGTGAACTGCAAGTGGCGGGGGAGCTCAGTGCCGATGTGCAAATAGCCTCCGACTTATCGAAAGTGTCTATTAACAGTGGTGATGTCACACTCGATATCAGTGGGTTGGATGACGAGGCGTCGGTGAGCACCGGGTTTGAGCTTGAGATTGAAAACCCCACCGGCGAGCTAATGTTTAATGGTCACGTGGCGTTGGCGCCAGTCAATGTTAAAACATTGTTGGCAAGCTTAGGGCAGAGCGTTCCGGTAACGGCCGAGGACGACGCTTTGACCCATTTAAGCATCAACACCAACGTCTCTGGCAGCGCACGCTCGATGACCTTGGCGCCTTTAACATTGGAGTTGGACGATACCACTGTTAGCGGCGAGATGGCGGTAACCGACCTTGAGCGTATGGCGTTAGAGGTGACCTTAGCGGGGGATCGAATCAACGTCGATCATTACTTGCCGCCGCCGGTAGCAGAAAAGCCGCCAACGAATACCACTGGTAATACGCCGCCCAAAACAGACAAAACACCCGATAAACCCTCGGTTGCCAGTGGCGACGAACCATTGATACCGCTGGATGCAGTACGGGCATTAAATGCACGGGTGCGGATTGATTTGCGCGAGGCGATTGTCAGTGGTTTAACCATGCAAAACTTGCGGTTGCGCTTGAATGCCGCTGACGGCTTAGTGCAATTGACGGAGGCGAGTTTGGACGCCTACGAAGGTCAATTGCAAGCGTCGGGCAAACTGGATGGCCGTGGGTCTGCGGCGCGACTTAGTACCAAGTTCGAGATGCAAGGCTTGAATGTGACGCCACTGCTGAGCGATTTAGAGTTGGATGAAAAAATTCAGCTAAGCGGACTGATGAACCTAGACGCGACTGCCAGCAGCGTCGGCTTAACCAAGAACGAGCTAACACAAGCGGCCATTGCCGACGCTAATTTCAATGGCGCTCAGGTGACGGTTGCGCCCATTAACGTCGAAAAATATTTTTGCCAAGCGATTAGTTTGACTAAATCACTGCGCGAAAAAGACCAAGCACCCGCTGAGGGCGAAGCGACTGACGGCAAGGGCGCTAAGCAAGAGCCGCGCGCCGAGCAAGACTGGCCAGAACTGACCGAGATGCATGACTTACAGGGCCAGATTCAGTTGCGTCAGCAAGTGATCACCATAAAAAGCTTTACCGCTGGGGTTGAGCAGTTGCTGATGGGGCTAAACGGCCAGATCGATTTGGCCGGTCAGACGTTTGATCTGCGCTTGCCGCTAACGCTAGAGCAACCGTCTACGAGTGCTGAGGGTTGTACGGTTAACAGTAATTACTGGGTTAACCGCAGTCTGTCTTTGCTGCGCTGCCGTGGCTCGATCACCACACTGGCACCGGCAAAAGATTGTCGCCTCGACTCAAAAGCGTTAGAGTCGCTGCTCGGTGACTACACCAAGCAACGGCTAAAAGACGAGCTGGTGCGCAAGCTTGGCGGCGACGAGAAAAATGCCGAGGGCGATGAGGAAACCGACCCTACCAAAGCGGCCGTTAAAGGTTTGCTGAACCAGTTTTTAAACAAAGACAAAAAAGACAAAGAATGACCGATACTTTCTCGGCGGCCGTGCTCAATTGGTTTGATCAGCACGGCCGCAAGCATTTGCCTTGGCAACAAAATATCACTCCCTACCGCGTTTGGCTGTCAGAGATCATGCTGCAGCAAACTCAAGTAACGACGGTAATTCCATACTTTGAGCGCTTCACAAAACGTTTTCCCACGGTTGCAGATCTGGCGTCGGCGCCAGTCGATGACGTGCTGCATTTGTGGACCGGACTTGGTTACTACGCCCGAGCGCGCAACTTGCATCGCTGCGCGCAACAAGTGGTGAGCGATTTTGGGGGCGAATTTCCCGCCACAGTTGACGAGCTTTCGTCTCTGCCTGGTATTGGCGAGTCCACCGCCGGTGCCATTGTCAGTATTGCGTTTAAGCAAACCGCGACTATTTTAGATGGCAATGTTAAGCGGGTACTGGCGCGCTATCACGCCATCGATGGTTGGCCCGGTCAAAGTGGGCCGCTAAAAGCCCTGTGGCAAGTCGCGCGTCAGCACACCCCTGAGTCACGCTGTAATCACTATACGCAAGCGATGATGGATTTAGGCGCGACTGTCTGCACCCGCACTAAACCCGCATGCGACACTTGCCCCTTGGGCGATGGCTGTATCGCCCGCGCCACTGGCACCCAGTTGCAATACCCGGGCAAAAAGCCGAAAAAAGACAAACCCGTTAAGGCAACCTACTTGCTGATGTTGCGCGCCCCCAGTGGCGATTTACTGCTGCAACAGCGACCGCCGCAAGGTATTTGGGGCGGACTGTGGAGCTTTCCCGAGCTGGCGCTGGAGCGCTCAGTGGCCGATTACTGCGCCGATTATTATGGCACCCCTGGCGAGATCGAGTACTGGGACAGCTATCGCCATACCTTTAGCCATTACCATTTGGACATCACCCCAGTATTGGTACAATTGCCCGAGCCAAGTGCGGGCGTCATGGCGCCGGGGCAAGCGCTCTGGTATAACGTCAGCCAGCCGCCAGCGGTGGGTTTAGCCGCACCGGTTAAGCGCCTGCTAGAGCAACTGCACGAGCTGGCGCCGCTGTCGAGTTAACGCAGTGCGAGCGTCCTTTGAGCAAACATCAGGAGATTTTATGAGCCGTACCGTCATGTGCCGCAAATACAAACAAGAGTTACCGGGCCTGGCACAGCCGCCATTTCCTGGCCCCAAAGGTCAAGATGTGTACGACAACGTCAGCCAAAAAGCGTGGCAAGAGTGGATGAGCCACCAAACCATGCTTATTAACGAAAAACAATTAAATTTAATGGATACCGGTACCCGAGTGTATCTTGGTGAACAAATGACCAAGTTTTTATCCGGTGACGACTACGATGCCGCCGAAGGCTATGTTCCGCCCACAGATGACAAATAATTTACCTCTGACCCCTTGACTCAAAGCGACTCAAACGGTTTAATACGCGCCTCTTGTGACAGCCGCTTGATTCAATAGCAGCTACAGCAAAGCCCAGATAGCTCAGTCGGTAGAGCAGTGGATTGAAAATCCTCGTGTCGGTGGTTCGATTCCGCCTCTGGGCACCATATAACTTAAAAGGCTCGTTCTTCGGAACGGGCCTTTTTTGTGTCTTTCGGTTTAGTGCCGGCGCGGTAAACCCTGCTTTATATTTGATGGGACGTTTTGGCTGTAACCGGTCAGCTTGCAATTTTAATGGCGGGTGCTTTTTTGGGGGTCGCTAACGAGCCGAAATAGGTTTTGGCTAGCTTACGGTTACTTCTGCTAACGGGTACGCGCAAACCTGTACTCATTAAACAAAAAGCGTCTTTGCCCGATAAGCACAAACGTTCTACATGGGCTTTGGCGATCCAGTGCGAGCGGTGTATTTGTAGCCCTTCCTCCGCAAATGCTTCGGCGTAATACTTTAGGCTTCCCAAAATCATGGCTTTGCCTAACGTGGTGTAGACATTCAAATAATGTAAATCCGATGAAATGGCGATTAAGTCTTGGCCGACCACTTCGGGCAAGCTGGCAAAAAATGCGTCGCGGCGTGCCTGCATTGCATCCTGCTCTGTTTGTTCGCTTGTGGGGGGCTCTGGCGGAAGCGGCGGCTCAAGCAGTGTTGGCTTGTTGAGCATGAGCGGTAAATTAACGGTTACCCAGCCCACCAGTACCAGTGGTAGCACCTGAAAAAATTCACTGACGACTGCTTGCCAGGGCCCTTGCATTGCATATCGGTCCCAGAAGCTATCGGGCGTATCGATAGGTATCAGCTCGGGCAGCAGCACTTCTATAGCGAGGTAAAGTGGCGCCGAAATAACGGCCCCGAGCACGCCGGTTACTAGTACTAATATCCACAGTGGCCAGCGGCTAAGGTGACAGTGACGAATGACCACACTAACGAGCAATATAGCGCCTAGGGCTATGCCGATGTGCAGCACCCAGAAACCTAATCGTGCGGCGAGCCCTAGGCCTTGAGAGGCTTCGGGCTCGACAAGGGTGAAGAGCACCGTCAGAAACCCGCACACTCCTAGCAAGCTGGTACGAATGGGCGCAATACTTAAAATAGTTCGGTCGATGACTCGCATCCGCGGTTAAGTCCTTTTTGGCTGTGTTGCGACGTCTATTGTGCAAAATAATAGGTCTGCTGCACGAGTAATTACATCAACGGTTCCTATTATTCACCAGTGGTTAGGTTACCCATTCGTGGTGGCGCCGCCTGTTTTTGGCGTAAGCACTCATTAGTGTACGGCTGGTACATCATTGTAACCATTAGTGCATTGTGGCAGAACTGCCTGTGGTTTCTTATCGTATAGTCCTGCAACGTCATCCATTCTGGGGTTAGGGATAATACTCACTATGAACACTTTTATGCATCGCCCGTTGTGGGCTGTCGTTATTTTTTGTCTTGCTGTTCTGCCTGCCACGGCAGCTGACCTGATGGTCGATATTAAGGATCAGGCTACGTTAAGAACGCTCGAGAGCGCGCGAGTGATAGTAACTGATCGGGACGGTCGCCGTACCGAAGCTACCAGCAATACCCAAGGGCGCGTTAGGTTTGAGGGTTTGGCTCCTGGCTTATATGAGCTGCTCATTACGCAAGCGAATTACAACAGCGTACGGCTGCCGAGTGTGCGTGTCATAGAAGATAAGACCACACCGGTCAATGTGGCGTTGGTGGCGGTACCGAGCGGCATGGAGGAGGTGCTGATTTTAGGTAGCGGCAATACCGGCCGGTGGCTCAGTTCGGCTGGTGCAACGGAGCTTGATCGCGAGGCGCTGCGCAGTTCGGCCGGTAGTGGAGGGGATGTGTTACGGGCGCTGGATGGTTTGCCGGGGTTGTTCTCCGATGGCGAATATTCAAGCTTTACCGTGCGAGGTAACGGCCCACGGGATAACCAAATTTTAGTGGACGGTGTGCCCTTTGATAATGTGGTGCATTTTAGTGATAACTTTGGTGAATTAGAAGATGTAGAAGGCGGCGGGCGCTATAGCGTGTTTGCGCCTAACACGATCGGTAAAGCGGATTTTCAGCCAGGTGGCTGGTCCGCCGCTTACGGCGGACGTGCCGGTTCTTTATTGCAGTTGGAGGTCGCCGAGGGTAACCCCGAGACGCCATCTTACAGTGCGAGAATAGACATTGCCGGGCTTGAGGTTGGCTACGATGGTCCGACTGGCGTGCTGGACAATACCAGCCTGTTGTTCTCGGCCCGGCAGCTTAACTTTGGCCGTCTGTTTGAGATGGTAGGTTTGGACGACGTAGGCGAGCCAGAGCTGACCGATATAATTTTAAAAACCACAACGCGCTTTGACAGTGGTGGCACGTTTAACTTTCTCGCCATACACGCACCCGAAGAGTACAACCGCGACATCGACCATGTGTTGGCGTCGGATGAAGATGAGCCGGGTACTTATGAAGATGTAGACTTGGTGTCCCAAACGGCCGACAACACCTTGGTGTCACTGCGTTGGCAGCATCTGTTGGGCGAGAGCGCCGATTTAACCAATAGTTTGTATTATCGTCATTACGGTGAAGAGTCACAAAGCGGTGAGGCCTATCCGGATCTAGTTCCACTGGATACGCCAGCGTCTGAGGTGCCGCAGCGGTTCCCCATAATTACCTCCCAGCGCGATGAGTCAGAAATTGGCTGGCGCCTTGATTTTGGTTACGACAACGTTTTTGGGCGCTTTAGCGCCGGGGTGCGAGTTTTACAGTTGGACTTGGATCTTTCCCTCGCGCTGGATGATGACTGGATTCGCTATGAGTACGATCAATCCGATTTTCGCCCGTCGTCCGAGCAAAAATATATCGTGCTAACACCTGAATCACTCAACTCTGCCTATGCCGATAAGTCGGTGCAGTACGCGGGGTACCTTGAGCAAAGCTTTGCACTAGGACCGTTAGATTTGCGCGCCGGGCTGCGCTTTGATGCCGACGAGCTAACTGGGCACGATGCTGTCTCGCCTCGACTGGGAACATCGTGGCCTGTGGGTGAATCGGTTACGTTAACCGCGACCGCCGGACGTTACTTACAGGCGCCACGCATTGATGAGTTGGCTATTGATTCCGCCAATACCAATCTCGATTACGAAAAAATAGATCAGCTAACGGTAGGTATGAGTTACCGTTACAGCGATAACATCGAGATTTTTATCGAGCCTTACTATCAAGTCATTAGCGATCGAATCGTTCAGCTCGATGGAGTCAATCAAACCTACGGTAATATCGGCGAGGGCACCTCGTTTGGGGTAGATACGGCGATAACCCGCTACTTTGCTAATGGCTGGTCGGCCAGTGCCACGTACTCGTACAACGACGCCGTTTATAAAGACTCGGCACAAGGCGAAGAATACGATGCCGATTACAATCGCCCTCACGCGTTTGGTTTGGGTGGCGTGTGGGAGATCAACCAACGCTGGAAAGTTTCCAGCCGGGTGAAATGGGCCTCGGGCCGGCCGTTTGGTGATTTTATTGTCAACGATAACGTATTGGGTGACGGTGAACCACTGCGCTATAGCAAAGAGACCATTAGCAATAATACCGAACGCTATGACAGCTATAGCTCCGTGAATATTCGGGTCGATTATCGACGTGACTTAGGTCCGATGGATGTGATTGCTTTTGTCGATATCATTAATGTGTTGGGCGCCGAGAATCCAAACAATAGTGAATTTAACGAGCGCACAGGTGAGGATACACCCGAAGAGGGCTCAATGTTGCCATTGTTGGGGCTGCGCTTTGAGTGGTAGTTTTTTTACTCTAGCTCTACTGATAGAACGTTCGCCGATACTTCCCCCACACTTCTTGCTCAAGCAGGCAATGGTCTGTGTTATGGGTTCCTGCTTGAGGTGTTTCTCGGCGACTAAAACGCTTCGTTACCCTAAATCCTTTTCAATGTGCACCCCTAATGTTGAGGGTATGTTTGCCAAGGGCGACGAATTACGATGTGAACAGCGCAGCTCTGTAGTCAGGCCCTTGGGTGTTTGACTGTGTAAGGAGATGTGATTCGAAAAAGGTATTTTAAAAGGGGTGAGGAAAGTGAAAAAATTTAACCTATTTATAGCGTCTATGGCAGTGTGCTTGGTGGCAGGGTGTGGGTCATCGGATGATGACGATGATTCTGGCGTGAGTAGCTCGTCGAGCTCTCAAGTTGCTAGCTCCGAGTCGTCCAGCAGTACCGTGAGCTCTGAGGCCTCCTCAGAGTCGTCATCTTCGGTGTCGCTAAGCAGCTCGTCAGCCTCCAGTGATCAAACCAGTAGCGCCGTTAGCTCCAGCGAAGAATCGTCTAGCTCAATGGCCTCCAGCGAGCAGTCATCGACGAGCTCGGTTGCGTCTAGCAGTTCGGTTGCGTCGTCATCCAGCTCGTCTGAGCCGTCGTTAACCGGGGCCTTTGGTGGCCTGGCGATTTCTGGCTTAAGCTACAAAAATGAGAATCACGAGGGTATTACTTCCGCAGATGGGGAGTTTATGTTTGACTCACTGTATGAAGGAACGACCTTTTCTTTGGGGGAGATAGAACTCCCGCAAATTGGGGCGTCACCAGCGATGTCGCCGTTAGCTTTTACAGGCTCGGTAGTGATTACTGGCGGTATCAGTGCTAAGGGATTTAACGTCTATTGGCTGCTTTTAAGCTTGGATGATGACGACGACTGGAGCAATGGCATTCAGATTCCGGAGCAAGTTAGCGAGCTTTCGGGCCCTATTAATTTTGATCTCTACCCGGAAGACTTCGCCAAAAGCTCTGGGGTGGTCAATGCTTTGGCAAACTCGGGTAAAAGTGAAGGCGCGCTAGAATTGTCAGATCGTCTGCAGGCAGGAGCCGAGTACCTAAAGGCAGTCCGTGAAGGGGACGACTCCGAGTATGGAGCGTCGTCGCTTAAAACTAAGGAGACAGTGGTCTACTTCACCGGAGCGCCAGTTGAAATAGTTGAAACAGACGCCCTGCTTATTCCTACTTGGGGAGGTTGCGCTATCGTGCATCAGAGCGGCATGATGGCCTCCGAGAGCTGTGACCTCTACAAGATAGGTGATAACGATTTAGTGGCGGGAGCGAGAGGCGAAAATAGCCTCCATGGGATTGTAAAACTAAATCATATTTTTGCAGAGGGCGCGAGTGAGCCCTACGGCTTTTGGTCCAGTGTTTTTAGTGACCGCACCGCTAATGCAGCGGCTAGTGCTCCGGTGGTCACCGGTACGTTTGAGTTGCCGGGGCAGGAATTGGCTGCCGATTTAACCGGTAGTAGTCATGATACTGAAGCCGAAGATGTGCAGGTGAGCCTGACAATTAATGCTGACGGCAGTTGCCTCTTTAAGCTTAGCGAGGACGATTCGGTGCCGTGTGAAGTGACAGAGGGTGAGCGCATCTCCGGCCTGGGTGGCGCGAGCGGAAAACTTTATGGCACTATTTCGGATTCGTCTATCGTTGTCACATGGCACGACTCAGATGAAGAGCTGATTTACGGCTACGGCTTTGCCGATAGATAGTAAACACCGATAGAGCGCAAATGTTACTTGATAGCGGGGCCTCGTTAGAGGCCCCGCTACTTCTTTGCGAGGGTTTAAATCGTTGGGAATGCCCTGATGTGAGCGTCTGAACCTAGGCGTTTTCGGTAATTTAGTCAGTCGTATTTAGCAAGGCCTTGGCGCGGGGATAGAAGCCAGCAAGTTAACCAACTGCATTTGGTTGCTGACACCTGTTTTCTCAAAAATAGTGCGTAGTTGCTCCCGCACGGTATAAACTGATTTATCCTCTTTTTGCGCGATCTCTTTGGCTGACTCTAACAGGGAGAAGCGCTGACAAACCCGGGCTTCGGCATTGGTTAACTGGAACATGCGTTGTAATGACTGCTCAGATAGATGGCCCACTAACTCTGGCGCCAGTACATACACCATAGCCCCGCGAAAGGTCGATCGGCCCGCCTGCTCCTCGATAATAGAATCTACCCCAATAAACGCTTTTGTGCCATCTTCGCGCTCGACCGGAGCGAGTTTCTCGTTATAGCCCAAGTCGACATCCTTAGTGATGGCAACAGATTGGGTAATGGCATGTTGAAACGTTTTGTTGATATTCTCGTTTTGCAATCGCAGGTGAGTTCCGCCAGCAATCATTAACTGCGACTGCTCTTGAAGAAATGCCTGCATTGATTGGTTTTGGGTGATTAGCTCGCCAAATTCATTAAGCAGTGCCACGGGTACGCGCATTTTATTGAGCGCGGCACGAATGTACACTGTGTCGTTGGCGCTGCTGGATAGCTCTATGCGCATTTTCATCGCATGTTCTATATAAGGCGAGAGTGCTTCAAAGCGTATCATCTCTTCGGGTTGGTATTCGCCTTGTAATTCAGAGCGGTTGTGAATAAACACGCAGGTGTGCTTTGCATCGCGAAACAGTGTGGCCCCCGCACAATAAAGAATATTGTTTCTGCGGCTCCAGTCGTAGGCGGGTGTGCTCTCAACCTCGGCGCGATTGGGCATCAAGTTGCTGGCGATCCACGAATGAGGTTCGCCGGTTAAAATGGCGAGGTGGGTCATGTCATGTTTAAAATAGTCCGCCACATACGTTTGCATCTCAATCTCAGAGGGCTGGGTGCCAGCACACTCTTGAAATATGGGGACGAGTTGCTCTGCGATGGCAATATACAAATGAGTGCTGCGAAGATTAAAATGACTACAAAAAGCATCTAGGAATTTTTGCCAGCCACCTTCGTGACTATTAGCTTGAAGCAGCAATCCAAGCAGAAACGTGTCTTGAGGGTAAACTGTGGGGAGTTCGCTATCCCTAGTGTTATTCGAAGTATCCTGCATCGTGTTCCCTTTTATCCGCCTGTCGTTTTTGTTTTGTCAATCCCTAGCTGTGGGGGGTGTTTGATAATTATGTTTAAAATGAGCGGTGAGTCAAGTTTTATGCGTGATCCTCTTCTGTGTATCGCTAGTGTTGTGTTCAGGCGAGGACGATTTATGATTTAAGTAAAGCCCCTGTTGGCCTTGCCACAGGGGCTTTACCCTATAGTGCTGTCATAACCACCAACGTTTGCCCTGGTTTAACGCCGCCGCCAGGGCTTTTTAGCAGCTGTTTAACACGGCCTGCGATGGGTGCGGTGATGTTGATCTCCATTTTCATGGACTCTAACACCAGTAGAGTTTGTCCGGCGTCTACTTCGTCGCCGACCTCAACGTTTAATTGCCAAACACTGCCAGACACTGAGCTGTCTACCGGCGTGTCGCCTTCGGCAAGGTCGAGCTCGTCTTCGCTATCGGTTTGCTCGATGGGGGTGAAGTTAAATTGTCCGTCGCGGTGCCAGCGTGCCAGCTCCGCGTCAAACGCCTGTTGTCGGGCGGCGTTAAAGGTTTCGATCTCGGCGCTGGCTGCGGCAATGTTTGCCTCGTAGTCGGCCAAACTAAACTCGGTGTGCTCGATGGTGAGCGGGTATTGTCCGCGCGGAAAGTCTTGGCGAATTTGTTTTAGCTCATCACGGCTTACAGGGTAAAATTTCACTTGATCAAAAAAGCGCAATAGCCAAGGCTGTTCGAACTCTTTGGTGGTTCGGTAGCGGTTCCACATTTGCAGTGTGCGGCCGACAAACTGATAGCCGCCCGGGCCCTCCATGCCGTACACGCACATATAGGCGCCGCCGATGCCAACTGAGTTTTCTGCGGTCCAGGTGCGGGCGGGGTTGTACTTGGTGGTAACCAGGCGATGGCGTGGATCCATGGGGGTGGCGACCGGTGCCCCGAGGTAAACGTCGCCTAATCCCATCACTAAGTACGATGCATCAAAGACGATTTTTTTAACGTCTTCGATGCTGTCTAAGCCGTTAATACGGCGAATAAACTCTAGGTTAGACGGGCACCAAGGCGCGCCGGGGCGCACGCTTTGCTGGTATTTTTCAATCGCGAGCTGGCAAGCTTCGTCATCCCATGACAGCGGGATATGCACGATACGCGATGGCACGCTTAAGTTGGCGATTTGTGTCGCCAGGTAATGCTCACCTTTTTGCAGGTGCGTTAGTAGCATGTCTAGCGAAAGTGCCTGGCTGTTGTAGTGAATTTGCAGCGAGCGAATCCCCGGGGTGAGTTCACGCATACCTTCCAAAGCATTTTCTTGCAGCCACTGCATCAATGCATGAGCGCGAAAACGCAGACGAATATCCAGTTGCAACGGGCCGTACTCGACCAATAAAAAGTGATCGCCCGCGGTGCGGTAGCGTACTTGCTCGCCGACTTCATCGGCATTGAGCTCGCCAACGATAGGGGTGGGCAGCTCATCAATGGTTACGGTTTTTCCAAGTTCTAACGGCGTAGAGATTAGTGCATCGATACTATTTTGTTGTTCAGCTTCAATACTAACGGCCTGGGCAACGGTTACGGGCGAAAAACGGATCGTATCACCGGCGCGCAACTGCCCCAGCTTCCATAAATCTGCACTAATAACCGTAGCGGGGCAAACAAAGCCACCCAGCGATGGGCCGTCGGGGCCGAGAATAACCGGCATGTCGCCGGTAAAGTCGACGGTGCCAAAGGCATAGGCATTGTCGTGAATGTTGGACGGGTGCATGCCCGCCTCGCCACCAGTGGTGCGTGCCCACTCGAGTTTGGGGCCATTCAGGCGCACACCGGTACGGCTGGAGTTATAGTGTACTTCCCAGTCGGTGGTAAAAAAGGTGGCGATGTCGCCTGGGGTAAAAAACTCTGGTGCGCCGTGGGGGCCGTAAATAACGCGCAGTTCCCAATGGTTGTCGATCGCGGGCTTAAGCGTGGGGGGCAAGTTATTGCTTTGTTCAGTGTTGCTCGATGTAAAACATTTAAGTACATCGCCGGCGAGCAATGCCCGACCATTGTGGCCACCAAATTGGCCGAGCGTAAAGGTAGATTTAGATCCGAGATAATCGGGGCAGTCGATACCCCCGGCTACGGCGAGGTACGCACGCGCACCTTGCTCGCTAACGCGACCAAGGCTTAGAGTTTGGCCCGCCGCCACGGAAAACGGCTGCCAGCTGGCAATGGCTTTACCATCGAGTTTTGCATCAATCTCGGCGCCGGTTAATACGCACTGAGTGCTAAAACCAAACTGCAGTGTCGGACCCTGTACAGTAATTTCCAGTGCGGCGGCATCGGCGCTGTTGTTGAGCAGACGGTTGGCGAGTCGAAAGCCGTAGTTGTCGAACGGGCCTGAAGGCGGCACGCCGATGTGCCAGTAACCGCTGCGACCGGGGTAATCTTGCACAGTGGTTTGCGTGCCCCCGGTGAGTACGTCAATTCGCGCTTCACTAAACGTACGCTCGTTTAAATAGCGCGTGGTTATCTCGCCGTTAATAAAAATGGCCTCGCGCAACAGCTCGGTTACGTAGGCTTTGTTGGTTTGAATACCGTACAGGGAGCTTGCTTTTAAACTGAGCTCGAGTAAGTCGATGGCGTTATCACGGTTATCGGCTTTGGCGATGACCTTGGCGAGCATTGGGTCAAAATAGGGCGACACTTCTAAACCAGATTCAACCCAGTGGTCGATACGCAACACTTTGTCGTTGGTGCGAAACGTCTCGGGCCACTTGACCTCACTTAACAGGCCGGCACAAGGCTGAAAGTTTTTCACCGGATCTTCGGCATACAGGCGGACTTGAATGGCGTGACCTTTGGGGGCGAGTACTGCGTGTTCACCCATCAGGTTGGTTAAGTCGCCCGCGGCCAAACGAACCATCCACGAGACTAAATCAACGCCCCAGACCTCTTCGGTTACGCCGTGCTCGACTTGTAAGCGGGTGTTAACTTCTAAGAAATAAAAGGTTTGATCGAGTGCGTCGTAAATATACTCAACGGTGCCCGCGCCGCGGTATTGTACGGCGGCTAACAAGCTGGCGGCCGTGTCGTGCATTTGCTTGCGAACCGTTTGTGGCAAGTTGGGTGCGGGGCACTCCTCGATGACCTTTTGGTTGCGGCGCTGGCTGGAGCAATCGCGCTCGCCAAGGGCGACGGCGTTGCCGGTGCCGTCGCCGAAAACCTGAACCTCAATATGGCGAGCCTGGCCGATAAACTTTTCTAAAAAGACGCGGTCGTCCGAGAAGTTATTGGCGCCTAGCTGACGCACAGATTCAAAGCTGTCGCGCAGTTCGCTCTCGCTGTTGCAAAGCTTCATGCCTATACCGCCACCGCCGGCGCTGCTTTTAAGCATTACCGGGTAGCCGATAGTACTGGCGTGCGAGCAGGCGTCGTCTAAGCTTGTAAGCAGATCGGTACCGGGCACGAGCGGTACGCCGTTTTGTTCGGCGACTTCGCGGGCGCGATGCTTGAGACCAAATACTTCCATCTGTACTGGCGTCGGGCCGATAAAAGCAATGCCGGCGTCTTCGCACTGGGTGACAAATCTGGGGTTCTCACTTAAAAAGCCGTAACCTGGATGAACCGCCTGAGCGCCGGTTTCGGTGGCAACCTCGATGATTTTATCTTGGTTGAGGTAGGTCTGTGCGGCACTGCCTTCGCCTAAACAATAGGCTTCGTCGGCCAAGCTAACGTGCAAGCTGGCAGCGTCGGCCTGGGCGTACACCGCCACCGATTGGATGTTCATTTGTTTTAACGTGCGAATAATACGAACGGCAATAGCGCCGCGATTGGCAATGAGTACCTTGCTAAACATGAGCGTTCTCCCGCGGGTCGTCCCGGGCTGTGCTGGTTAGTAGAGGTCGTCCCCTACGGCACTTGATGGTAAGTTGGATGAGCTTGCGCGCAGACGTTTATGAATCCCAAATAATCATTTCTACTTGTGTCGGGTTGTAGCCGTTACACGGGTTGTTAAGCTGCGGGCAATTAGACATCAGCACTAGCACGTCCATGTTGGCTTGCATCTCGACGTATTTGCCGGCGCCTGAGATGCCGTCGGCAAACGTTAAGCCGCCATCGGCGGTGACCGGCACATTCATAAAAAAATTGATGTTGTGGGTGATGTCCCGTTTGCTTAAACCGTATTCCGGGTGCTCGGCAATGGCCAGCATCCAGCTGTCGCGGCAGGCGTGCATACAGCGTTTTTCTAAATCGTACCTAACGGTGTTGCTCTCGGTGGCACAGGCGCCGCCCAGTGTGTCGTGGCGGCCGCAGGTATCGGCGGTAATCTCTAGCATCGGGTTGCCGAGGTTTGAGCGCAATACGCTGCCGGCGCTTAGGTACACTTGAGCCTGCTCGCGAATGGTGTCCATGGCGCTGTAGCGCTCGGATGGATCATCGGCGTTAAAAAACAAGGTGTCGGCGGCTTGGTTGCCTTCGACGTCTAAAATACGCAATGTTTGGCCGCGTTTTAATGGCGCTAAATAATAGTCACCGGCACCGATAACATGGCGAGCGCTGGCCGTTTTGATGTCCAGCTTACTGGCTAAAATGGTCATGGTTTCTCCTGCTAAACGCCGATGTGGTAAAGCGCATTATTGGCAAATCCGCGTGCATTTTCGGGTCGCGCGTTGAGGCACAAATCATCACTGTTAATTTGTTCAGCTTCACCTAGCTCAATTTTAATGGGCGCGCGCGGGTATTGTGCGGAGCTATCTAACGGGTGCGGGCAGGAGTGCATCACGACTAATGTGTCCATCTCAAAGCGCAGCGTGACGGCTGCCTCCGGCTGATTGATGCTTTGGTCAAGCGCGATTGCACCAGCCGCATCTGTCTGTACCTTGCTAAACCAGTTGAGGTTGGCGGCCAGGTCGGCGCGGCCTAGACCGTACTTGGCCAGCTCCACTAAAAAAGCATCAAAGCCATTTTGCTTCCAATCGTTGCGTTCGGTTTGATAGTCGCGTGCGCCCCAGCGCTCGGCAATATGTTGCGCGTTGCTATTAGCGCATACGGTGTCGTGCCAGCCGAATGTATCGTCGGTAATGGATGCAAAGATGCGGCCCATGTCAGAGTACAAACAGTGGCCGGCGGTTAATTTAAATGTGTGCTGGCATTTTAATGTGTCCGGCGCGTTGTAGCGCTCCAGTAAATTACGCGGGTTGTAAAACAACATGCCAAGGTTACCGGCGCCACTGGTGTCGGTCAGTCGCATGGCGGTGCCGCGTCGCACTTCCAATGACCAATGGCTGGCACCGGGTAGCGTGGTGGTGTAATCGATGGTCTTTAACGTCATAGTGATTCTCCGCTCGCGCTGGCAGATGAAGTGTCTGCCGGGTTAAGGGACTGTTGAATTTGATTGAGGGTGTCGCTGGGCATGTCGCCTACGGATAAATCGTAAGTAATGCGCGCGCCGTAGGCGCCGGGTGCCTGCGGGTCGTGGCGAACTTTATCGAACACCCAGAGGCGGGTGCCAAGATAAAACCCCTCGGTTAAATCGTGCGTTACCATAAAAATAGTCAGCTGATGCTCGCGCCATAAATCTAAAATAAGCGCGTGCATATCGGCGCGAATACCTGGGTCCAGCGCCCCAAAGGGCTCATCTAAAAGCAGGATGCGCGGCTTGCGAATCAGTGCCTGCGCAATGGCGAGGCGTTGGCGCATACCGCCAGATAGCTCGTGGGGATATTTGTCTTCGGCCGCGCTTAGTCCAACCTGATCTAGCAGTTGCCGTGCTTCACTGACAAGCGCTTTCTTAGGTGTGCCAAATAATTTACCCAGCAGTGGGGATTTTTCAAACTCGCGCGCGATAATAACGTTTTGCAATACGGTTAAGTGCGGAAACACCGAGTACTGCTGAAACACAATGCCGCGGGCTTGGTCCGGCTCGGTGCCGATGGGTTGGTCATCCAGCAGTAAATCACCGCGGGTTTGCGTCTCCATGCCCAGCAGCATTTTTAAGAAGGTACTTTTACCGCAACCCGAGGTGCCGACTAAGGTGACAAACTCACCAGCCGCGACATTTTTGTTGAGGTTTTCGAGTACCGTTGTATCGCCGTAGCTTTTCCAGAGGTTTTTGATTTGCAGCATAGGTTTGTTGGCGTTGCTCATGAGTTGCCCCCCGCATGGTGCCAGCGAAACAACAAGCGGCTGGTGTTGGCCAATAACCAATCGACCGTGAACGCCAGTAGGGTGATCCAGGCCACGTAGGGCAAAATAACATCCATAGATAAATAGCGGCGCACGAGAAAGATTCGGTAACCCAGACCATCGGTTGATGCAATACCTTCGGCGGCGATTAAAAATAACCAGCCGGCGCCCAGTGACAATCGGATGGCATTAATGAGCCGCGGTAGCAGTTGCGGGATGAGCACTCGTACCAGTATGTGCCAAGTGCTCGCGCCTAATGTTTGAGCTTTAATTAATTGTTCTTTGGGGATCTCTTGCGTACAGCGCTGGATGTCGCGGGCAATAAAGGGCGCGACCCCAAATATAATGAGCGCCACTTTGGATAGCTCGCCCAAGCCAAAGACGATAAACAAAATCGGTAGTAGTGCCATGGGCGGTACCAGCGAGATAACCGTGAGCAGCGGCGCAAACGGTGCGTTAAGCGTGGGTAACGCGCCGGTAAGTAAACCGATAATAAACCCCATGATCGCGGCAATACCGACACCGAGCCCTAAGCGTTGCAAGCTGGAGGCGGTGTCTTGCCAAAATAGATACTCGCCGGTGCGCTTGCTGGGTTCAAACGCCAGCCGGTGCATGGCGTCGCCCATTTGGCTAAAGCTCGGAAGCAGTTTGTCACTTGGGTTGGCTTCCAATCGCGCATCAGAGGCGATCACGTAGAGCAATAACACTAATGCAAAAGGTGCGAGCCCTAATAAGGCTTTAAGTGGTCGCGAGGGTGTCAGGTTAACCAGACGTTTCATAATGGTGTCCCGTACGGGGGCTGTTGCCCCCGCGCTGTCGGAGAGTTTTTAGAGTTTGCCGTCGGCAGCCATTTGCATATAGGTGGTGTCAAAGCGCAGTTTGGTATTGGCACTGTTGCCATATAAACCGTTGGGACCCTCGATGCCGATAAAACCAGCGTCGGGTGCGCCTTCCCCTAGCAAGCCGTGATCGAATGAAAATTCGGCTACTTTCTCCATGGTGCTTAGTAACTCGTCACTATTAACCAACGCTAAAGCGTCGCTGGGCTTATAAAACATTTTGGTGCTGGCCAGCTGAGAGTCGTAACCGGCGAGGTCGGTGCCCGATGCCTTGCCCATGGCGGTACGAACGGCTTTACCGGCCTCGTCTTGCGCGCTCATGGCATCCATGATTTCGTACCAAGCGCCCACTAATGCTTTACCCAGTTTGGGGTTGGCTTTTAGGGTGTCGGTGTTAACCACTAACAGGTCCATAATCTCACCGGGGATTTGCGATGAATCGAACACTTTATTGGCGGACGGTTGTTGTAGAATTTCGTTCAGCAGCGGGTTCCAAGTGGTCACCGCGGCAATGGAGCCGGAGCTGTAAAGCGCGACCATATCGGCGTCCGAGGTGTTAACCACCTGTACGTCAGCCTCAGATAAACCCACGGTATCTAACCCGCGGGCCAGTAAGTAGTGGGATACCGATAGCTCGACCAGATTGACGCGCTGCCCTTTGATGTCGGCCAGCGAGTTTTTCCCTTTTAATACTACGCCGTCGTTGCCGTTGGAAAAGTCGCCCACAATCAGCGCGGTGCTGTCGACGCCGCCGGCGGCGGGGATGGTCAGTGCATCCATATTGGTCATGGTGCAGGCATCAAATTCGCCAGTGGTGTATTGGTTGATGGATTCGATGTAGTCGTTGATCTGTACAACCTCAATATCGATGTCGTACTTGTCGGCCCACTTGTCGACGATTTTTTGCTCGGCGCCATAACCCCAGGGCATCCAACCGACGTAGATAGACCAGCATACTTTAAAGGAGTCGGCCGCTTGAGCTTGAGCCGATAGAAGCAGCGCGACGGCCGCGATAGAGAGGGACTTTTTCATACAAACCTCCAAGGGTCAGTTTTGGTTACACACAACTCGCTTGGCGATCAGGCCAATAAGTCTCCCGGGCTTTTGTCCCGCCGTGTAACCTCGACCAAAATCGGAGGTCGAAAGCTCTCGGACCAGTCACAGTGTTTGCTTTTAACACTGCCGGAACCCTAGCTTTCTATTTTTGCCAAATTGTTAATGCCCTGATCACCAGTAATTGTGCGGACATGTCGGTACGGGAAGTAAAATAGCAATATGAGTACCAACTTCGGTAAATCGGCTCTGGAGGCGCGACAGGAGGGGAGGAGCTTAGGCGAAGCCCCGGTGGCGGTAGGTCGTATTAGTCGCATCTACGATGTAAGTTGGTGCGTAAGGGTTAGAGGTGCACCGCTTTGGTGCCGGAGGGCTGTTGCATGATTTGCCGTGATCTGGCGCACAAATGTGCGATTTTTATACGACTAGCTTATACTGTAGGACAAAATCAAATAACGGTGATTTAGCTGTTCATCGAACAATGATGTGATACGTGCTGGGCGGCTCGATTTATTGCGTGCATCGCCCCGTAACGCAGGTGAGCTAATGGATACTACGTCTATGTCTACGGATAAGAGCCGGGGGGAAACAGCGATGAACAACCCCGGCACCCCCTATGAAACATTGTCTGAGGCGCAAGTTGAGCGCTGCCTGACGTTATGCACAACGGTGACACGAGACTACTTGCTGGAGTCGTTCCCCGCCTTTTGGGGAGAGTGGATTGCATCTGTTGAAAAGCGCGAAGAGCATGCGCGATCCAACAAAGAGCAGATTGCCTTGGCCGAGCTTGTGAAGCAGCTGCAGGGCAGTGGCAAAAGCTGCCTGCGACAGTTTCAAAGTAACGTAAAACAAAACTTTGCCGATTTCTCGAAGCGGCAGCTTAATGTGGCGAGTGGCCAAGAGCGATTTAGCCAAAATATTGGTTTGTCGCTGGTCGATAATGCCGAGCTTGAAGAGACCATTGCGATCACCTCTATTTCGCACCGAGCCGACTCGCAATTTGCCGACATCCTCTGGGCTTTGCATCAGCGTTTAGCGCTGTTGCACGGTGGGCGTAAAATTGATGAACGCAGCAACCCGGTCAGCCCCATCCAATTTTGCGATAGTTTGCGGCGGGTTCTGCAAGAGCTGAGCTTCGATGCCCGCACCAAGGTACTTGGCTATAAGCAGTTTGAGCAGGCCGTAATCAAGCCTATGGGCGAGCTTTACCAAAGCCTTAATGAGCTGCTAATTGCCGAGGGGATTCTGCCCAATTTACGCTATTCGGCTGGCGGAGCCGGCGCTGGTAATAACGGCGATGTGCCAGAGGCCTCTGAGCCAAGTGAGTCAGATACAGGTGAACAGTCGAGCTCGCAAGAAGCTGCTCCGGAGTCACAGCCTGAAGCTGCGCCCGGTAGCCCGCGGCGGCGAGCAACCGACAAGCTTTTTGATCCTGGTGTGGGCGGTGAGCCGCAACAGTATCAGCAAGGCTTGGTTAGTGCGATTCGCCTGTTGCAAACACACTTGGGCGGCGCAGTGGCAGCGGCTACGCCTTCCTCCGGGGTGCCTACAAGAGATGTGCCTGCCGGTAACGGTGCGCCCAGTGGTGGTGTGGCGCCAGCGCAACCTTTACATTCAGGCCCGGGTAGCGCGGCGGGTCCGGCATCGGCTGGTGGCGGCTCGACTCAGGTTGTGGGTGCCATTCAGGTGCTGCAATCGCAGATGGCGAGCTCAACGCAAGGCTTGCAACACGCGCAGGCAAGCGACATACAGCCACTGGCTGTGGCAGCGGTATCGGAGCAGCTAGTTACCGAGCTTAAAAAGCAGGGCGCGGGTGATGTTTTAGAAGATGATATGAACACCATCGAGTTAGTCGGTTTGGTGTTTGCGTATATTCTTAACGATGAGCAGCTGCCTGATTCAGTTAAAGCGTTGCTCAGTTATTTGCATACCCCGGTACTAAAATTGGCTTTTATCGATAAAGAGTTCTTCGATAATGTCGATCATCCAGCGCGAATGCTGTTAAACCAAATGGCCGAAGCAGGTAGCCGCTGGGTGGGTAACGATGGCTCAAGTCAGTACAATATTTTTGAGAAAATTAAAACGACTGTGTTTCATGTGTTGGAGCACTTTGTTAACGATGTAAAAGTGTTTGCCGAGGCGCGGTTAGAGTTT
Source organism: Gilvimarinus japonicus (assembly GCF_042847215.1). Lineage (GTDB taxonomy): Bacteria > Pseudomonadota > Gammaproteobacteria > Pseudomonadales > Cellvibrionaceae > Gilvimarinus > Gilvimarinus japonicus. The sequence continues at coordinate 619,730 of NZ_AP031500.1, forward strand.
AGCTCCTATGCGCGCAACGTGTCGCGTCGTCAAGAGTTGATGGAAAAACGTGCGCTGGAAAAAGCCCGTGGTGAAGAGAAATTGCGCGAGGCTAAAATTCGCGTTAATAGCGACATCTCGGCCTGCATTGACGGTAAAGCGCTACCCTCGCCGATTCTGCTGTTGCTATTACTGCCTTGGTCCGATTATCTATCGTTTATTATTTTGCGTTACGGGGCCGATTCGGGCAGTTATCAGCAGGCTTTAGGCGTTGCCAATCAGTTGTTGTGGAGCATCGAGCCTAAGTCCTTAGAAGTGGATCGTGTGAAACAAGTCGAAGTGCAGGGTGATCTGCTCCACACTTTGCAGTCTGGCTTTGAGACTATCGGTTATGAGCAAAACAAATCGCGTAAACTTATTGATGCGGTGAGCTCATTACAGCGGTTGGCGCTTAAGAGTCAGCAAGTGGAACCTGCCCCTGACACGATGCGCACCAAGCTCGAAAAAATGGCGGCGGAAAAAGCCGGCCAAGTGAAGCAGGATGATCGCCAAGTCACCGCCGAGGAAGCGCAGTTAATTGAAAAGCTTAAATTAATTGAGTTCGGTACATGGCTGGAAAACGACAAAGGTCAGCGTATAAAAGTGGCGTGGTATAACCACAAGACAATGCATTATATGTTGGTTGATCAGCAGGGGCGCAAGGTGTCTATGACCTCGGCGCAGCATCTGGCGCGCGAGATGATTGCGGGTAAGCTGCGTGTGATTGCTGGCAGTGCTAAGCCATTTTTCGAGCGCGCCCTGGAAAACATTTATCACAGCCTCAATGCCCGCGCGTCGGGTGAGCTGCTGGAACGCGAGTAACTTATGGCAGATCCATTATCACCTGATGCCGATGGCCGCGCGACAAAGCGCAGCTCGGTTGGTCAAAGTATCGATGTTTACGACAACACCCGCGATGCCTATCTTGGTCGTGTCGTCAACTTGCACAGTCAAGGCTTGATGGTTATTGGCGATCAACCCTTTGAGGAAGACTGCTTGTACCGTCTTGATTTGCACTTATCCGAGCCTGTTAACGAGCGCAACAGTATTCAGCTGGGAGTGGATTGTTTGTGGGCGCGTAACGCAGAAGATAATGGTAAGCACTGGGCGGGCTTTAGTATTATTGATGCCTCGCCTCAGGCGCTCGAAGATATCGAAACATTAGCGGCCAAGGCCGATGAACAACAAGACTAACCGATAAAGTCATTACCCAGTACTGACGGCGAAGCACTGAGTAATGACGTTATAGGTGGCGCAAATTAAAGCGTCGCGAAAACTTCAGCAGCTTTGCTGATGGTTAAATCGATGTCGGCGTCGGTGTGGGCTTGAGACATAAACCCCGCCTCGTAGGAGGCCGGCGCCAAATACACGCCCCGCTCCAACATGCCGTGAAAAAAACGATTAAAACGCTCGGTGTCGCACGCCATGACTTGGCGGTAGTTCTCGATTTTTTTCTCTTGGGTAAAAAAGCAGCCAAACATACTGCCCGCATGATTGGTGGTCATCGCGATGCCGGCATCGGCCGCTGCCTGCTCTAGCCCTTTTACTAATCGCTCAGTTTTGGCAAATAGCGTGGGATAAAAGTCGCTTGCGCTAAGCTCTTGCAGGGTGGCAATACCGGCGGCCATCGCCACTGGGTTACCCGATAAAGTGCCCGCTTGGTACACCGGCCCACTCGGGGCGATATGGTTCATAATGTCGCGCTTGCCGCCAAAGGCGCCTACCGGCATGCCGCCGCCGATGACTTTACCGAGGGTGGTTAAATCGGGGGTGATTTTGTAGCGCCCTTGCGCGCCGCTGGCACTTACCCTAAATCCGGTCATTACCTCGTCAAAGATCAAGACGCTCTGATGCTCGTCGCACACCTCGCGCAGGGTCTCTAAAAAGCCGGCAACCGGTGGAATACAGTTCATATTGCCCGCCACCGGCTCGACGATGACACAGGCGACTTGCTCGCCGCGCTCGGCAAAAAACTCGCGTACCTGGTCGGCATCGTTGTAGTTAAGCGTTACTGTATGTGCGGCTAGTACTTCAGGTACACCGGGCGAGCTGGGTACGCCCAAGGTAAGGGCGCCGGAGCCGGCTTTAATCAGCAGCGAGTCGCTGTGGCCGTGGTAGCAACCTTCAAATTTAACGATGGTATCGCGACCGGTGTAAGCGCGCGCGAGGCGGATGGCGCTCATGGTGGCCTCGGTGCCGGAGTTTACAAAACGTACTTGATCCATACTGGGTACGCGCGCGCACACCAGCTCGGCTAAGGTGGTTTCGGCCTCCGTCGGGGCGCCAAAGGTCAGCCCGCTTTTAACCGCCGTGATAACGGCATCAATCACGCTGGGGTGGCTGTGGCCCAGAATCATTGGGCCCCAGGATTGGACGTAATCAATGTAGCGTTTGTCGTCGACGTCCGTAATGTAGGCGCCTTCAGCACTTTTAAAAAACACCGGAGTACCGCCAACGGCTTTAAAAGCGCGAACCGGCGAGTTGACGCCGCCGGGTATCCACTGGTTTGCTTGTTGAAAGAGGGTTTCTGAACGAGTCATGGATTAGGCGCTCCTAGGGTGATGATCGATGGAGCCCGGTGGGGGCTGCTGGGTAAAAGAGAGGTAAAGCGGTTGGCAAATTCACAGGGGTCGGTGCTGTGAAAAGCATCGTGACAAACAGCGGTGTAATCCGCGCCCGCCTTTAACACTTGTGCCGCGTTAGCAAGGCCAATACCGCCGATGGCAACTCTGGGTAGCTCGGGCCATCGGGCCCGCGCGGTGGCGAGAAGTTCAAGCGGCGCGGCGGGCGCTTGTGGTTTTGTCTGTGACTTAAAAAAACGGCCAAAAGCTAAATAGCTGGCGCCGCCGGCTGCGGCGCTGGCGGCTAAGGCGATGCTGGCGTGACAGGTGATTCCGATAATGGCGTCGCTGCCCAGCCGCTGTCGCGCCAGTGCTAGGGTGCTATCAGATTGCCCGAGATGTACGCCTTGCGCACCACAGTGGCGGGCGAGCCCGATGTCGTCATTGATTATCAAAGCGGCGCCGTGGTGTTGGCACAGCTGCGCTAGCACGCCAGCTTCGCGCCGGCGGCGCGCATGGTCGGTGGTCTTGTCGCGGTATTGCAGTAGCTGGCAGCCGCCCTCAAGCAGTTGCTCTACTACAGCGTACAGGCGTGCCTCGCGAAAGTTCGCGCTGTCAGTAATAGCGTAAAGTGGGTGAGTTAAAGCGGTGAGCCTTGTCATGGACGCAGTTTACTGGTGAGGCTGGTCCTTCGCAAAATCTTTTTGCTGTGCCGGTTTTTATTCGCTTAATGCAAGCGCCCTTGATGTTTGCCGTTGCGCTCGGCCCAGTAGAGTCGGTTGGGAATGCTGTGCCCCATTCCCAATCGGCGGCTCGCTTTGAGGCACTGCCAGGTAAATTGTTGGCCTTGCTCAAGTGCATCACTGAGCAGTAAGCCGTGGGCAAGATAGGTCGCTATGCTGGCCGATAAGGTGGCGCCACTGCCGTGGCTAAACAGGCTCAGGCGCGGCCAGCAGAACGAGCGCATCGGACGGCGGGGCAAGTACAGGCGGTTTTCATAATCGTTGGCGTTGCGTCGGGCGCCGGTGATGAGAACGGCGGCGCAGCCCTGTGTCAGGATCTCTTGTCCGCAGGCGTCGACCGTATCGGCCTGCCTGGCTAATTGATGGGCCTCGACAATATCTGGAGTAATGACGTCGGCCAGCGGCAATAAGAGTGACTTCATGGCGCTGCTAATTTGCTCGGCATCGTCGAAATGGCTGGCCGATGAGTTGGCAATAGACAGCGAGGCAACCGGGTCGAGAACAACCGGCAGGTCACTGTAGTCGCGTAAAATACTGTGGATGGCCTCTATTTGCTCAACCCGGCAAAAGTAGCCAAGTTTGATCGCAGCCACTGGCATGTCCTCCAAGATGGCGCGGGTTTGCTCGATGAGTAAATCGGCCGGGGTGGGGGCAAGGTCAACAAGCTGGCGTGTGTCGCGAGCGCACAAGGCGGTGACCACGGCGCAGCAGTGGGCGCCCAAGCTAATGGCGGTTTCGATATCCGCCTGTATCCCTGTGCTGCCACTCGGGTCGTGGCTCGATAGCGAGAGCACGACCGGAGTGCGGTCACTAAACTCCGACATGGCTGGTTACCTCACAAAACGATAGCGTGTTGTGAGTCTAGCACAAGGCTGCCGCCTACAAAGGCGGGGCCTGCAAGCTAAAAAGGCTTAACCACCACCAAAATTACAATCGCCACTAAAACGAGTACCGGCAGCTCGTTAAAAATACGAAAGTACCGAGCGCTGCGGGTATTGGCGTCTTGGGCAAAGCGCTTCACGTGGGCGCCGCACATGTGGTGATAGCCGATCAGTAGCACGACCAAAGCGAGCTTGCACCAAAACCAGTAGGTGGCTTTGATAAAGTCCCACTGATAATGCACCAGTGCGCCACCGAGGATAAGCGTCGCCAGCATCGATGGCGTGGCGATACCGCGATACAGTTTACGCTCCATGATTTTAAAGCGCTCGCGGCTGGGCAGATCGTCGCTCATCGCGTGGTAGACAAATAGCCGTGGTAGATAAAACAGCGCCGCAAACCAGCAGATAACCGCAATAATATGAAATGCTTTGATCCAGAGCATGGGCTCCCTCGGTGGTATCGTAAAGCCGGTATTATGCCAGCTGTGGCGCGCCGGCGCAGCGTGGGCGGCTGGCAATTTGAGCGGCTGGCTCTTATGATAGGGGGCTTTTGCGCAGTTGCCATAATGTTATTAGAAAGTGGCGTGAGTTGAGTTAATTGAGGGGCTGAGTGTGATTAAAGTAGGTATTGTCGGAGGTACCGGGTACACCGGTGTCGAGCTATTGCGGTTATTGTCCAAACACCCCGAGGCTGAGGTTGTCGTCATCACCTCGCGCGCGGAGGCGGGCATTCCTGTGGCCGACCTCTATACTAACCTGCGTGGCCATGTGGACTTGTGCTTTACCGAGCCCGATGTTGCCACGCTGGGTGAGTGTGATGTCGTGTTTTTTGCCACGCCTCACGGTGTAGCGCAAAATCTGATGCCAGCACTGCTGGCAACGGGGACGCGCGTTATCGACTTGTCCGCAGATTTTCGGATCCGCGACCCTGAACTATGGGCCCGTTGGTATAACCAAACCCACGGTTGTCCCGAGCTTATCAGCCAGGCCGTTTATGGTGTGCCTGAGTATCAGCGCGAGGCTATTAAGCAGGCGCGTTTGGTGGCCTGCCCCGGCTGTTACCCCACGGCTATTCAGCTTGGCCTGCTGCCTTTGCTGGAGCAAAACCTTGTCGATAGCGAGCATTTGATTATCGATGCCGCCAGCGGTGCCACGGGCGCAGGGCGTCAGGGTAAAGTCGACTTTTTGCTGACTGAGGCTGGCGATAATTTTAAGGCGTATGGCGCGGGCGGGCACCGGCATTTGCCGGAGATCGAGCAGTCGCTGCGGGATATGCAGCCAGCGGGCAGCAAGCCGGCGCAAGTGACGTTTGTGCCACATTTGTTGCCTATGATCCGCGGTATTCACGCCACCACTTATGCCCGTGCACTGGACGCTAACACGCTGCCAGACTTGCAGGCGTTGTTTGAAGAGCGCTTTGCCGATGAGCCTTTTGTGGATGTCATGCCGGCCGGTGTGCACCCGCAAACACGCTCGGTAAAAGGCTCTAATATGTGCCGCATTTCCGTGTTCCAACCCCAGCAGCGCGATACAATCGTCGTCTTGTCAGTTATCGATAATCTCACCAAGGGTGCCTCGGGGCAGGCGGTGCAAAACATGAATATTATGTTTGGCTTAGCCGAAAATGCGGGCTTGGATGTTGTGGCACTGTTACCGTGATTATGGTGTGGTTATGAAGGAGCGAGTGTTTTGAGCTCGGTAAAAGGCAGTAAGCAGTACTCGATGAAGGTGGTGCCCAGCCGTCCCGGGCGCAACGTTGCACTGGTGTTGCTGGTATTGCTGTTATTGGTTGCTACCGCCGGTGGTGGTTACTTGTATGGCTATTGGATGGGCCTGGGCGGTAAGTCATTTGCCTTGGGCGAGAGCGACCAGTTAAGTAGCCAGCTGCAAGACAGCCGCCTAGAGGCCGAGCAGCTACGCCAACAAGTTGCCAATTTAACTCTTTCATCCGAAGTTGATCGCCAAGCTAACGACAGTGTCCGCAACGAGGTGATAGATTTGCGTGAGCAGATTGCTAGCCTTGAGGCCGATATTAGTTTTTATCGCGGCTTAATGGCGCCAGGCGATGAAGCGAGCGGTTTAAAAATAGGCGAAGTGTCTTTAACCGCGCGCAATGAGCCTCGCCACTTTAATTATAAATTCGTGGTACAGCAGCTGGCGACGCAGCACTCGGTGATCAGTGGTGCTATAGAGATTACTCTCGTGGGGCGCCGCGCGGGCGAGTCAGAACGTCTGGCGCTTTACGAGGTGTCCGATGAGGTCGATGATAACGACATCAAGCTGCGCTTTAAATATTTTCAGAATATTGAGGGCGATATGATGTTGCCCGAAGGTTTTGAGCCCGAAAAAATTGAGCTAGTGGCCCAATCTACCGGTAAAAATGCCGCCGAAGCCAAAAAAAGCGTTAGTTGGCGGGTGCGGGACTTATAACAATCAATGTAATTATTCAGCGCTCCCGATAACAGTTTAGGTTGTCGCGCAACCTTGGCTGTGAGTTGAATAGTTACAATCAAATACCTATAACGATAGGTGGTATTAAGACTATGGCGTTTAACAGCAATCACACTCTTATCTCCAAAGGCACCCGTATCGTGGGTGATATTCACTTCTCGGGCGACCTGCAAATTGAGGGCACCGTGCAAGGTAATGTGTTGGTTGAAAACGGCGGCGATGCCAAGCTGGTAGTTGCCGAGAAGGGGGTGGTCGAAGGCGAGATCCGTGTGCCTCGCGTCGTCATCAACGGCAAAGTCGTGGGTAATGTGTTCTCCAGCAAGCACGTCGAGCTGGCGTCCAAAGCGGTGGTAGAAGGTAATGTGCACTACCAGCTTATTGAGATGGTGAAAGGCTCGCAGGTTAATGGCGCGCTTGTTTATGGCGAACAAAATAGTGATTCAGCCCGCACTGATGCCAGCACCTTTGAGGCGGCCGAAGGCGATGAAATTCCCGCCAGCTAAAACAGTAATAGTTGACTGTTTTACTCTGGTATTGGGATAATGCCCTGCAGATCACTGGGGCGCTGCCCCGACCTATTGGAGTTTTATCATGTCCACCCCTGAAGTTTTTACCCCTGCATTGCTTTACGTTAGCCCGGGCGCCGTCGCCAAGGTGAAAAGCTTGGTTGAAGAAGAGGGTAATGATGACCTTAAGTTGCGCGTGTACGTAACCGGCGGTGGCTGCTCAGGCTTTCAGTATGGTTTTACCTTTGACGATGTGACGGCCGAGGACGATACCGTGGTGGAAAAAGACGGTGTCAAAGTGGTGGTTGATGCGATGAGCTACCCCTATTTGGTAGGCGCTAACGTAGACTATAGCGAAGGCTTGCAGGGCGCTAAATTTGTTATCAGCAACCCCAATGCCGCGACAACCTGCGGTTGTGGCTCATCGTTCTCGATCTAAAGCGCCTCTTTTAAAGGCGCGCGAGCCCCGTTTAAGCGGGGTAGACCGCGCCTAACGGGACGGGTTTGCTCGCACCTGTAGCGCTGGGGAGGTTTCCCGGCAGTCCCTCTAGGCGCCGATGTGCCAGCCAAGCAAAGGCGGCCGCCTCGACCCAATCCGGATCTATACCCAGCTCGGCAGTGGTCATGACCTCAAATGCTGGTAGTCGAGCGGCTAAGCTTGTTACTAAGTGAGTGTTGTGCGCGCCGCCCCCGCAAATATAAAGCTCGCCGCCTAGCTCAGAGTTTGGACAGCGCTGGATGTGGCGGGCGATACTCTCAACCGTGAAGCGCGCCAAGGTTGCTTGCACCTGCGCCGGCGTAAGTGAGCTAAACCCCTGTAGTTGTTGGTCTAGCCAGTTCAGGTGGAAGTCTTCTCTGCCGGTGCTTTTGGGAATTGGCAGGCTCAGGTAAGGGTGCTCAAGTAGCTGCGCCAGTAGCTCTGGGCTATGTGCTGCACTGGCGCTCCACTGGCCGTCGGCATCATAGGCAAGGCTTTGGTGGCGCAAAATCCAGCCGTCCATCAGTGCGTTGCCCGGGCCGGTATCAAATCCTAATGTCTCCCCCGCTGGGGTTAGCCAGCTGATGTTGCCAATCCCGCCGATGTTAATAATACCCCGGTTAATGTGGGGGTGAGCAAACACGGCGGCGTGAAAGGCGGGCACCAGCGGTGCACCTTGGCCGCCCACCGCGATGTCGCGCCGGCGAAAGTCAGCGACGGTGGTAATGCCTGAGCGGGCGGCAATAATATTGGCATCGCCAATTTGCCAGCTAAAAGGCGATGGAGTGTTACCGGGGGGGCGATGGCGAATAGTTTGCCCATGGCTGCCTATGGCGCGAATACGGCTGGGGGGCAAATCGCAGTTGCGCAGCAAGGCGTTGGCTGTTTCGGCAAATAATTCGCCAAGGCGAGTGTCCATGGCGCCGGCGCGCTCTATTTCGTTGGCGCCGGGCTCGCAAAGGGCATGGATCTCTCGTTGCAATACGGCGTCAAAAGCAAAGCTGTGGTGAGCGATGAGGCGAATGCTCGCCTCACCAATGGCGAGCAGTGCCGCATCAATACCATCGGCACTGGTGCCGGACATGAGGCCTATGTATAGCGTGTCCTTTGGGCCTACGTCGCCAGGGGTGGTCATCGCTTAGTTGATCGTGCTTTCGCTCTTGTTCAGAGCTAGGCGATTGGCGTTGTAGCGTTGTTGCAGTTGGGCAACCATAGGCTCGGTTTGAGCGCGAAACTGCGCCATCTCGGCCTTGGGTATTGAGTCCGCTTTGGGCAGCTTTTGCACAATGGTGCGCGGGTTGCGGTGCACGCCGTCGAGTAAAAACTCATAGTGTAAGTGCGGCCCGGTAGCGTAGCCGGTAGAGCCGACGGTGCCGATAATTTGCTTTTGCTTAACCCGTTGACCGGTCTTAACCATTTTTTTGTTCAAGTGCAGATACTTGGTTTGTATGTTGTTGCCGTGCTGGATAAATACGTAGTTACCGTTGGGTTTGGTGTAGCCTGCCGCAACCACGCGACCATCGCCAGATGCCCATACCGGGGTACCAGTGTTGGCTGCGTAATCGGTGCCGCGGTGGGGCCGTACGGTTTTAAAAATAGGGTGTAAGCGCTTGGGGTTAAAGTTGCCACTGATCCGCCGAAAATCTACCGGCGCCAGCAAAAAAGCCTTGCGCATACTTTCGCCGTCGGGCGTAAAATAGTGGCTATCACCGGCGGCATTGGTGTAGCGCACCGCCCGGAACTTATGGCCTTGGTTGGTGAATTCGGCGGCGAGAATGGCACCGGTGCCGATTTTTTCCCCGTCTAAAAACTTCTCTTCGTAAAGCACATTAAAATGGTCGCCTTTGCGAATATCCAGTGCAAAGTCTACATCCCAGCCAAAAATATTGGCTAACTCCATAATAAGCGCGTCTTGCATGCCCACCGCTTGGCCGGCTAAAAACAGCGAGCTATTAATGGTCGCCTCTTTATAGGCGGGCCGCAGCTCGGGGTTTTTGATCTCTTGCGCGCTGACAAAGCCTTCGTCGGCGCGCTCAAAGTGCGTGCTGCTAAGGCGATTGGTAATGTGGCTGAGCTTTTGCAATTTACCGCTGTCGTCTAAATAAAAGACAATCTCGTGACCGGGCATAATGCGCGTCAGGCCTTTTGCCTCTTTACAGGTGCTGGTCAGCTCGTAAACATTGCTATCGTTTAGTCCTGCACGCTTAAATAGGGTTGATAGGCTATCCCCCGAACGCACTGTAAACGATTTTTTTGTTAGTGCAGGCGCTGCGGCGGCAGTCACCGAGGGCGACGCCTCCTGAGTAAGCGCTGAGGCTTCTGACGGCGCGGCACTGGCGGTTACGCTCGGCGCTGGGGCACCTGTGTCAGCAGCTGTGGATGGCTGCGTGTTCTTAAGGGTGTCGGGCTTTGCGCTACTGTCAGGTGCTGGCAACGTTAAGGCCACGCGAGCACTGTTGGCAGGCTCAGGCTGAGAGGGGGCGTCGAAACTGCCACCGGCCCATACGCCCAAGGCGAAAATTAGTGCCCCAGCCGCGGCCATGTGACCTTTGGGGTACTGAGAGAATGCCCGCAAGGCGCGCGGTAGTGGTTGTTTTTCAGGGGGTTGCATGAAACATTTAAACCTAAATAAAGCATCAATTGCGCTTAGTTATATCAGAAAAGGCCTTTAATATCGATCTTTTGTGATCGTTTTTTGATCTTTTAAAGGCTGTTTTTATCGCTGGATGGTTAGTCCACGAGGCCATCAAAAAGTTGCACGGTAAGGGCTCAGGGGTTTGTTTTTGTGAACGGTTCGGGTATCTTTGCCCGCCTATTGGCATTGGCGTCAGCCGGTGCTTTTCTCTATGTGGTTACAGTTTATTTACTGGGTGAATAGTTTCATGACGACGATCGATGCTTCGCTATTAGACGATCTGCAAAAACGCGGGTTGATTGCACAGACCACCGGTGGCGATGTGCTGGCGGATTATTTGGCATCCGGTAGTCGTACCCTTTATAGCGGCTTCGATCCCACCGCCGATAGTCTCCATATCGGTCATCTGGTGCCACTGTTGGCGCTAAAGCGCTTTCAGCAAGCCGGCCACAAACCCATTGCGTTGGTAGGCGGCGCTACTGGTTTGGTGGGTGACCCCAGCTTTAAAGCCGCCGAGCGCAAGCTCAACACCCCGGATATCGTCGCGGGCTGGACCGATAAGCTCAAGGCTCAGGTGAGTCGCTTTATCGACTTTGATAGCGGTGACAACGCCGCCGAGGTGGTCAATAACCTCGACTGGGTGGGCGACATGAATGTGCTCGACTTTTTGCGCGATGTGGGCAAGCACTTCTCCGTTAACAACATGATTAACAAAGAGTCGGTAAAGCAGCGTATCGATCGTGAAGGGGCGGGTATCTCGTTTACCGAGTTTACCTATATGTTGCTGCAATCTTACGACTTTGCCGAGCTCTATAAGCGCCATAACTGCACGCTGCAGATTGGTGGCTCGGATCAGTGGGGCAATATTACAGGCGGCATCGATTTGGCGCGCCGTATGTACAGCGGTGAAACCTACGGCATGACGCTGCCACTGGTGACTAAATCGGACGGTACCAAGTTTGGCAAAACCGAGAGCGGCACCGTGTGGCTAGACCCGGCCAAAACGTCACCTTACGCTTTTTACCAATTCTGGTTGGCGACTGCCGACGCCGATGTATATAAGTTTTTGCGTTATTTCACCTTCCTGCCGCTGGTCGACATCGCCGCCATCGAGGAAGAGGATAAAGCGGCTCAGGGGCGGCCTCAAGCCCAGAGCGTATTGGCTCGGGAAATGACCGCGCTGATTCACGGAGAGCAAGGTTTACAGGCGGCCGAGCGTATTACCGAGGCGCTGTTTTCCGGGAGTTTGGATCAGTTGGATGAGTCGGACCTGGAGCAGCTGAAGTTGGATGGCTTGCCTTCGTCTGAGCTCGCGCGCGATCAGTTGGGTGACAAAACACTGACCCAGTGGCTGGTGGATGCCGAGATGGCCGCCTCTGGTAAGCAAGTAAAGGATGCGTTGGGGCGCGGCGCTGTGACGATAAACGGTGCGGCGATCAGCTTTGAAGAAAACCTCGATGCGGCCGCGTGTTTTGCCGCCGAGCGCGCCAAGTTTGGCCGTTTTTATGTGGCCAAGCTGGGTAAGAAGAAGTATCACCTGTTTCAAGTAGGTTAAAGCCTCTGCGCCAGCTCTGGCCGGAGCTGGCCGTTTTATCCCGTTGCGAAAGCTGTGTATGCTGAGTGCCTGAGTCGCAGTGCCTCTTGCTTGGTCGAGTGCGCTGTGCCGCATTGAAGCAGCAACTCTCTGGGGATATCAACCATGTTCATTCAGCGAGCGGTGCGTTGGCTCCGCGTTTTTAGTGTTTTGGCTGTGGTAACCTTCACTGCGGCTTTTGCCCGTGCACAGGTTACCGTCGAGGCCGTAATAGTGCAGCCTGAAGCCGTTGTCGAGCCGATACCCTTAACCGGATCTGTCAGCGCATTGCAGTTGTCGTCGCTGTCGGCCGAGGTTAGCGGGGTGGTAAAACGTGCGGATGTTTATGCCGGGGACCACGTGGCTGCCGGGGAGCCGCTGCTGCAGTTGGATTCGGAGCTTACGCGGCTGGCGCTGGATGGGGCCGAGGCTCATGTGGCCCGGGCTCAAGCTCAAGAGGCCGAGGCGCAACGGTTATTGGCTGAGGCTCAGGATTTGGTTCGCGAGCACAATATCGCCGCCACCGAAGTTGGTGCCCGCCAGGCGGCGCTCGCCAGTGCCCGAGCCGATCGGCAGGTGGCGGAGGCCGATCGCGCCCTAACTCAAGCACGCCTGAAAAAGCATAGCCTGACGGCGCCTTTCGCCGGCACTGTGAGTGTTAAGCATACCGATGTGGGCGAGTGGGTGGAGCCGGGCGCAGCGTTACTTGAGTTGGTGTCTACCGAGCAATTGCGGGTAGATTTTCAGGTGCCTCAGCGATACTTTCACCGTATTAACGAGCAAACCCGGGTCGTAATGACACTAGACTCGGCGCCAAACGAAACCTTTACCGCTGTAAACCTTCGCAAGGTACCGCTCAGTCGCCCAGGGGCTCGCACCTTTTTGTTGCGAGCATCGCTGCCGGCTGATGTCCCGCAATCCATCCCTGGCATGGCGGTATCGGCCACCCTTAATCTCGACGCCGGGCGCCGCTCGGTTACGGTCCCCCGGGATGCATTGTTGCGTTACCCGGATGGTCGCACTGTGGTGTGGGTGGCCGAGTCGGATAGTTTTGGCGAGGAGGTGGCTGTCTCTGAGGTGCAGGTTACCCCGGGGGTGGCTTTTGCCGGACGGGTTGAGATAACTCAAGGGCTCAGTGGCGGGCAAGTGGTAGTGACCCGCGGCAACGAGGCGCTGCAACAGGGGCAGCGCGTTCAGCTGCGCCGCTCGAATCAATCCAACTGAGTGAGGCCAGACTATGTTTGAGGGCATTGTTCGCCACGGAATTCTGGTCACCGTTACGGTGTTAATCATCAGTGTGTTGGGGGTACTGGCGGCGCTGCGCATACCGGTGCAAATGATCCCCGACTTAGAGGTGCGCACGATCAGTGTTCGCACCCAGTGGCCCGGTGCGACGCCGCAGGATGTGGAAAAAGAGATCCTGATCGAGCAGGAGGAATACCTGCGCAATATCCCTTACCTGGAGGAAATTACCTCGTCGGCCAGCTTGGGGCAGGCGAGCATTGAGCTGGAATTTCCTTTTGGGGTAGATATAACCGAAACCCTGATTCGGGTAAATAATGCTCTGACTCAGGTGCCTTCGTATCCGGTGAATGTGGATGAGCCTCAAGTATACGCAACCTCATTCTCCGCCAATTCGTTTATGTATTTTCGTATCTCGCCGCTCGACGGTAACCCCCGTGGGCTGGATATGGACATGATGCGCGATTATATCGAGGACAATGTGCGCCCGCGCATGTCTAGCGTGCCGGGGGTGTCCGAGATTAGTGTCGGTGGTGGTGCCAAACGGCAGGTACAAATTCGGCTTAACCCAGATGCTCTGGCTCAGCGCCAGTTGACGTTGGCAGATGTGCGCACGGCTATCTCTTTGCGCAACCGCGATATCTCTGGTGGCGAGGTGACCAGTGGCAAGCGGCGTTACCTTTTACGGACCTTGGGGCGGTTTGATTCGGTGCAAGAGCTGGAAGCGCTTATTGTTAAGCGTGACGGTGACAGCGTGACCCGCCTGGCGGATGTGGCCGAAGTACGCTTTGATCATTTTAAAATTCGCGACAAATCCTTTGTGAATACCAAGCCGGTTATTAGTTTGTCGGTGCGCCGTGAAAGTGGCTCGAATGTGTTGGCCATTAAAGAGGCGATGATGGCCGAGGTAGAGAGCATTAATCGCGAGCTGCTTGAGCCCGAAGGGATGATTCTCGAACGCACCGCCGATGATGTGGTTTACGTGAATGACTCGATCATTAACGTGTGGAAGAACTTAGTGCTCGGGGCGCTGCTGGCCACCGTCATTATGTACGCTTTTTTACGCTCGTTTCGCGCCACGGCGTTGGGTGTTGTGGGTATTCCTATCTGTACCATTGCAGCGTTTATTGGCCTGTTGGCGGCGGGTCGAACGATTAATGTAATCTCTCTTGCCGGAGTGGCCTTTGCCATTGGCATGACGCTCGATAACTCCATTGTGGTGCTCGAGAGTATCGAGCTTGAGCGCCAGCGGGGGTTAAAACGTATGCAAGCGGCCGTCGAGGGCGTTAAAAAAGTTTGGCCGGCCGTGCTTGCTTCTACGTTGACCACGATTATGGTGTTTTTGCCCGTGGTGTTTATCGCCGAAGAGGCGGGTCAGCTTTATTCCGATATCGCTATTGCGATCTCTGCCTCTATTTTTGTTTCGATGCTGGTGGCGATTACGGTGATTCCTACCGCGAGCGCGCGGTTGTCATTGCACTCAAAAAATCACGATACCCGTTGGCGCCGTGTGCTGACCGATAAGTTGTCGTGGTTGTTTGCCACATCTGGCCGGCGTATCAGCTGTTTGTTGTTAACGGTGCTTGCCAGCGGCGCTATTGTGCTGTTGCTGACACCTCCTGCTGAATACCTGCCAGAGGGGGAAGAGGCAAAAACCTTTGCCTCGATGAATGCTCCGCCGGGTTACAACCTTGAGACAATGGAACAGATTGCCTTAGAGGTGCAAGATTACTTTATGCCGTTTGTGGATGATGAGCCCGAAGCGTTTGCGCGCGGCGAGACTGAAGTCCCGGCGATGAAGTATGTAAACCTCGGGGTGTCGGCGAGCGGTATGCGCATTATCTCGGAGACAAAAGATCCCGGGCAGATCGAGCCGCTGATGGATGCCTTAGTGGAAAAATATGAGAGTTACCCGGGCATGCGCGCCTTTGCCGCCCGCGGCTCCATTATTAGTAGTAACGATGGCGGTACCCGCAGTGTTAATTTAGAGATATCCAGCCCTAACCTGGCTGACGCCTATCAGGTTGCTCGTGATGCGCTTGCCCGGGCCGAAGAGATTTTTGACGGTCCCCGCATCCAAACACAGCCTTCTAGTCTGTCGTTATCACAGCCCATGTTGCAAATTAGGCCGCGCTGGGAGCGTGCTGCGGAGCTTGGTATGAGCGCCGAAGATATAGGCTTTG